>NZ_JBFAWL010000030.1:0-56579 GCF_040680275.1 Streptomyces sp. NPDC052079
GAGCTCCCCGGACTGCGCCCCCGCGGGCCGGGCGGGCGCCACGTGCGCGTGCGGGTGGGGCAGGGCGGGATACACTGGGGCAGCCCGCCTCTCACGTCGTCGTCGGCGTCAGGCGCGCAGTTCCTGCGCCACCAGTTCCGCGATCTGTACGGCGTTCAGCGCCGCGCCCTTGCGGAGGTTGTCGTTGGAGACGAACAGCGCCAGGCCGTTGTCCACCGTCTCGTCGGGGCGGATGCGGCCGACGTACGACGGGTCCTGGCCGGCCGCCTGGAGCGGCGTGGGGATGTCGGTGAGGACGACACCCGCGGCGTCCGCGAGCAGCTCGGTCGCGCGCTCGACGCTGATGGGGCGGGCGAAACGGGCGTTGATCTGCAGCGAGTGGCCGGAGAAGACCGGGACGCGCACACAGGTGCCGGAGACCTTGAGCCCGGGAATCTCCAGGATCTTGCGGGACTCGTTGCGCAGCTTCTGCTCCTCGTCGGTCTCGTTCAGACCGTCGTCGACGAGGTTGCCGGCGAGGGGCAGCACGTTGAAGGCGATGGGGCGCTTGTAGACGCCGGGCTCGGGGAAGTCGACCGCCGCACCGTCGTGGGTCAGCTTGTCGGCCTCGTCGACCACCTTCTGGGTCTGGCCGTGCAGCTCCGCGACGCCCGCGAGACCCGAGCCGGACACCGCCTGGTAGGTGGCGACGACCAGGGCCTCCAGACCCGCCTCCGCGTGCAGCGGGCGCAGCACCGGCATCGCGGCCATCGTGGTGCAGTTCGGGTTGGCGATGATGCCCTTGGGGCGGTTCGCGATGGCGTGCGGGTTGACCTCGGAGACGACGAGGGGAACCTCGGGGTCCTTGCGCCAGGCGGAGGAGTTGTCGATCACCACGGCGCCCTGCCCGGCGACCTTCTCGGCCAGCGCCTTCGAGGTCGCGCCGCCCGCGGAGAACAGCACGATGTCCAGGCCGGTGTAGTCGGCGGTGGACGCGTCCTCCACCGTCACGCCGTCCAGCTCGGTGCCGGCCGAACGGGCCGAGGCGAACAGGCGCAGCTCCGTGACCGGGAAGTTCCGCTCGTTGAGGATCCTGCGCATGACCGTGCCCACCTGACCGGTGGCTCCGACGATTCCGACCCTCACGGCGACTCCCTACTGCGTCCTGATACGTACCCGATGTTGCCTGGCCGAGGCTCTTCCATGATGCGGCCGACCACGGCCCGCCTGTCCAATTCTTTGCCGCGTTGCCCGCCCACTGGGACGGCAGGGCAGTGCGCGCGAGTTGCGGACCTTCGGTCGTCACCCCGCTGAGCTGCAGGAATTCAGCCCATGGGGGGTGTGGACCGCAAGGTTCCCTGCCCGGTCGGCCCTCGCCCACACGGAGATGTGATGTACGCCTCGGCGGCATCCGGAGAAGTCGCGTGAACGTTCCCGGCGGGAGCGGCGTCGTAGGAGAAACAGCGCGAGGGGGGTGGGCAGTGCTGCGCGGAAGGGCCCGGCGCGGCCGGGGGTCGTACGTCGCCGCCGACGACGACCCGCTGGACGCGGCGCAGGAACGCGGGGTGCGGGCGGTGCTCGCACTGGGCGGGGTGCCGCAGGCGGACCTGGCGGACGGGGTGCAGCAGGTCCGTCTGCGGCTGCTGGAACGTGCCGCGAGCGGCCGGGAGGCGCCGCGGGATGTCTCGGCGTGGGCGGCGGTCGTCGCCTCCAACCTCGCCATGGACTGGCACCGGGCCAAACGCCGTCAGGAGCGGCTCGGGGAGCGGCTGGCTGCGCTGCGACCGGCGGAGACGCCTTCCGGCGAGGAGACAGCCTGCTGTCCCTGGCCGTCGCCCGGGGTCTGGACGAGCTGCCCGACGCGCAGCGCCAGGTCGTGGTGCTGCGGTTCTACGCCGACCTGCCGGTGCGTTCCATAGCCGAACAGCTCGGCGTTCCGGAGGGCACGGTCAAGAGCAGGCTGCACACGGCAGTGCGCGCGCTGCGCGCCCCCGACACAGTGATCGCCGGCGAGGAGGAGATCGCGCGCGAGCGGGCCGGGATCATCGCCTCGCTCTCCGCGTCACGCTCCCTGACCTGCGGCTGAGCGGGTCCGCCGGGCACGGCGAAGGGGCGGGCGCCCGTACGGACGCCCGCCCCTCTCGTCGTGTCAGGGTCGGCCCGTTACGGGACGACCTTCCCGATCGCCACGTTGCCGACGCCCGCGACCGTGCCCCGCGCGTTCACCAGCTGCACGCGCCCGAAGAACGCCCGTCCCTCGGGAGCCGCCGCCGCGACGGTGACGTTGCCGGAGACGGTGGCGGAGTCGCCCGTGCCGAGCTTCACCGGCGCGGAGCCGTCGACGTCGACGGAGCCGAGCGAGGCGGAGAAGAACACGTCCAGGTAGTCGTAGTCCGTGGAACCGGCAGGGACCGAGTAGCCCACGACCTCGACGGTGTACTCACCGGCCGCCGGGGAGGCGATGGACACCGACTCCTCCGAGTCGCCGTCCGCGGACTGCGCGACCTCGTGGCCGTCCTTGTCGTAGACCGTCAGGTCCAGGTCGGCGGAGGTGTCCGTGACGTTGCCGATGGCCACGTCGAGCGACGCGGCACCCTCGGGCACCTCGACCTTCGTCGTGTGCGTCTCACCCGTCCGGATCGCCGGGCGGTCGGTCTTGGACGAGCCGAGCGGCCCGCCGACCAGCTTGCCCTCGAGCGCGGCGAGCTCGTTCGTCACCTTCCACGAGACGGCGGCCGGCGTGCCGACCTTCGCCTCGGGCACGGTCACGGTCTCCGGGTCGAAGGCCGCGCCGAGCACCGCGACGTCCAGCTTGTACGGGTTGTCGAGCAGCGGCGACGTGCGGCGCGACTCGACCTCGATCTCCCAGACGCCCGGCTGCGGGTCCGCGTACGAACGCACGTCGGGGCGGCAGGTGTTGGCCGGGTTGGCGTAGTTCGGGTAGCAGTTGACCGTCGAGGTCGGGTCGGCCGGGACGCCGTACGGGTGAATGGCGATGAACCGGGTCTGGCTCTTGTCCTTCAGCCCGCTCATCGCGATCTCCAGCGTCCTCGCGCCCTCGGGCACGGTGACGAAGTAGGAGGTCGTGCCGTTGCGCTGGGCCGTGCCCGAGGCGGAGAACGTGTGGTCCAGCGGCGCGGAGACGACCACGGTGCTGAGGATCTGCCGGTCGACACCCTCGGTGCGCGGGTCGTCGACCTCCAGGATCGCGCTCTTGATGCCGGCCGAGCCCGGCGCGGCCTGCACCTTGACGGTCACCGGCTTGTTCAGCGGCAGCGCGATGTCGTCGCCGCCGAGGATCCGGAAGGTGCGGCCCTCGTTGTTCTCGATGTCGAGCTCGTGGCGGATCGCGCGGTCGGGGCCGGACGTACGGGTGATCGTGATGTCGTACGTCTTCTTCTGGCCCGCCTTCAGGCCGCCTTCGCGGTCGTAGAGGCCGGTGCCGAAGCCCGGGGTCTTCAGGAACTGGTCGATCGCGGTGTCGACCGGCGCCTTCACCGTGTACTGGTGCGCGGTGGCGCCGTCGCGGATGGCGTCCCAGGCGTCCTCGATGTCGATGAGGCCGGCGCCCTCCTCGTAGGCCTGCACACCGGGGATGTGCTCGGCGGTGGAGGTGAGGGCGGTGCGCAGCTTCGCCGGGGTGAGGTCGATGCGCTTCTGCTTCGCGGCGGAGAGCAGCAGCGCGGAGGCTCCGGCGGCCTGCGGGGAGGCCATCGAGGTGCCCTGGAGCATGCCGTAACCGGCCGGGAGGCCGTAGCCCGCCTCGGCGACCGGGGCGCCCGGCGACCAGGTCTGGATGGTGTTGATGGCGGCGCCGGGCGCGGCCAGCGTCGGCGTGAAGCCGCCGTCCTCACGCGGGCCGCGCGAGGAGAAGGGCATCATGTCGTACTTCTTCTCCACCACGGAGCCGTAGTTGGCGGCCCAGGTCTCGCGGGAGACGGACGCGCCGACGGAGATGACCTTCTCGGCGAGGCTGGGGTCGCCGATGGTGTTGGCGCCGGGGCCGGAGTTGCCCGCGGAGATCACCAGCTGCACGCCGTAGGTGTCGATCAGGCGGGTGTAGAGCTCGGCGCGGGCGTTGTTGCCGTCGTTGAGCGCCGGCAGGCCGCCGATGGACATGTTGACGATGTCGACGCCGCGCTGGGTGACGAGGTCGATCATGCCCTCGGTGAGCGCGACGTTGGTGCAGCCACCGGACCAGGTGCAGGCACGGGACGAGACGAGCTTCGCGCCGGGGGCGGCGCCGTTCATCTTCCCGCCGAACAGGCCGTGGGCGGCGGTGATGCCGGCGACGTGCGAGCCGTGCGAGCCCTCGATGACACCGATGTTGACGAAGTCGGCCGTCTTGTCGACCCAGTCGCCGCCGTAGGGGTCCATCGGGACGTCCTTGCGGATCTCCACGACGAACGGCTGGCGCTCGGCGACCTCGGTCTTCGGGTCGTCGGTGCCGAAGTACCCGATCTGGAAGCCGTCCTTGTACGGCTTCATCGGGGTGTCGTCGCCGAAGTCCTGATTGTTGTTCAGGTCGACGCGGACCGTGCCGGCGGCGGCGTCGTAGAGCACGCCCCAGGAGTCGGTGGTGTCGCCGTCGCGGTTGGCGTCACCGGCCGCGTCACCGCCTGTGGTGTACGACTCGAGGAAGGTGCTGACCCGGTAGGAGCCCTCCGGTGCCGTCCAGGTTTTGCCGCCGTAGGTGAAGGTCGGCCCGGAGACGGAGGAGACCATCGGACGCCAGGTCCGGTCGTTGTCGACGATCGGGTCGGTCGCCGTCACCCAGTCGACGATCTTGCGTTCGCCCGTGGTGGTCTTCTGCAGCGCCGGGTGGCCGAGGTCGACGCCCGAGTCGAGGATGCCGATGGTGACGCCGCGGCCGTCCGCCTTCGGGTTGTCCTCGACGAACTCGACGGCGCCGGTCTCGAAGGACGGGTTGTACGGGTTCTTCGCGGGGGTCCGCCGGTCGGGGCCGCTGTAAGTCTGGCCCTGGTCGCCGCGGTTCTTGCCCGCGCGCTCGGTGGTGTCCGCGGCGGGCGTCGGGTCGTCCAGCGGGATCTCGTCGCGCAGGTCGACACCGTGCACGGAGGAGAGCTTGGTGGCGGCGGCGATCGCCGCGTCGGCCTTGCCGGTGGGGACGGTGGCGCGGACGTAGCCGAGCTTGTCGTCGGTCCGGCCGACCGAGCCGCCCTTGACCGCGTCCAGCTGCTCGGCGACCTGCTCGGTCTTGCCGGGAGCGGTGGCGATCATCATCGTGACGTGCTTGGCGCCGTCGGCCTTGGCCTCGGCGAGCAGGTCCGCGTCGTCCGCACCGAGCTTGCGGTCGGCGGACTTGACGTCGGCGTCGGCCGGCGCGGCGGGCGGTGTGTCGGCGGCGAGGGCCGCCGGGACCGGCCCGGCCGCGGCGAGCGCGGCGACGAGGCCGGCGGCCACGGCTATGCGGGCCGCGCGTCTGGTACCCGATATGGGTTCGCGCTGGGGCGTGTGGGTCATCGGCATCCCTTGTACGTAAAGGATCGATCGGGAGCGACCGGATCCGATCGACCCTGGCCGCGACGGTCCGGAACAAGAGCCCGGACGATCGTTGAGCCTTACGCAAGGGGCAGACGTTTGGCGAGAGTTGGCCGAAACGAAATGGATGTGTGGGGAAAACCCCCGGTGTGCTTATGGGGAGATGAGGCCCGAAGCCGACAAGTCCCCCATGCATACGCAGGGTCAGGCGTCCTTCGTGCGCGCAGACGCGGATCCGGTCGGGCGCGCTGTTGTTCAGCACCCGGAGGCAGTCACGGGCGGCGAGCCGGGCCGGGCCCCAGCAGGCGCCGCCGAACTCGGGCCGCTCACCCGGCCCGTCCCCGGTGAGCGCGGCCCACACCCGCCCACGCAATTCACGGCCTCGGCCCCGCACGGACGCGTCCTCCTCCACCGCCACCAGCAGGGCGTCCCGCGCCTGAAGGGGTGTGCCGCAGGGGCGTCGCGTCGGCGGCCAACCCGTCCGCCCAGCCCGTTGGCGTCGACCGCACCGCGAGCCTGTCGTGCCGGCGAGCAGGTCCTGGGTGCCGGTGCCCCGGACCCCCGCGTGTCTGCGTCTGTGGCGTGAACGGCCGCGGCGGGCCGGGTGGAGCAGCCCGTCGAGGGGTAGCCGCGTTCTCGGCGGACGAGCAGGTCCTGGGTGCCCCGGTGCCCCCGACCCCCGCGTGTCTGCGTGTGGCGTGAACGGCCGCGGCGGGCCGGGTGGAGCAGCCCGTCGAGGGCTAGCCGCGTGCTCGGCGGACGAGCAGGTCCTGAGTGCCGGTGCCCCGGACCCACCGCGTGTCTGCGTCTGTGGCGTGAACGGCCGCGGCGGGCCGGGTGGAGCAGCCCGTCGAGGGGTAGCCGCGTGCTCGGCGGGCGAGCAGGTCCTGAGTGCCCCGGTGCCCCCGACCCCCGCGTGTCTGCGTGTGTGGCGTGAACGGCCGCGGCGGGCCGGGTGGAGCAGCCCGTCGAGGGGTAGCCGCGTTCTCGGCGGGCGAGCAGGTCCTGGGTGCCGGTGCCCCGGACCCACCGCGTGTCTGCGTGTGTGGCGTGAACGGCCGCGGCGGGCCGGGTGGAGCAGCCCGTCGAGGGGTAGCCGCGTGCTCGGCGGACCGGTTCGGCACCGGAGGACGGGCCGTGCCGGTCCCGGGCGACGGCGCCCCGATGCCGGGCCGAGTGGGCTTCGTGGTGCGTGCGGCCGTAAGGCGGAGGAAGAAGCCGCGGGTTGACGCCCACGCCGCCGCAGGGGCCGCCCAGGCCCTCCGGGCAGCGGGGGAGTGCGCGCCGGGGGCCGCTGTCCCCGGCGGGGTTCGTACGGCACCCCTGGGGCGGCAGCCCCTAACGCGGCAGGGCCACCACGTAGGCCGGCGGGGTGCGGTCGGCCGAGGCGATCAGGGCCGTACGGACCACCGTCGCCTGTTGCTCCATCGCGTCCCGGAGCTTGCGCGGGGTGATGTGCACGACCGTGATGCCCAGGCGTTCCAGGTGTTCGCGCTTGCGGGTGTACTCCGCCCACTCGGCGTCGTCCTCGGGGCGCCGGCCCGGGCGGGGCGCACGGGTGTCCAGTTCGACCGCCACCGCCTGGTCGGGCCAGTACGCGTCCACACCGCCCAGGTGAGGGCCGCCCGGGAGGCGCAGATCGACGTTCCAGCACGGGTCCGGCAGGCCGTGGTCGCGGACCATCCGGTACAGCCGCGCCTCGGCGAGCGTCCGGCCCTCGGCCAGCAGCGAGTCCACCGCGTCCACCACGTGCGGCCGGTTCAGCAGCTTCGCGCCGGTCAGCTCCCGCACCACCGCCGCCGGCTCGCAGTGGCCGCCCCGCACCGCCTCCGTCAGCAGCCGGCGCACGGTGTCCGCGTCCTCCAGGCCCGCCACCGCATCGGCCAGTGCGCGCGGGACCGGCGCCACCGGCAGGCCCGTGACCTGCTCCGGGACAGGCAGGGAGGCGGTGCGGACGACACGGGCGCAGCCCGTCGAGCGCAGCCGGCGCAGCCGCGGGACCAGGACGTCGAAGGCCTCCAGGGACGGCAGCGGCGGAGCGGAGGAGAAGCCGTGCAAGGTCAGCGCGGCCAGCCCGCTGATCATCACCTCGCCGTAGGGGGACGCGGGCGGCGCGTCCGCGCCGGGCTGGACGGGGACGCTCGCGGTCCGCTCCCGCGCCGCGTACAGCAGCACCGCGTGCAGACGCTCCTCACTGGTCGGCGGGCCGGGGTGGAGCAGCACGACACCCGGGAGGAGCTGCTGCCAGGGTCCCCCGGGACGGCACTGCTCACCGGCCTCCGCGGCCGAGACGCCGTGGGCGCGGAGCTGTGCGTGGGTCAGCACACGCCGTCCGGTGCCGGTGGAGAGGTGGTGCAGGGGGCGGGGGGAGAGCGGGGTGTTGTGGTTCATGCCCGGCAATTTCCCTTCTCCGGACGGTCCCTGAACCCCTGTTACAGGCTCGTCGACAAATGAGGACAAGCATGCACTAAAGGACGCGTGTTCGGATACCGAAAACCCCTGGTCCGTTCGGGTCCGGGCCAGGGGTTACGGCTGCTATTGACTGAATTCCGTAACGATGACGGAACGCCCAATCATGGGCCAAAGCTACGCGCGCCCGCAGCAGGCGCGCGGTGCGCCTCAGCCGCCGGCGGCGGCCCGGTCGCGCTCCTGGCCGCGCAGCGCACGCGCCAGGTCGTCCCGGGCCTCCAGCACCAGGCGGCGCAGTGCCGGTGCCGCGTCCTCGTGGGCGGTGAGCCACGCGTCCGTCGCCTCCAGCGTCTCCGGCGAGTCCTGGAAGGAGGGGAACAGCCCCCGCACCACGTGCATGCCGATCTGGATCGACCGCTCCGTCCACACCCGCTCGATCGCCGCGAAGTACTTGTCCGTGTACGGGACGGCCAGCTCGCGCTGGGAGGGCTGGGCGAAGCCCGCGATCGTCGCCTCCACCAGCGCGTTGGACAGCGTGTCGGAATCCACGACCTGCTCCCAGCACTGCGCCTTGACCGCCGCCGACGGGCGGGCGGCCAGACAGCGCACATGGTGCCGCTTGCCGGACGCGGTGTCGTCCCGGGCCAGTTCCTCGTCCAGCCGCTTCTCGTCCGCCATCCCGTGTGCGGCCAGCGGCTCCAGGAACGCCCAGCGCAGTTCCTGGTCCACCTCCAGCCCCTCGATCGCCGCGCTGCCGTCCAGCAGCGAGGTCAGCAGCTCGAAGTCGGCCGGCGCGTCGGCCGTGTGGGCGAAGAACCGCGCCCAGGCCAGCTGGTGTTCGCTGCCCGCCTCCGCCGCGTACAGCTGGGACATGGCGCCCTCGGCGAGCCGTCGCCCGGCCTGTGCCCGCAGCTCGGGCGCGGTGTAGTGCACGACCGCCGACTCGGCCCAGGCGTGCACCATCTGCAGCACGCCGATGTCGGACTCCCGGTCGGCGAACCGCAGCACCAGGTCGATGAACTCCCGCGCCGGGAGCAGCGCGTCCCGCGTCATGTTCCACAGCGCCGACCAGCACACGGCGCGGGCGAGCGAGTCGGTCAGCGCGCCCAGGTGCTCCCGCAGCGTCGCCAGGGACGTCTCGTCGAAGCGGGTCTTGCAGTACGTCAGGTCGTCGTCGTTGACCAGAACCAGCTCGGGCGCGTCCGCGCCGGCCAGCACCGCCACGACCGTACGCGGCCCCTGGATGTCCGTCTCGGCCTGCGCGTACCGCTCGAGCGCGCCGGACCCCGTGCGCCGGTAGAGGCCCACCGCCACCCGGTGCGGGCGCAGTTCGGGATGCGACTCGGGGGCCTCCTGCACGACCGCGAGCTCGTCGACGCGTCCGTCCGCGTCGAGCAGCACCTGCGGGGTCAGCGAGTTGACGCCCGCCGTCTGCAGCCAGGCCCGGGACCAGGCGGCCATGTTCCGCCCGCTGGTCTCCTCCAGGACCGACAGCAGGTCACCGAGGCGCGTGTTGCCGTACGCGTGCCGCTTGAAGTAGCGCCGGGCGCCCTCGAGGAACGCCTCCTCGCCGACGTACGCCATCAGCTGCTTGAGCACCGAGGCGCCCTTGGCGTAGGTGATGCCGTCGAAGTTGAGCTTGGCGTCCTGGAGGTCGCGGATGTCCGCCGTGATCGGGTGCGTGGAGGGCAGCTGGTCCGCCCGGTAGGCCCACGCCTTGCGGCGGTTGGCGAAGGTGGTCCAGCCGTCGGTGAAGCGGGTCGCGCGGACCATGGAGAACGTGCCCATGAAGTCGGCGAAGGACTCCTTCAGCCACAGGTCGTCCCACCACTCCATGGTGACCAGGTCGCCGAACCACATGTGCGCCATCTCGTGCAGGATGACGTTCGCCCGGTTCTCGTACGACGCCCGCGTGACCTTGCCCCGGAAGATGAACTCCTCGCGGAAGGTGACCATCCCCGGGTTCTCCATCGCGCCCAGGTTGTACTCGGGCACGAACGCCTGGTCGTACTTCCCGAAGGGATACGGGTAGTCGAAGTGGTCGTGGTAGAAGTCCAGGCCCTGCTTGGTCACCAGGAACACGTCGTCGGCGTCGAAGTGCGGCGCGAGACCCTTGCGGCACATCGCGCCGAGCGGGATCCGTAGGCGCGTGCCGTCCTCGAACTCCCGCTCGTAGGTGTCCGTCACATAGTGGTACGGCCCCGCGACCACACAGGTGATGTACGTCGAGATCGGCTTGGTCTCGGCGAACCGCCACACCCCGTCGGTGAGTTCACCGGCGCCGTTGCTCCACACGCTCCAGCCCTCGGGCGCCCGCACCTCGAACCGGTACGGGGCCTTGAGGTCGGGCTGCTCGAAGTTGGCGAAGACGCGCCGGGAGTCGGCCGGTTCGTACTGGGTGTACAGGTACACCTCGCCGTCCTCGGGGTCGACGAAGCGGTGCAGGCCCTCACCGGTGCGGGAGTAGGCGCACTGCGCGTCGACGACGAGTTCGTTCTCGGCGGCGAGCTCCTCCAGCCGGATCCGGGTGCCGTCGAAGACCTCCCCCGGGTCGAGGTCCCGCCCGTTGAGGGAGACAGCCGTGACGCTCGGCGCGATCAGGTCCGCGAAGCTGCTCGCGCCCGGCTCGGCGCAGCGGAACCGCACGGTGGTCACGGAGCGGAAGGTGCGCGAACCCTCACCGCCGCTCTCGCCGACCGCCGACCGCAGGTCGAGGGACACGTCGTACCCGTCGACGGACAGCAGGGCCGCCCGCTCCCGGGCCTCGTCGCGGGAAAGATTCTCACCGGGCACGGTCGGACTCCTCATGCGTCGTCGACAGGGATGAACAGCACCGATCCTGCCATGCGCCCCTGACGCGGGGCAGCCGGGAATGGCCGGGGCGAGCTGCGGTGTTCCCCCTCAGAGATACCGTCAGAGATATCGTCTCCACGAGGAGTGACATGTCGGACAAGTCCCCCGCCACGCCCGTCGACTTCTGGTTCGACCCGCTGTGCCCCTGGGCCTGGATGACGTCCCGCTGGGTGCTGGAGGTGGAGAAGCTGCGCGACATCGAGGTCCGCTGGCATCTGATGAGCCTCGCGGTCCTCAACGAGGACAAGCTGGACGAGCTTCCCCCGGAGTACCGCAAGATGCTCGAGGTCAAGGCATGGGGCCCGGTGCGGGTGGTCATCGCGGCCCAGCAGGAGCACGGCCCCGAGGTGCTCGGCGACCTCTACACCGCGCTCGGCACCCGTTTCCACAACCAGGGCGAGGGTGCTGAGAAGGAGACGGTCGCCGCCGCCCTGAAGGACGTGGGCCTGCCCGACTCCCTCATGGAGCACTGGGACTCCACCCCGTACGAGCCGGAGCTGCGCGCCTCCCACAAGGAGGGCATCGACAAGGTGGGCCAGGAGGTCGGCACCCCGGTCATCGCCGTCCCCGGCCCCGACGGCGAGGAGATCGCCTTCTTCGGCCCGGTCGTCACTCCCACCCCCAAGGGCGAGGAGGCCGTCCGTCTGTGGGACGGCACCCTCGCGGTGGCCTCCGTCCCCGGCTTCTACGAGATCAAGCGCACGCGGACGAAGGGTCCGGACTTCAGCAATTTGTGACCGTCACTCCGGCACCTGCAGTTTGACGGGCGGGGAGAACGGCTTCCACTGCAGATACCGGCGCAGGTTCCGGCACTGCGCGCCGGTCTCCGCGTCCACCACGTTCTCGCAGAGCCAGAAGTCGTGCACGGCCCTGAGGCGCAGCTGCTCCTTGGCCTGCTGCTGTTCCGCCCCGGTCAGCTGGCGGTGCTGGTGTTTGCCCTTGCAGGTCGAGCAGGCCAGCTTCCGTGTCCTGGGTGTCGTCATTGCGCAACCATGACCCGGGTTGCCGCATACCGGAAGCCCCCGCGCGTTACGTCCTCGCGGGGGCTTCCTTCTTTCCGCCTGCCCGGGTGAACGGTGAGAAGACGATCACGAGGCAGCCTTGTTGCAACTGTGTTGCAACTACACGCTAGCAGCGGCAACGGTCGTCCGTGAGCCCCGAGCACGCGAAAACGGCCCCCGCGTGTTCACGCGAGGGCCGTCGGGCGGGGGCGTCAGCTCCGGGTGCGCGCCCGCTGCCAGGCGTATCCCACCGCCGCCAGCGCCAGCGTCATCCCGCCCGTCGAGTACAGCTGCACACGGGTGTCCGGCTCCCGCGCCATGAGGACGAAGACCGCGGCCATACCGGCCAGCGCCACCCACGTCAGCCAGGGGAACGCCCACATCCGCACCACCAGCTTCCCGGGCTCCTCGCGCTCGAGCCGGCGGCGCAGCCGCAGCTGGGAGACTGCGATGAAGATCCAGACGACCAGGATCACCGCCCCGATCATGTTCAGCAGCCAGGCGAAGACATCGTCCGGCCGCCAGTAGCTCAGCAGCACGCACAGGAAGCCGAAGACCGAGGAGGCCAGCACGGCGATCCGCGGCACCCCGCCCGACACCCGGCCGAGCGCCTTCGGTCCCTGACCGCGCCGCACCAGCGAGTAGCCGATGCGCGAGGCGCCGTAGACGTTCGCGTTCATCGCGGACAGCAGCGCGACCAGCACCACGACGTTCATCAGCTGACCGGCGCCGGGGATACCGAGAGTGTCCAGGGCGGCGACGTAGGGGCCGTGCTCGACGACCGCCGGGGAGTCCCACGGGACGAGGGTGACGATGACCGCCATGGAGCCGATGTAGAACAGCGCGATCCGCCACATCGCCGTACGGACCGCGCTCGCCACGCCCTTGACCGGGTTCTCCGACTCGGCCGCCGCGATCGTCACCGTCTCCAGACCGCCGTACGCGAAGACGGAGGCGAGCAGTCCGATCACCAGGCCCTCGCCGCCGTTGGGCACGAAGTCGGTCAGGTGGGAGATGCCGGGGGAGTCCGTGCCCGGCAGCACACCCACGACGGCCAGGACGCCGAGCCCCAGGAACAGGGTGATCGCGCCGACCTTCAGGGCCGCGAACCAGAACTCGAACTCGCCGAAGTTCTTCACCGCCGCGAGGTTCGTCCCGCAGAACACCACCATGAACAGCGCCACCCACGCCCACTCGGGCGTGCCCGGCAGCCAGCCGGTGACGATCTTCGCGGCGCCGATGCCCTCCAGGCCGACCGCCGTGCACAGCAGCACCCAGAACGCCCAGCCCACGGTGAATCCCGCCCAGGGGCCGATGGCCCGCTCGGCGTGCGCGGAGAAGGAACCCGAGGACGGATACGCGGCGGACATCTCGCCCAGCATCCGCATCACCAGCATCACCAGAAGGCCGGAGAGGGTGTAGGCGAGGACGATCGAGGGCCCGGCGGCGGCGATCCCCGCGCCGGAGCCGACGAACAGCCCGGCGCCGATCACCCCGCCGAGGGCGATCATCGACAGATGGCGCTGCTTCAGGCCGTGCGAGAGGGAGGCGTCGTCCGGCTTCGGGGGCGACTCGACGGTGGTGCTGGGCATGGGAGCTGTTCGTCCAATGCGGGAGATGGCCAAAACGCCGCCCAGTTTGGGTGTCTTGCCCGCGGGCACGGGAAGCCGCCCATCATGTGGACGGCAGCCAAGCGGACGGTGACACTCCGGTTACCGGGCGGCCCGACGTGCCCAACCGTACCTTTGGTGATTCCCTACAGTGGCCCCTCCCACGCCCGGTGTCGCCAATGCCACCTCACCTCCGTGACCGGCGTCACCTCGCACCCTGCATGAGGTCCGTTGTTTGTCCGGAGCCCACCAAGTCCGTGTTCGAGCCTTTGTCGAGCGCTGATGGTGATCGGCGCGGGGACGCCGGTATAGCGTCGCGGTGTCCCAACCGCCCTCATCCCGCGGAGACCTCATGAGCACCGCCACCGTCCCGTCCGCCCGCTCCGGACAGGTCCTCGCCGACCTCCTCCCGGCCTCCCGCGTCCGGGACGCCGCGCTCGTGCTCGGCGGTGCCGCACTCACCGGCCTCGCCGCCCAGATCGCGGTGCCCGTGCCCGGCTCTCCGGTGCCGGTGACCGGCCAGACCTTCGCGGCGCTCCTTGTCGGCACCACCCTCGGCGCCCGCCGCGGCTTCGCCTCCCTCGCGGTGTACGCGCTGGTGGGCATGGCCGGTGTCCCGTGGTTCGCGGAGGGCGGGTCGGGGATGTCGATGCCGTCCCTCGGCTACATCCTCGGCATGCTGCTGGCCGCCGTCGTCGTGGGCGCGCTCGCCCGCCGTGGCGCGGACCGCTCCGCCTGGCGGATGGCGGGCACCATGGTGCTCGGCTCGGCGATCATCTACGCCGTCGGCGTGCCCTACCTGGCCCTCGCCACCGGGATGTCCGCCTCCGCCGCGATCGCGGCCGGCCTCACCCCGTTCCTCATCGGTGACGCCCTGAAGGCCGCCCTGGCGATGGGCGTGCTGCCGACGGCCTGGACGTTCGTCAACAAGCGCTGACAAGGTTCACACACAGAGGCTCGCCGGCCGACCGCCGGCGAGCCTCTGTGCGTGGTGCCGTCAGCCCCGCGCGCCCTCGGTCCGTCGCCATGAGGACCACCACAGCGCCGCCGCGCCGGCCACGACCATCGAGGCGCCGGCCGCCCCCAGCACCGCCAGCTGTTCGGCGGGCCCGGTCTTCGGAAGCTCATCGGCTCCGGGGTTGACCGGCTGGTTGTCGGTGCCGAGGAGCAGCGGGGTCGCCGGTGCGTCCGGGGAGGGGTTGGTGGTGCCGAACGGCACCGGCCCCTGCTGCCAGAACGTCTTGGTGCCGTCCGCGTTCTGCACGGGCAGACAGATCTTCCCGGCCTTGCCCAGGTCGTACGTCGCGTCCACCGCGTACGACTTCGACGCGCCCGCCGAGAGATTGGCGACGGCGCAGGAGAAACCGCTGTTCGCACCCTCCGGCAGATTGTTCTCGGCAATGGGGGAGCAGCCCTTGACGTTCTTGACGGTGAGGCCGTCGAATCCGACGACGAGAAGATTGATCCTTCCGCTTTCCTTGCTTCCTCCGTTTTTCACTGTGGCGGTGATCTCCGTCTTTTTCGAACTGTTGTCGACCGAGATCTTCTCGGGCAGGAGTGTGGTCAGTTCGACACCCGTGGGCGCCTGGTCGACGGCCTTTCCCCCTTTGCTGCTCCCCGGCCCCTGATCGTCCGCTCCGGCCGTTCCGGAAAGGATCAGGACCGCCGAGAAGGATGCTATGACCAGTGATCCTGTGGTGATCGTCGTGCGGTGCGTGCGACGAGAACTCATGTTCGCCCCCCTTGCCTGCGCCTGAATTCGCAGTACTCGAAGAGGTACCACAAAATATGTCCGCACTATGCTGGGACGGCCCGAAGTGTGACTATTGAGTTTCACGCGGTGCTTCGCGGAGGGGGTGCAGCCCATTGCCGGGAAATGCGAACAACGGCGGTGTTCCAGGGATACTCGTGGCGGGACGGTATCGGCTGGTCCAGAGTATCGGTCAGGGAGGAATGGGGCGGGTGTGGCGGGCCGCCGACGAAATGCTTGACCGGCAGGTCGCCGTCAAGGAAATGCGGATGGCAGACCTGGGTGCGGAGGACTCGGGCACGCGCCGCGAACGCAGCCTGCGCGAGGCGAGGGCGACCGCCCGGATCGACCATCCCAACGTCGTACGGGTCTACGACGTGGTCGACGAGGGCGAACGGCTGTGGATCGTCATGGAGCTGGTGCACGGCCGTTCGCTGGAGCGGATCATCGCGGAGGACGGGCCGCTGGGGCCCCGCGGTGCGGCGGACGTCGGGCTCGGGCTGCTGGAGGCGCTGCGGCAGGTCCATGCGCGGGGGGTGCTGCACCGGGACATCAAGCCCGGGAATGTGCTGGTCGAGGAGGGGGAGCGGCGCCGTATGGTCCTCACGGACTTCGGTATCGCCGCGATCCAGGATGCCAAGGCGCTCACGATGGTGGGGATGCTGGTGGGGTCCCCCGATTACATGGCCCCGGAACGCGTCTCCGGCCGGCCGCAGGGGCCGCCGTCCGATCTGTGGTCCCTGGGCGCCACTCTGTGCGCGGCCCTGGCCGGTCACTCCCCCTTCGCCCGCGCCACCACCCTGGCCACGCTGCACGCCGTCCTCTACGAGCCCCCCGAAATCCCGCCGGTGGCGGGCCCGTTGCGCGAGATCCTCACCGCCCTCCTCGACAAGAACCCCGACGCCCGGCCCGGCCTCGAGACTCTGCGGTCCGCCCTGACCTCCATCGCCGACCCGCCCCCACTCCCCACCCTCCCGGCCGTCCCGGCGACTCCGCCCTCCGCGGCGGGCATCCCCGGGACGGATGAGCCGGCCCCCGGGGTCGCGGGCGAGCCCCCGGCTCCCGAGGCCGTGAACGAGAACCCTGGGCCCGACTCAGCTCCCGGGGCCACACCCCGGCTCCCCGACGCCGCGGTTGAACTCCCGGCCCCGGCTTCCCAGAACCGGACCTCCCGCCCGGACGAGGAACCGGAACCGCACGTCCCCGGACCCGGGGCCGCGTCGAAGACCTCCGAGGCGACCGACGGAAGCTCAAGTTCCGTACCTGTGGTCCGGGGACCCGGGCCCGGGGGTGTGTCTCCGGCTCCTGCGGCGGCGGGCGGAGGTTCCGGAGTCGTGGGGCAGGGCCTCCGGCCCGGTGGGGGACCGCACGGCCCGGAGCCTGGTGCCTGCCCGGATGGCTCCGGCTCCGGGCCGGGGGGAGTGTCTCCGGGTCCTCGGGCGGCGGGCGGAGGTTCCGGGGTCGTGGGGCAGGGCCTCCGGCCCGGTGGGGGACCGCACGGCCCGGAGCCTGGTGCGGGCCCGGATCGCTCCGGGTCCGGGCCGGGGGGTGTGTCTCCGGTTCCCGACGTGGCGGGCGGAGGGTCCGCCGTCGAGCTGGCCCGGGCGGTCACCGAGCGGCGGCCGTCGCCGGTTCCCCGGTCGGCAGGCGGGAGCGCCCCAGCCGCGGCGGACCGGCGCCGCGCCGGACGGCGGCGGGCCGTAATGGCCGCCGCCGTCGTCGGGACCGCGGCGGCCGCCCTGGCCGTCGTCCTGGTGACGAGGTCCGGGGAGGCGGGGCACGGCAACCGGGCAGACGCCACGGCGAGCGCGTCGTCCGTCACCGGGAGCCGCTCACCCACCGTCGAGGGCACATCCCGCCCCGCCACTCTCCCGCCCGGCGCCCGCCGGGAGGCGGGCGGGTTCGCCTGGGTGCCGCCCGAGGGCTGGCGGCGTGACGTGCAGACGGGGGCGGAGATCCACTACACCTCACCGGACGGCGGCCAGGAACTCGCCGCCAAGTCCTCCCTCGCCCGCGGCGACCTGCTGGACACCTGGCAGACGTCCGAACGCAACGCCCACCAGGGCCAGGACTACCGAAAGATCCGACTGGAGGAGACGACGTTCCGCGGCCACCCGGCGGTGGTCTGGGACTACGCCTTCACCCTCAAGGGCCTCCCCTGGCACGCCCGGCTACTGGGCTTCAACGTCGACGGGAAGTCGTACCAGATCAACACCTGGTACCGGCCGGAGAACGAGGCGGCGGCGCTGAGGACCTACGAGGAGGTGAAGAAGAGCTTCACCGTGCTTTGATCGCGGCGGAAGCCCGCTGCCGCACGAACGCGATGACGACCACGATGGCCGCGACCAGCAGCGACAGCAGCACCGTCGTCCGGCCGTTGTGCTCCGTGTCGGTCAGCATGTACCCCAGCACGAACACGATCAGCGCCGCGCTGGCCCACGTCAGATACGGGTACAGCCACATCCGCACGACCAGCTTCTCCGGCGCCTCCGCCTCGATGATCTTCCGCATCCGCAGCTGCGAGCAGCAGATCACCAGCCACACGAACAGCGCCACCGCACCGGAGGAGTTGACCAGGAAGAGGAACACGGAGTCCGGGAACTTGTAGTTGAAGAACACGGCGACGAAGCCGAAGACGACCGACGCGATGATCGCGGTCTGCGGCACGCCCCGGCGGGTGGTCCGGGCGAACGCCTTCGGCGCGTCCCCGCGCAGGCCGAGCGAGAAGGCCATCCGGGAGGCGGTGTAGAGCCCGGAGTTGAGGCAGGACAGCACGGACGTCAGCACGATGAAGTTCATGATCTGACCCGTGTGCGGGATGCCGAGCGTGTTCAGGGCGGCGACGTAGGAGCCGTCCTCGGTGATGGACGTGCTGTCCCACGGCAGCAGACAGACCACGACGAAGATCGAGCCGAGGTAGAAGACGCCGATCCGCCAGATGATGCTGTTGGTCGCCTTGGTGACGGCCCGCTGCGGATCCTCCGACTCGCCGGCGGCCAGGGTGGCGATCTCGCTGCCCATGAAGGAGAAGACGACGAGCAGGATGCCGGTGAGGATCGCGCCCGCGCCGTTGGGCAGGAAGCCGCCGTGGTCGGTGAGGTTGGCGAGACCGGCCTGGTCGCTGTCGACGCCGGGCAGTACGCCGAAGACGGCCAGCCCGCCGACGACGATGAACGCGGCGATGGCGACGACCTTGATCCCGGCGAACCAGAACTCGAACTCGCCGTAGGAGCCGACGGACGCCAGGTTGGTGGCGGTCAGCACCACCATCACGATGAGCGCCCAGCCCCACTGGGGAACGGCCGGTATCCAGCCTTCGAGGATGGCGGCACCGGCGGTCGCCTCGACCGCCAGGACGACGACCCAGAAGAACCAGTACAGCCAGCCGATGGAGAACCCGGCCCACGGCCCGAGCGCACGGTCGGCGTGGGCGGAGAAGGACCCGGACGTCGGGTTGGCGGCGGACATCTCGCCGAGCATCCGCATCACCAACACCACGAGCGTGCCGACGAGGGCGTACGACAGGAGGATGCCGGGGCCCGCGGTCGCGATGCCGGAACTGGAACCGACGAAGAGTCCGGCGCCGATGACGCCGCCGATGGCGATCATCGAGAGGTGGCGGTTCTTGAGCCCGGCCTGGAGGCCGGAGTCCGGTGGGGTCCCGTGGCCGTCGGGCCCTCCGGGGCCGTTCCCGTCCTGTGTCAGGGTCGGCTGCGAAGTCATGGTGGGGGGTCTTCCTTTGCGCCGGGGTACGAGCCGGACCAGTGAAACGGAGGTGCCGGGATACGGGAACCTCTGATTCCGGATCGTTACCTTGAGCTTTTCCTGAGGTTCCACGGAATTCCCCACCCTTTTCACACGCCCCCCCGCACGCCTCCACCGGACGCCGCAACCCCGCGCCGCCTCGGCCGGGCGCCGTCACTCCGCGCCGCCTCGGCCGGGCGCCGTCACTCCGCGCCGCCACCCCCCGCGCCTCCGCGGGTCGGCACTCGCGTCGCCTCCGCTGGGTGTGGCCACCGCGCGCTGCGACCCCGCGCCGCCTCCGCCGGGCGCTGCGACCCCGGGCCGCCTCCGCCGGGCCGCTGCGACCCTCGCCGCCTCCACCCCGCGCCGCCTCGGCCGGGCGCCGTCACTGCGTGCCGCCTCCACCGGCGGCGCCACCCGCGTCGCCTCACTGGGTGTGGCCACCGCGCGCCGCGACCCCGCGCCGTCTCCACCGGGCGCTGCGACCCTCGCCGCCTCCACCCCGCGCCGCCTCGGCCGGGCGCCGTCACTGCGTGCCGCCTCCACCGGCGGCGCCACCCGCGTCGCCTCCGCTGGGTGTCGCCACCGCGCGCCGCGACCCCGCGCCGCCTCCACCGGGCGCTGCGACCTCGCGCCCCCTGCCCCGGGCGCCGCCACCCCGCGCGCCTCCGCCGGGCGCCACCCGCCCCTTCCACCGCGCGCCCGCCTCCGCCGGGCGCCGCCCGCCGCTTCGACCCGCGCGCCCGCCTCCCCCGGCCGCCGCTACCCCGCGCCGCCTCCCCGCGGCGGCCGTGTCACACTCGTCGCATGCGCGTGTATCTCGGCTCCGACCATGCGGGCTACGAACTCAAGAACCACCTCGTCGAGTGGCTCAAGGCGGCCGGCCATGAGCCCGTCGACTGCGGCCCGCACATCTACGACGCCCAGGACGACTACCCGCCCTTCTGCCTCCGCGCCGCCGAGCGGACCGCCGCGGACCCGGGCTCGCTCGGCATCGTGATCGGCGGCTCCGGCAACGGCGAGCAGATCGCCGCCAACAAGGTCAAGGGCGTACGGGCGGCCCTGGCCTGGAGCGAGGAGACGGCGGCGCTGGGGCGTCAGCACAACGACGCCAACGTGGTCGCGGTCGGCGCACGCATGCACAGCCAGGACGAGGCGACGAAGTTCGTCGAGACCTTTCTGAACACCCCCTTCTCGGGAGACGAGCGTCACATCCGCCGGATCGACATGCTCTCCGCCTACGAGACCACCGGCGACCTCCCCCCGATCCCGGCCCACCACCCCCAGCAGTAGGCGGAACGCGGACGAGGGGGGACCCGTGCCCGAGGGTCACACGATTCACCGGCTGGCCGCGGACTACGCCGGGGCCTTCGCGACCGGCGACCCCCTCCGCGTCACCAGCCCCCAGGGCAAGTTCAGCGACGCGGCCGCCCTCCTCGACCGCACCCCGCTGCACACCACCGACGCCCACGGCAAGCATCTCTTCCTCGGCTTCGGCGACCCCGGGCCCGGGCACACCGACTGGGTCCACATCCACCTCGGGCTCTTCGGCAAGGTCACCTTCGGCCCGGCCCCGGCGCCCCCGCCCACCGACACCGTCCGCCTCCGCCTCGCCGACGACGCCTCGTACGTCGATCTGCGCGGCCCCACCACCTGCGCCCTGATCACGGACGGCGAGAAGCGGGCGATACACGACCGCCTCGGCCCCGACCCCCTCCGCCCGGACGCCGACCCGGCCGACGCCTACCGCAGGATCAGCCGCAGCCGTACGACGATCGCCGCGCTCCTCATGGACCAGAAGGTCGTCGCCGGCGTGGGGAACGTCTACCGCGCCGAGGTCCTCTTCCGGCACGGCATCGACCCCTACCGCGCGGGCCGGGACATCACCGCGGGCCAGTGGGAGGCGATCTGGGCCGACCTGGCCGCGCTCATGCGCGAGGGCGTCCGCAACAACCGCATCGACACCGTCCGCCCCGAGCACACCCCCGAGGCGATGGGCCGCCCGCCGCGCGTCGACGACCACGGCGGCGAGGTGTACGTCTACCGCAGGGCCCACCTGCCCTGCCACATCTGTGGCGGCGAGATCCGCACCGCCGACCTCGCCGCCCGCAACCTCTTCTGGTGTCCCGCCTGCCAGCGCCCCTGAGCTTCCCTCAGAAGCCGTGCGGCAGCCAAGGCGCCGCACCGGCGTTGCCGAACGCCAGGGACGCCTCCGCCAGCGCGTCCGGCAGCAGTGCACGCACCCGGCCCGCCGCGGCGAGCGCCGAGAGGCTCACCCCGCCCAGATACGCCGCCCCCAACTCCCGTACGGACAGGGCCAGGTCGGCCGGGTCCTCGGTACGCTCGCAGGACGCGCCCTTCGCGTCCCCGGTCAGCCGCCAACGCCCCTCGTTCCAGCGGCAGAAGGGGTCCGCCACCTCGAACACGACGTCCACCGGCGCCTGATACGTCCGCGCCCGCAGCGCCGCGCCGACGTCCACCAGACGTACGTACAGCGCGTCCCGCAGGGTCGGCCGGCAGCGGCGTATGTCCGACACCAGATACTGCCAGCCGTCGTCGACCGGCCGCCCGCGTGCCACCAGCGTCGACGTCAGGTCGATGTCGAACAGGAACCGCCACAGCGCCGCCTTCGCCGCCGGATCCAGTGCCTCCAGGTCGCTGAGGACCACCTCGCCGTCGGCCCCGGCCGGTCCCCAGTTCGGCTTCACACGGAACCGCGCATACCCCACCGTCCCGCCGTCCCGCTCGGCGACCACGCACTGCAGCGGCGACCCCCCGCCCCGCCGGCTCTCCGGATCGAGCACCCCGAGCCGCTCCCAGCCGGGCCGACGCGCCGGCATCCCCGGGCGGCCCGGCACCAGCCGGGCGTACACCTCCTCACAGGCGTCGAGCACCTCGGCGGGCTCCGCATAGCGCAGCCGCACGTCATCCGTACCGGCCGGCACCGACAGACCCGCGCGCCGGGTGTCGATCGTCGCGTCCGTCTGGAAGGTCGCCGCTCCGTAGCCGAACCGGCCGTAGATCGCCGGCTCGGACGCCGTGAGCACCGCCAGCGGCTCCCCCCAGGAACGCACGTCGTCCAGCTGCCGTCGCATCATCGACGTCAGCAGCCCGCGCCGCCGGTGGGTGGCGGCCACGCTGACCATGGTGACGCCCGCCGCCGGCACGGACGCGCCGCCCGGCACGGTCAGCCGGAAGGAAAAGGCGCCCGCCGACCCCACGCACACGTCGCCGTCCCAGGCACCCAGGAAGCGGTCGAACTCGGTGAGCGAGTTCCATAGTTCCCGCTCCTCGGGCGCCTCCGGGGGACCGCCGAAGGCACGTATGAGATTCGCGTAGATCTTGTCCCATTCGTCCGGCTTCAGTACCCGGAGTTCGGGCGTGGGGCCCGTCTGCTCGTTCGCCATAGGCCATGCCTACCAGGGCAATGCGGGACAAGCGAGGGAATTTCTCCCGTGCGGCCCCATGGACGTGTCCCGTGAAGTTCACTGTGAGTCCGGTCCCCATCAGGGGGGACAACCAGGACCTCCCGTGCCAAGCGGCCGGTCCGATGGATAGGGTCCCGAACTAATGGCAGCAGGACGAGAGCGGCGCGCGGAAGCCGATACGTTCACGGCCCGGTTGAAGAAGCAGTGGCACCGGGCCCGCGTCGGCGTGCGCCGGGCCGCCGTCGACTACTTCCGCGGCGACGGCTCGGACTGGATCGCGCTCGCCGGACTGCTGCTCACCGTCCCGCTGATCGCGGCCGGGACACTCGCCAACTCCGTGTGGTGCGCGCCGTCCGCCCTCGTCATCCCCATCGTCGCGGGCGGACTGCTGCTGCGCCCGGCGAGCCTGCTCGGCCTGTACGCGGCCGCGGCGACCGCACTCATCGTGGAGGCGGTACAGCTCGGCCCCTACACCGAGGGCGCGGCACGGGTCACCCCCGGCGTGGTCCTGGTCGTCGCGGCCTGCGGCTTCTTCGGGCTGCTCGTCGCCCAGTTCCGCAGCAGGGTGGGCGTGCCCTGGCGGCGCGGCGGCACCATGCTGTTCGACCTGCGCGAACGCATCCGGGTGCAGAGCAAGCTGCCGAAGCTGCCGGACGGCTGGCACCGCGAGATGGCCCTGCGCCCGGCGGGCGGACAGTCGTTCTCGGGCGACTTCGTGGTCGCGGCCCGCACCAACGGGGGGCGCACCCTGGAGGTCGTGCTGACGGACGTCTCCGGCAAGGGCATGGACGCCGGTTCGCGCGCCCTGCTGCTGTCCGGCGCCTTCGGCGGTCTGCTCGGCAGCCTCCCCCCGCACGCCTTCCTCCCGGCCGCCAACGGCTATCTGCTGCGCCAGGACTGGCAGGAGGGCTTCGCCACCTCCATCCACCTGGTGCTCGACCTGGACTCCGGCGACTACGAGCTCTACTCCGCCGGGCACCCGCCGGGCCTCCAGCTCAGCGCGGGCAGCGGCCGCTGGGAGGAGAAGGCCGCCGACGGCCCCCTGCTGGGCGTGTACGACGGCGCCCAGTTCGACTCGGTGAAGGGCTCGCTGCGCCCCGGGGACGTCCTGATGCTCTTCACGGACGGTCTGGTGGAGACCTCCGACCGGGACATGGTCGAGGGCATCGACCGTCTCACCGGCGAGGCCGACCGCTATGTCGCCGGCGGCTTCCACGGCGCCGCCTGGCACCTCATCGAGTCGGTCGCCAAGGACGTCAACGACGACCGGGCGCTGCTGCTCATATGCCGGGAGGGCCCGACGGCCGCCGCGGCCCGCTGACCCGGGCACACTGTGGGGGTGACCGAGACACCGCGCACCCCGCTGACCCCGGACCGGGTGGAGGCCATCGCCCGCGCCGCACACGACGGCCAGACCGACAAGGCGGGCCGGCCCTACGCCGAGCACCTCCGGGCGGTCGCCGAGGGCGTCAGGGCACGGGGCGGCGACGAGGACCAGATCGCGGCGGCCTGGCTGCACGACGCCGTCGAGGACGACAGGCTGACGGAACAGTGGCTCCGCGAGGCCGCGCTCACCCGGCGGACCAAGGACATCGTCCTCGCGGTCACCAAACGGTCCGGGGAGCCGCCGGAGGCGTACGCGGCCCGCATCCTCGCCACCCCCGGCGCGCTGCTGGTGAAGGAGGCGGACCTGGCGCACAACGCCGACCCGGCCCGGCTCGCGGTCCTCGACGGTCCCACGCGGAAACGGCTGACCGAGAAGTACGCACATATGCGCGCACTTCTCGGTCTGGCCTGTCCATAACGCCCGTCAGTTGGAGAGCTGGACCGAGACCTTCTCGCCCGGCGTACGCACCTCAGTACCGGTCCGCCGCTCGCGGTCGCGGGCCGTCCCACCCGGGTCCTCCCGGAAGGCCCACGCCATCTTCGGCTCCACCACGCACCGCAGCGTCCGCTGCACCGGCTTGGTGCACAGCGCCGTGACGGCGGCGGCCGCGAGGACGGTCAGTCCGATCACGCCGAGCGGCTCCTCGAACACCGGGTCGTCGAACCAGCCCGCGTAGTTGCCCGCCTTCACCAGGAAGGCGTGCAGCAGATAGCCGTAGATGGTGCCCGCGCCGAGCGCCGTGAACCACATGTGCCGGCGCGGCACCCAGGCGAAGAAGCAGGCGGTCAGCAGCAGCGAGCAGCCGAGCGTGCCGAACACCATGACCGGGCCCGCCCACCACGGCGCGCCCAGCTCCTCCGCGGCGCTGCTGTGGTAGAGCCAGCCGAGTCGCATGCGCGGCACCGACCACCAGGCGACGACCGTCGCCGCGGCCAGCAGGGGCAGGGACATCAGGCGCACCGAGCGGCGATGCACCCGCTGGAAGTGCTCGGGCCGCAGGATCAGGCCCAGCACGAAGAACGGCAGGAACTGCAGCACCCGCTGGAGTTCCAGGTCGTCACCGATCTGGGGCGACACGGAGCCGAGCGCGGCGAGCACCAGCGAGACCGCGAGCGGATGACGGATCATCCGCCACAGCGGGGTGGTCATCCGCCACACCACCAGCGCGCACAGGAACCACAGATGGTAGGTGGGGTCCAGCAGCGTGATGCCGTGGTCCGGGTCGTCGTTCCCGTAGCGCTGGAACAGCGAGTACGCGGTCTCGAAGACGACATAGGGAACGATCACACCGGTGATCAGCCGCTTCACATGCTTGGGGCGCAGGTCGAAACTGCGCGAGAAGTAGCCGGAGATCAGGATGAACGCCGGCATGTGGAACGTGTACACGACGCGGTACGCGGTCTCCACCGCTCCGTCGTCCAGGATCTGACCCCAGGCGTGACCCACGGCCACCAGCACGATCGCCAGGAACTTGGCGTTGTCGAAGAACGCGTCGCGCTGTTTGCCGGACGGCGCCGACCGGGTGATCTCCTTGTTCTTGGTGCGCGGGCTCGGCACTCCGTCCGCCGGGGACTGCACCGGGCGGAGCGGCAGCGTGGGGTTGCCGTACGGTCGCTGCGAGTTCGTCACTGACCCTCCCGGCAGGGGCTCGGGGAGGCGATCGGTGAGCTCGCTGCGCTTGCGGGGGACGAGGCAGCGTGGAACATCTGAGGCACCCTAGCGTTGTCCGTGGGATTTCGTAAAACGCCCGACGTCATTCCTGGTTTATTCGGCTCGGGTACCCCGGATTGAGGAAAGCGCGCATACGGCCCGGGGTGATAGTCAACACATCAACCAGCCGCGTCACTTGACCACCCTATGACCACCCTATGACCACCCCACGGCCCCTCTTTATCATGACAGTTCCGGACTAAGCGGCGCATAAGACCGGGAGGCGACTCCGGTGATATGTCCGGCTTCGTCAGTCTTTCAAGGCGCGCCCGAGGGCTCGTTGGATGATCTGCGGCGGCAATTCGAATTACCTGCGAACGCGTTGTGTGGAGACGGAAACGATCCCCTCGAATTCCCTGAGCGGGTGTCACTTCGAATTGTCGTGCGACACACTGCCGTTGGCCCTCGGGGGCGGGTGCGCGCACACGCGCCGGGACACCGTGATGTGGACGATGCGTCAGCGGTCGCATGGTGGAGCCCTGTTGGTGGCACGATGGTTCTGGCGGGGTGCGCGGGGTCGCGTCGCCCGGGCCGGGGAAGCCGAACCGACCGAGGGTGTGATCAGTTGTGGCCATTTCACTGTCTGTGGTGCTGCTGTTGGCGATCATCCTGGTGGTGCTGCTGAGAGGCGGCTCCATCAAGGCCGGGCCGGCGATCGTCGCCGTCCTCTTCGGCTTCTTCCTCGCCTCGACCGGCATGGCCGACGACATCCAGCGGTTCCTGGACTCGATAGCGGAGATGATCAACTCGATCAGCTTCTGACCCCGCGGCGACCCCGCCCACGGAAACGATCAGGGCCGGGCCCAGGAGAACACCTCGACCCGGCCCTGACTCTCGGATGCCGGGCGGCTATGACCCGAACTTCTTCCACTGCCCTTCGGAAACCACTTCGACGGAGCCGTCGACGACCTTGATGGCGGTCTGTTCGTCGATGGCGTAGGCCGGACCGCCGATGTCGGCGGCCCACCGCTCCGCGTCGGCCAGGGTGTTCTGCGGGAAAAGGTCCAGGTGCGGGAAGATCGAGAAGTCGACGACTCCCAGGGTGCGGTCGTCCGGCGCGGACGGCCATTCGACGAAATACTCACCGATCCGGGGTGTCATCACCATGCTTCCGGCGCTCACCCCCACCCAGACCAGGTCGGGCAGCGACGGCAGCAGATCCGCCAGCCCGGACTCCCGCATCCAGTGGCACAGATAGGTCGCGTCGCCGCCGTCCACCAGGAGCACGTCGGCCTCCCGGATCCAGGGGACGTATCGCTCGGCCCCGATGGTGGGCAGTGCTGTGAGCTCGAGGACACCGAGCGACCCCCAGCCCAGGCCCGACAGGTACTGCCAGCGGTCCTCGCCGGCCGCGAACCCCCGCACCGATGTCGGACGGCACATCGGATGACCCCACTGTGCCGTCGGGACACAGAGGGCATGGCACTCCTCGATCGGCTTGCCGAGAAGTTCCAGGAGTGCCGAGCGGATACTCGGGTTCGTAACGCCGCCTGACGTGAGCAAGAGCTTCAAGGGTTCTCCCAGATGTGCGCGCGCGGAAGGTGGACGCCTGTGTAGACCTGGGACCGCACGGAAACTCATCGCGCTTCAGGCACCCTGCACGCGGTCGGTGAGGCTTCCGGCGGAGCGATCACACGCACGGCGTAGAGGCGGTAGTCATCATCGCTGCGCTCAGCCTCGTAGCCGAGCGACGTCAGCATGGCGATGATGGTCGTCACCATGTGCTCGTAGATCTGGCTTGCCGCCTTCAGAAGAGGATCATCGGTTTGCCCACGCTGGATGGCGGCCCGGACCCTCTCCTGCGTGCGGACGTGTAGTCGCCAGTGAAGCCAGACACCGCCCGCGGCATCATCGAACTCGTCCAACTCGATCTCAAGACCACCCCCTTCCCCCAGGGCCACGCCGTGCTGATCAGTAGGGTGGACGGTCAGGCCTGAGGCTGACAGATCCTGCCGTACCTGCTCGGCAAGCTGACGCAGGCGGCTGATCTCACCCGGCGCGGCCTTCCTCAGCCCAAAACTGTCCTCAGGGTTCACGGTGTGCACGTTACCGAGCGGTCAGCGAAGCGGTTTTGGGCGGGAGCGGGCGGCCGGCGGTGCCGCGCCGCCGGTTCGCGCGGGTCCGCAAGCTTCCGTCCGGCCGCTACTGGCCCCGCTACCTCTGCTCTGACGGGCAACCGCGTCCTGCTCCGGAGACGTTCCGCACCAAGAGGGATGGGGGTGCCTGGCTCGCTGACAAGCGGCAACACGCTCGCCGCGGTCGCGGTGCCGGCACCCGCGAGCTCATGGCGCGCATGGGCCACAGCGCCGCCCGGGCCGCGCTGATCTACCAACACGCCAGCGCTGAGCGTGACCGGCTGATCGCGGATGCTGTGTCCGGACTCGTCGACAGGGGCGGGAAGGGGCGAGGCTCGGAAGCCCAAGGGGCACGCAGGGGGCACGGGGGGCTGATCAGGCCCACGGGACGACTCAGGCCCAGGGAGTGGGTAAACACCCTCTCACCTGGGCCTGAGCCATGTCAGAGCGGGCGACGGGAATCGAACCCGCGTAGCCAGTTTGGAAGACTGGGGCTCTACCATTGAGCTACGCCCGCACGGAGTGCGCCGCGCGTGGGGCGACCGCGGCACTGACAGGCATCGTAGCGGGTCGTACGCCTCCGGCGCACACTCCGTTTCCGGCCCCGCACCGCGCCCGGAAATGCGGCGGCCGATCCGGCCTGGGTGCATGTACCCTACGTGTCGCACCAGACGGGGTGTGGCGCAGCTTGGTAGCGCGTCCGCTTTGGGAGCGGAAGGCCGTGGGTTCAAATCCCGCCACCCCGACCACGCACCTGCTCACGCACCGGTGATCGCCTTTTGGGTGCCGTAGCCGCTGCCGTTACTATGCAAGTTGCGCGCCCTGTGTGTCTCTGAAGTCCTCCGGGCGGCGAATCGGCCGGACCGCTCTGGTCCCGGCAGAACCCGAGAAGTCAGCCACAAGGAGACCGAACCGTGAAGAGCGCCGTGGAGACCCTGAACCCGACCCGGGTTCGGCTCACTGTCGAGGTGCCCTTCGAGGAGCTCAAGGACAGCCTCGACGCGGCGTACAAGAAGATCAACCAGCAGGTCACGGTGAAGGGCTTCCGCAAGGGCAAGGTCCCGGCCCGGGTCATCGACCAGCGCTTCGGCCGCGGTGCGGTGCTGGAGGAGGCCGTCAACGACGCCCTTCCGAAGTTCTACACCGACGCCGTCAACGAGGCCGAGCTGAGCCCGCTGGGCCAGCCTGAGGTCGACATCACGGAGCTGAAGGACGGCGAGACGCTGAACTTCACCGCCGAGGTCGACATCCGCCCGGCCATCGAGATCCCGGACTACTCCGGCATCGAGGTCGAGGTCGACGCCGTCGAGGTCACCGAAGAGGACGTCGACAAGTCGGTCGAGCAGCTCCGCGAGCGCTTCGCCTCCACCTCCCCGGTGGAGCGCGCCGCCGAGGAGGGCGACGTCGTCACCATCGACCTGAAGGCCAAGGTCGACGGCGAGGTCCTCGAGGACGGCGTGGCCGACGATGTCTCCTACACCATCGGCTCCGGTGAGCTGCTGGATGGCATCGACGACGCCGTGACGGGCCTGGAGGCCGGTGGGGAGGCCACCTTCACCTCCGAGCTCAAGGGCGGCTCGGCGGCCGGCAAGGAGGCCGAGGTCACCGTCAAGGTCACCCAGGTCGCCAAGCGCGAGCTGCCCGAGCTGGACGACGACTTCGCCCAGCTCGCCTCCGAGTTCGACACCCTCGAGGAGCTGCGGGCGGACAGCCGCAAGCGCCTGGAGAACATGAAGCAGTACGACCAGGCCACGCAGGCCCAGGAGCGCGTCCTGGAGAAGCTGCTCGAGCTGGTCGAGGTCCCGGTCCCCGAAAAGCTGCTCGAGGACGAGATCAACACGCGCAAGCACAACCTCGAGCACCACCAGCTCGGCCAGATGGGCCTGGACCTCGCGAAGTACCTGGAGATCCAGGGCAAGACCGAGGAGGAGTTCGAGACCGAGACCCGTGAGGCCGCGGTCAAGGGCATCAAGACCCAGTTCGTGCTCGACGAGCTGGTGAAGCAGGAGAAGCTCAACGTCAACCAGGAGGAGCTCACCGAGCACCTCATGCGGCGCGCCGCCTCCTCCGGCATGTCCCCCGACCAGTTCGCCCAGGCCGTCGTCGAGCAGGGCCAGGTCCCGCTCCTCGTCGGCGAGGTCGCCCGCGGCAAGGCCCTGGCCGTCGTGGTCGAGAAGGCCACGGTCAAGGACACCAACGGCGAGATCGTCGACCTCGAGGACGAGGACGAGGAGGAGGCCACCGAGGCCACCGAGTCGACCGACGCCACCGAGTCGGCCGAGGCCGAGGCCACCGAGGCCCCCGCCGCGGAGAAGACCGAGGGCTGACCCTCGCGTCACCTCTGACGTGATCTGACGTGATCAACAGGGCCCCGGGGTGCACGGCACTCCGGGGCCCTGCTGTCCGGCGGCGAAGCAGCCCACCAGGGGCCCACCGGGGGCGCGGGGCCGTTCCGGCGGAGCACACCGCGACGTACACCCCTCTACGCCCCCGGCGAACACTCCCGTTACCGGGATTCCCTGGCGGAGTCACCGCGTTAGGGTCCTTGAATACCAGGGGACGTGAGTCACCGAATACGGCTCCGACCCCGTAGGGACACGTGAGACGGCCCGGCGCCGTCGTAAGACGAGCAGGTGGATACGTGATGAATCTGATGCCCTCAGCCGCCGGCGAGCCTTCCATCGGTGGTGGCCTCGGCGACCAGGTCTACAACCGGCTGCTCGGCGAGCGGATCATCTTCCTCGGACAGCCGGTCGACGACGACATCGCCAACAAGATCACTGCACAGCTGCTGCTCCTTGCCTCCGACCCGGACAAGGACATCTACCTGTACATCAACAGCCCCGGCGGCTCCATCACGGCCGGCATGGCGATCTACGACACCATGCAGTACATCAAGAACGACGTGGTGACGATCGCCATGGGCCTCGCGGCCTCCATGGGCCAGTTCCTGCTGAGCGCCGGCACGCCCGGCAAGCGCTTCGCGCTGCCGAACGCCGAGATCCTGATCCACCAGCCGTCCGCCGGCCTCGCCGGTTCGGCCTCGGACATCAAGATCCACGCCGAGCGTCTGCTGCACACCAAGAAGCGCATGGCCGAGCTGACCTCCCAGCACACGGGCCAGACGGTCGAGCAGATCACCCGCGACTCCGACCGCGACCGATGGTTCGACGCCTTCGAGGCCAAGGAGTACGGCCTCATCGACGAAGTGATCGCCACGGCCGCCGGCATGCCGGGCGGCGGCGGCACCGGGGCCTGAGCGGGCCGCACGGAGCCCCCGCGGCCCCGTAACGCCCCCCGGGCCCTCCGGCCCGGCGCCACAAGCCCCAGCAGCCCCGGCCGACCGCCTCAGCCCCTTTCCAGGAGACACCGTGAACGACTTCCCCGGCAGCGGCCTGTACGACCTCCCCCACAGCCTTAAGGGCGTGGGAGGTACCCCCAGCGCCGAGTACACCGGCCCCGCGGCCGAGTCCCGCTACGTCATCCCGCGCTTCGTCGAGCGCACCTCCCAGGGCATCCGCGAGTACGACCCGTACGCGAAGCTCTTCGAGGAGCGGGTGATCTTCCTCGGCGTCCAGATCGACGACGCCTCCGCCAACGACGTCATGGCGCAGCTGCTGTGCCTGGAGTCGATGGACCCGGACCGGGACATCTCGGTCTACATCAACAGCCCCGGCGGCTCCTTCACCGCCCTCACGGCCATCTACGACACGATGCAGTACGTGAAGCCGGACATCCAGACGGTCTGCATGGGCCAGGCCGCCTCCGCCGCCGCCGTCCTGCTCGCCGCCGGCACCCCCGGCAAGCGCATGGCCCTGCCGAACGCGCGCGTGCTGATCCACCAGCCGTACAGCGAGACCGGCCGCGGCCAGGTCTCCGACCTGGAGATCGCCGCCAACGAGATCCTCCGGATGCGTACGCAGCTGGAGGAGATGCTGGCCAAGCACTCCACCCGGCCGATCGACCAGATCCGCGAGGACATCGAGCGCGACAAGATCCTCACGGCCGAGGACGCGCTGGAGTACGGCCTGATCGACCAGATCATCACCACCCGGAAGATGGACAACACCAGCCTGCGCTGACGCGGAGCGGGGTGTAACGTCTGCCGCCCCTTGGCACGGTTTGGCACGGTCCACGTCAAAGTGAACCGTGCCAAGGGGGGCCCGAACGGGGGGCTCGGCAAGGTACCGTCGGACATAAGGCAGCACCAGGAGCCGCCGGACACGGACGTCCGGTCGTCTCCCAGGCGAAGGGGAAGCACACCGTGGCACGCATCGGTGACGGCGGCGATCTGCTCAAGTGCTCGTTCTGCGGCAAGAGCCAGAAGCAGGTCAAGAAGCTCATCGCAGGGCCCGGTGTGTACATCTGCGACGAGTGCATCGATCTCTGCAACGAGATCATCGAGGAAGAGCTCGCCGAGACCAGCGAGGTCCGCTGGGAGGAGCTCCCCAAGCCCCGCGAGATCTACGAGTTCCTCGAGGGGTACGTGGTGGGGCAGGAGGCGGCCAAGAAGGCCCTCTCCGTCGCCGTGTACAACCACTACAAACGCGTCCAGGCCGGAGAGAACGGCGGCGCGCAGGGCCGTGAGGACGCCATCGAGCTGGCGAAGTCCAACATCCTGCTGCTGGGCCCCACCGGCTCCGGCAAGACCCTGCTGGCCCAGACCCTCGCCCGCATGCTGAACGTCCCCTTCGCGATCGCCGACGCCACGGCGCTCACCGAGGCGGGTTACGTCGGCGAGGACGTCGAGAACATCCTGCTGAAGCTGATCCAGGCGGCCGACTACGACGTCAAGAAGGCCGAGACCGGGATCATCTACATCGACGAGATCGACAAGGTCGCCCGCAAGAGTGAGAACCCGTCGATCACCCGCGACGTCAGCGGTGAGGGCGTACAGCAGGCCCTGCTGAAGATCCTCGAGGGCACCACGGCCTCCGTCCCGCCGCAGGGCGGCCGCAAGCACCCGCACCAGGAGTTCATCCAGATCGACACGACGAACGTGCTGTTCATCGTGGGCGGCGCCTTCGCCGGACTGGAGAAGATCATCGAGGGCCGGGCCGGCGCCAAGGGCATCGGCTTCGGCGCGACGATCATCTCCAAGCAGGAGCGGGACTCCAAGGACCAGTTCGAGGAGGTCATGCCGGAGGACCTGGTCAAGTTCGGCATGATCCCCGAGTTCATCGGCCGGCTCCCGGTCATCACCAGCGTCCACAACCTGGACCGCGAGGCCCTGCTCCAGATCCTGGTCGAGCCGCGCAACGCCCTGGTGAAGCAGTACCAGCGCCTCTTCGAACTCGACGGTGTGGAGCTGGACTTCGAGCGCGAGGCGCTGGAGGCCATCGCCGACCAGGCCATCCTCCGCCAGACCGGCGCCCGCGGCCTGCGCGCCATCATGGAGGAGGTCCTCCAGGGCGTGATGTACGAAGTCCCGTCCCGCAAGGACGTCGCCCGCGTCGTCATCACCGCCGACGTGGTCCTCTCCAACGTCAACCCCACCCTGATCCCGCGCGACGCCCGCGGCCGGGGCTCGGGCGAGCAGAAGACGGCGTAGCCGCCACCGCACAGCAATTGCGAAGGGGCCCCGGTCGATCCGGGGCCCCTCCGGCGTTCGTACGGTGGTGTGCTCAGGCCTTCACCCGCGCCGCGGAGCGCAGTTCCGTCGCGAACGAGGCGACGTCGTCCGTGGCCAGGCCGCCGCTGCCGCCCCTCTGCGCCGCGGCCAGGTCCAGCCCGTTGACCACGCCGTAGGTGCTGTGGTCGGCCCACACGCACACCGGCATCTCGAGCTTCTGGTCGCCCTCGGAGATCGAGGCCGTCTGGCACTTCATGACGGCACCGTCGAGACCGTTCGGCTCGACCGTCTCGGGGCTGCCCTTCCAGGTGACCGCCTCCGCCTCACCCGTGTTGTCGCCGGTGTCCTTGGAGTTCTCGTGGGCGGTGGCGAAGCCCTTGTCGATGGTGGCCTCCGGGTCGCCGATCTCCCCGTAGGCGCCGTTGAACGCCATGGCCTTGCCCAGCTTGCCGGCCGAGCCGCTGGCGTACGACGCTTTCACCACCGTGCCGCTCTTGATGCCGAGCTTCTCCAGGTCGGCGGCGGACTCGGCCCCCGTCGGGCCGCCGTCGCTCGAACCGGAGCCGCTCTTCTTGTACTCGCCGACCGAGGACGGCGGCTCCAGCTTGTGCGGCCCGTCGTCCGCGATGTCCGTACCGCCGCCCCCGCCGAAGACGAAGTACGCGCCCACACCGATCGCCGCCACGACCGCGACCGCGCCGATGATCAGACCGGTCTTCTTGCCGCTGCCGCCACCCGCCGCCGGGGGCTGCGGCGGCATGCCGTACGGCGCCTGGCCGTACGGCGGCTGCTGCGGCGGAACGCCGGGCTGCCCGGGCGGAGGCGCCTGCTGCGGGTAGCCGTAGCCGGGCTGGGGCGACCCCGGCGGCTGGCCGCCGTAGGGACCCGGCTGTCCGTACGGCCCCGGCTGCTGGGGCTGTCCCCCGTACGGGCCCGGCTGGTTGTGACTCATGACTGGATTCCCCTCCAGATGGCGATGCGGTGGCGGTCAGGCCTTGACCCGGACCTCGTTGCGGATCTTGGTGGTGATGTCCGAGGCGGCGCTCTTGGTGATGTCCTTGGTGTTGTCACCGGGCGAGACGATCGCGACGGTGCTGTAGTCGGCCCAGGCGCAGAACCAGTTGGTCGTCGGCTTCTTGGTGAGGTTGTTGGTGCCCTTGGCCGCCTGGCACTTCATCACCGCGCCGTCCATGTCGACCGACTCCGGCTCGCCTACCAGCTCGGACATCAGCTCGTTGCTCGACCCCTTGTCCGTCTCCTTCTTGAGGGACGCGAAGATCTTGTCGAGCACCGCCTCCGGGTCGGTGACCTCGCCGTAGGCGCCGAAGAACGACACGCCCCTCGCGGTCAGCAACTCGGACCGGTCGGGGAGCGTGGTCGGGTCCTGCGGGTCGTAGCCGCTGAAGTCGGCCGTCGAGTAGGAGGCGCCGACGGACTTGCCGTCCTTGACGCCGCCCTTGGCCAGGTCGTCCACCGTGCCGGAGCTGGAGTCCTCGCCGCCCTCACCGACCCGGGTGTACTCGCTCATCAGCGTCGTCGGCGTCGACAGCTTGTGCGGGCCGTCGTCCTCCACGCCGCCCGCGCCGCCGCCCCCGCCGATCACGAAGTACGCGCCCACGCCGATGGCCGCCACGACCGCCACCGCGCCGATGACGATCGCGGCCGTCTTGCCGCCGCCGCCCGACGCCGGGGGCTGGGGCGGCATGCCGTACGGGGCCTGGCCGTAGGGAGGCTGCTGGCCGTACGGGGGCTGCTGGGGCGGGACTCCGGGCTGGCCGGGCCCCTGCGGATAGCCGTATCCGGGCTGGCCGGGCGGGGGCGTCTGCTGGGGGTAGCCGTAGCCGGGCCCCGGAGCCTGCGGCTGCTGGCCGTAAGGACCCGGCTGGCCGTACGGTCCGGGCTGCTGTGGCTGCCCGCCGTACGGGCCCGGCTGGTTGTAGCTCATTTCTGGGTTCCCCTCCAGATGCTTATGCGTTGCTGACATCCTGACTCAGCAGTGACACCTTCAGGTCGGCGGGGGCCGCACCGTTACAAAGGAATCCCGTTTCGGGACAGGCCCGTGACGCCTCTAAACTGAGCCGCGTGACCGAGAACGCTCAGCAGCAGCCACCAGCGCCCACCACCGAACTGCCGACCCAGTACGCGCCGGCCGATGTAGAGGGGCCGCTGTACGAGCGCTGGGTAGAGCGCGGTTACTTCGAGGCGGACGAGAAGAGCGACAAGCCGCCCTACACCATCGTCATCCCGCCGCCGAACGTCACCGGCAGCCTGCACCTCGGGCACGCCTTCGAGCACACGCTCATCGACGCCCTCACCCGCCGCAAGCGCATGCAGGGCTTCGAGACGCTGTGGCAGCCCGGCATGGACCACGCCGGCATCGCCACGCAGAACGTCGTCGAGCGGGAGCTCGCCAAGGAGGGCAAGTCCCGTCACGACCTGGGCCGTGAGGCGTTCGTCGAGAGGGTCTGGCAGTGGAAGCGCGAGTCCGGCGGGCAGATCTCCGGCCAGATGCGCCGCCTCGGCGACGGCGTCGCCTGGTCCCGTGAGCGCTTCACCATGGACGAGGGCCTGTCGAGCGCCGTCCAGACCATCTTCAAGCGGCTCTACGACGACGAGCTGATCTACCGCGCCGAGCGCATCATCAACTGGTGCCCGCGCTGTCTGACCGCGATCTCCGACATCGAGGTCGAGTACCAGGACGACGACGGCGAGCTCGTCTCCATGAAGTACGGCGACGGCGACGACACCATCGTCGTCGCCACCACCCGCGCCGAGACCATGCTCGGTGACACCGCTGTCGCCGTCCACCCGGACGACGAGCGCTACCGGCATCTCGTCGGCAAGCTCATCAAGCTGCCCCTGACCGACCGTTCCATCCCGGTCGTCGCGGACGAGCACGTCGACCCCGAGTTCGGCACGGGCGCCGTCAAGGTGACGCCGGCGCACGACCCGAACGACTTCGAGATCGGCCGGCGGCACGACCTGCCCGCCATCGCGGTCATGGACGAGCACGCGATCATCACCGCCCACGGCCCCTTCCAGGGCCTGGACCGGCTCGAGGCCCGCTCCGCCATCGTCGCCGCGCTGCGCGCCGAGGGCCGGATCGTTGCCGAGAAGCGGCCCTACGTCCACTCGGTCGGCCACTGCTCGCGCTGCAAGACCACCGTCGAGCCGCGGCTGTCCATGCAGTGGTGGGTCAAGGTCGGCCCGCTGGCGAAGGCGGCCGGTGACGCCGTCCGCGACGGCCGCGTCAAGATCCACCCGCAGGAGATGGAGAAGCGGTACTTCGACTGGGTCGACAACCTCCACGACTGGTGCATCTCGCGGCAGTTGTGGTGGGGCCACCGCATCCCGGTCTGGTACGGGCCGAACGGCGAGGTCGTCTGCGTCGGTCCCGACGAGGAGCCGCCCGGTGGTGAGGGCTGGCACCAGGACACCGACGTCCTGGACACCTGGTTCTCCTCGGGCCTGTGGCCGTTCTCCACCCTCGGCTGGCCCGAGCAGACCGAGTCGCTCGCGAAGTTCTACCCCAACTCCGTCCTGGTCACCGGCTACGACATCCTCTTCTTCTGGGTCGCCCGGATGATGATGTTCGGCCTCTACGCCATGGACGGCACCCCGCCGTTCCACACCATCGCCCTGCACGGCATGGTCCGCGACCAGTTCGGCAAGAAGATGTCGAAGTCCTTCGGCAACGCGGTCAACCCGCTGGACTGGATGGACAAGTACGGCTCCGACGCCCTGCGCTTCACCCTGGCCCGCGGCGCCAACCCGGGCGTCGACGTGCCGATCGGCGAGGACTGGGTCCAGGGCTCGCGCAACTTCGCCAACAAGATCTGGAACGCGACCCGCTTCGCCCTGATGAACGGCGCCACGGTCGAGGGCCCGCTGCCGGACCCGTCGACGATGTCGCCGACCGACCGCTGGATCCTGTCCCGGCTGAACTCGGTCGTCGCCGAAGTCGACGCGTACTACGAGGACTTCCAGTTCGCCAAGCTGTCGGACGCGCTGTTCCACTTCGCCTGGGACGAGGTCTTCGACTGGTACGTCGAGCTGTCCAAGACGACGTTCCAGGCGGGCGGCGAGCCGGCCGAGGTCAGCAAGCGGGTCCTCGGCGAGGTCCTCGACGTCACGCTCAGGCTGCTCCACCCGGTCGTCCCGTTCGTCACCGAGACACTGTGGACGACGCTGACGGGCGGAGAGTCGGTCGTCATCGCCGACTGGCCCGCCGACAGCGGCTTCCGGGACGCCGACGCCGAGCGGGAGATCGGGACGCTCCAGTCGGTGATCACCGAGGTCCGCCGCTTCCGCGCCGACCAGGGCCTGCAGCCCGGCCAGCGGGTTCCGGCGCGGCTGACCCTCGTCGGCACGGCGCTCGCCCCGCACGAGCCGGCCATCCGGCAGCTGCTGCGCCTCCAGCCGGAGGGCGACGCGTTCACCGCGACGGCGACCCTGCCCGTCGCCGGTGTCGAGGTCGCGCTGGACCTGTCCGGCGTGATCGACGTCGCCGCCGAGCGCAAGCGCCTCGCCAAGGACCTCGCCGCCGCCGAGAAGGAGAAGGCCCAGGCGACGGCGAAGCTCGGCAACGAGGCGTTCCTGGCGAAGGCCCCGGACCACGTCGTGGTCAAGATCCGCACGCGGCTGGCGAAGGCGGAGGAGGACATCCTCCGCATCGGCACCCAGCTGGACCGCCTGCCCGAGGCCTGACCCGGCTCCACGGCGCCCACGGCCCCCGACCGCTCCGGTCGGGGGCCGTTCACGTCCTGGTGGGGATCGTGTAACCCGGCCGCGGGAACCTGCGGCTTCGCCCACCGCCCGGCCCCACGGGCCGCCGCCGTCAGGAGCCCGCCCACGATGCCCGGAACCGCGCCCTCCGCCGCGCCGCTGCCCGCGAAGCCGACCGCGCGGGACGGCCCCGGCACGGAGCGGCGGCTCGACATCGACCTGCTGCGCGTCCTGTGCACCGCCGCCGTCGTCCTGGTGCACGCCTCCGCCGAGTTCCTCGACGCGGGGCACCGCACCACCGGCGTCGTCGGCGACTCGGCCGGCCGGTTCGCCGTGCCCGCGTTCTTCGCGATGGCCGGGTGGGCCGCCCTCGCCGGGTCGCCGGTGCGCGACGAGCGCCGGCTCCTCGCCCGGCTCGGACGGATCCTGCGTCCGATGGCGGTGTGGACGGCGCTCTACCTCCTCTGGCAGTACGTGTCCGGGCCGCCCCCGGACGGCGGCGCCGGGGAGGCGCTGCGGGCGCTGTTCGGTTCCGTGGAGGCCGCCTTCCACCTCTGGTACCTCTACACCTACATCCCCCTCCTGCTGCTCCTCGGCTCCGCCGTGCTCGTCCTCCGGCGGCACGTCCTGCCCCGCCGGTCGCTGCTGCTGCTCGTCGCCTTCGCCGTCGCACCGGCGGCCACCGGGGACCTGCGGACGCTGACCGGGCTGCCGGTGCCCTCCTGGGAGTGGAGCGTGTCGCTGTCCTCGCTCGGGTACGCGGTGGCGGGCGCCGCCCTGCTCGCCGCCCGGCGGCGCGGCCCGCGCCCGCTGTGGCTCGCGGGCGCGGCGGTCGGCCTCGTCGCCCTCACCGTGTATCAGCTCACGGTGCGGCACCCCGCCGCGTACGGGAGCGCGGCGGTGGCCACGCTCACCTTCGCGGTGCTCGGGGCGGTGGCGGGGGTGCGGGTGCCGGAGCGGGCGCGGGGGGTGCTGGTGCGGCTGTCGGACGCGTCGTTCGGCACCTATCTGGTGCATCTGCTGTGGGTGACGGTGCTGGTCGGGCCGGTCGCGGAGGGGCTCCCGGCGGGGTGGTGGGCGCCTGCGGCGCTCGCGGTGACAGCGGTGGCCGCCGCCGTGCTGTCCTTCGCCGTGAGTGTCCTGTGGGGCCGGCTCGGGCTGCGGAAGTGGCTCGGCTGACGCGGGAGCCGGGGCCTGCCCGGGGCACGCCCGGTGGCTCCGTAGACTGGGGACCGTGAGCGAGCGCCCAGAATCAGCAGGTCCCGACCCGGACGACACCTTTGACGAGTTCGCGGAGCTCGTCGAGGAGGAGACCCGCCGCGATCCCGACCTCGCGGTGATCGAGGCGGGCAGCCGCACCCTGCGCACCCAGGGCGGCCCGCCGCAGGCGGACGTGCCCGCGCGGCCCGAGGACCCCGAGGTCGACCGGGCCCTGCGCGAGGTCGAGGGGGAGCTCGCCACCCGCTGGGGCGAGACGAAGCTGGAGCCGTCGGTCGCCCGGATCTCCGCGCTGATGGACGTGCTGGGCGAGCCGCAGCGCTCGTACCCGTCGATCCACATCACCGGCACCAACGGCAAGACCTCCACCGCCCGCATGATCGAGGCGCTGCTCGGCGCGTTCGAGCTGCGCACCGGCCGGTACACGTCCCCGCACGTCCAGTCGGTCACCGAGCGGATCAGCCTCGACGGGGCGCCGGTCTCCGCGGAGCGGTTCATCGAGACGTACCAGGACATCAAGCCGTACGTCGAGATGGTCGACGCCCAGCAGGAGTACCGGCTGTCCTTCTTCGAGGTGCTGACCGGCATGGCGTACGCCGCCTTCGCCGACGCTCCCGTGGACGTGGCGGTCGTCGAGGTAGGGATGGGCGGCAGCTGGGACGCGACCAACGTGATCGACGGCAGCGTCGCCGTGGTGACGCCGATAGACCTCGACCACACCGACCGGCTGGGCGCCACCTCCGCGGAGATCGCCACCGAGAAGGCGGGCATCGTCAAGCGGGACGCGACGGTGATCATGGCCCAGCAGTCGGTGGAAGCCGCTCAGGTGCTGCTGAAGAAGGCCGTCGAGGTGGACGCGACGGTGGCCCGCGAGGGGCTCGAGTTCGGCGTCGTCACCCGGCAGGTCGCGGTGGGCGGCCAGCAGGTGACCCTGCGCGGACTGGGCGGCGAGTACACCGACGTGTATCTCCCGCTGCACGGCGCCCACCAGGCGCACAACGCGGCCGTGGCGCTCGCCGCCGTGGAGGCGTTCTTCGGTGTCGGCGCGCAGCGCGTCGAGCCGCTCGACATCGACACGGTGCGCAAGGCGTTCGCCTCCGTCGCCTCCCCGGGGCGGCTGGAGGTCGTCCGCCGGTCGCCGACCGTCGTCCTGGACGCCGCACACAACCCCGCGGGTGCGCGGGCGGCGGCCGAGGCGATCGGAGAGGCGTTCCAGTTCAGCCGGCTCATCGGGGTGGTCGGCGCGAGCGGCGACAAGAACGTGCGCGGGCTGCTGGAGGCGTTCGAGCCCGTCTTCGCCGAGATCGTCGTCACCCAGAACTCCAGCCACCGCGCGATGGACGCCGACGAGCTGGCCGCGGTCGCCGTCGAGGTGTTCGGCGAGGACCGCGTCCAGGTCGAGCCGCGGCTGCCGGACGCGCTGGAGGCCGCGATCACGCTGGCCGAGGAGGAGGGCGAGTTCGCGGGCGGCGGTGTCCTCGTCACCGGTTCCGTCATCACCGTCGGCGAGGCCCGACTGCTCCTGGGAAGGGGCTGAGTTCCCGTGCGTACGCTCTGCGCTTCGACGCTGATCGGCGAGTTCTTCATCATCGGTTTCGCCGGGTTGGTCGCGATGAAGGACGCGGACCTGTCCACGGGCACGGTGTGGACGGTCTGCGGCATCGCGATGTTCCTGTGCGTGGCCCTGTGCGGGGTGATCACACGGCCGGGCGGGGTGGCCCTCGGCTGGGCGCTGCAGCTCGCCCTCATCGCCTCCGGGGTCTTCGTCCCGATGATGTTCTTCATGGGCGCGATCTTCGCGCTGCTGTGGTGGGCCTCGGTGCACTTCGGGCGAAAGGTGGATGAAGCGAAGGCCCGTTTCGCCGCCCGGGCCGACCAACCTGACGCTGCGTGACAGATGCCCCGACACGCCCGGTAACCTCATCAGTCCGCACAACTTGACATCACTCCACGCACAAGGAGCTCCGCCGTGACCCAGCGCACCCTCGTCCTCCTCAAGCCCGACGCCGTCCGTCGTGGCCTGACCGGCGAGATCATCAGCCGTATCGAGCGCAAGGCCGGCTGGCAGATCACCGCGCTGGAGCTGCGCACCCTGGACCACGACACGCTGGAGCAGCACTACGGCGAGCACAAGGGCAAGCCGTTCTACGAGCCGCTGGTGGAGTTCATGGCGTCCGGCCCGGTCGTGGCGATGATCGTCGAGGGCGAGCGGGTCATCGAGGGGCTGCGCAAGCTGGCGGGTCCCACGGACCCCATCGCCGCCGAGCCGGGTTCCATCCGCGGCGACTTCGGCGTGATCGTCCGGGAGAACCTGATCCACGCCTCCGACTCCGAGGAGTCCGCCGAGCGCGAGGTGAAGATCTTCTTCCCGGGCCGCGCGTGACGTCGTACGGCCGCTCGGGCGTATCCCGCGCATAACGATCACATCGCGGCCGGGTACGGCACGTTTGCCGGGTGACGGATGGTCTGGGGGCTTTGCCCCCGGACCTTTTTTGGCATATGCGAGGCGTTCGGGGGAACGGATGCCCCCGATGGCCCGTCTCCACAAGCAGGGCGACACGCCATCTGATGACAATGGCGAAGACCCTCGCACCGTGTTCGCGAAGGCGCGTCTACGATGGAAGCCTTCACGTCACCGCACCCACCTCGCCAACCTGAAAAGCCCTCAAAAGCTCGTGGGAAGGCCAGACGAATCCTGATGGGGAACTCAATGTCGTTCATCGGCCGTGACATGGCTGTCGACCTCGGGACCGCCAACACGCTGGTGTACGTCAGGGGTCGGGGGATCGTACTCAACGAGCCGTCCGTGGTCGCGATCAACACCAACACCGGTGGCATCCTCGCGGTCGGTGCCGAAGCGAAGAAGATGATCGGGCGCACGCCCGGCAACATCGTTGCCGTGCGTCCGCTGAAGGACGGCGTGATCGCCGACTTCGAGATCACCGAGCGGATGCTCCGCTACTTCATCCTGAAGATCCACAAGCGGCGGTATCTGGCTCGTCCGCGGGTCGTCGTGTGTGTGCCCTCGGGCATCACGGGCGTCGAGCGCCGCGCCGTCATCGAGGCGTCGTCCCAGGCCGGCGCCCGCCAGGTGCACATCATCGAGGAGCCCATGGCCGCCGCCATCGGCTCCGGGCTGCCGGTCCACGAGGCCACCGGCAACATGGTGGTGGACATCGGCGGCGGCACCACGGAGGTCGCGGTCATCTCCCTCGGCGGCATCGTCACCGCCCAGTCCATCCGCGTCGCGGGCGACGAACTGGACAACGCCATCATCCAGCACATCAAGAAGGAGTACTCCCTCCTGCTGGGTGAGCGGACGGCCGAACAGATCAAGATCACGATCGGTTCGGCGTACGACCTCGACACCGACGAGCACACCGAAATCCGCGGCCGCGACCTGGTGTCCGGACTGCCCAAGACCGTCGTCATCTCCGCGGCCGAAGTGCGCAAGGCGATCGAGGAACCCGTCAACTCCATCGTCGACGCGGTCAAGACGACCCTCGACAAGTGCCCGCCGGAGCTCTCCGGCGACATCATGGACCGGGGCATCGTGCTGACCGGCGGCGGCGCCCTGCTGCGCGGTCTCGACGAGCGGCTGCGCCGGGAGACGGGCATGCCGATCCATATCGCCGAGGACCCGCTGGACAGCGTGGCGCTCGGTTCCGGCAAGTGCGTCGAGGAGTTCGAGGCGCTCCAGCAGGTGCTGGACGCCCAGCCCCGCAGATGACACAACCCTCCGACTCCGCCGTACGGGATGTTCCCCTCTCGTACGGCGGATCGCTGGCATCGCGGCACAGGCTCCCCACAAGCCCCAAAAGCCCGTCACCATGCCACCCCCACATGTGAACAAGACGACACCTCATACCCGTTCTCGACGAGGAAGGCACGGCCGCCGCACGTGAGGGACACGAAAGAGAGCCGGCTGCTCCTGGTGCTGCTGATCGCCATCGCGTTCGCACTGATCACGGTGGACATCCGCGGCGGGGAGGATTCGCCGGTCGACGGCGCCCGGCAGGCCGCGGCGACCGTGTTCGGCCCGATCGAGAACGGCGTGTCCAGCGCGGTCAACCCGATCGGCAACGCGGTCACCGCCGTCCGCGAGTCCGGCGACCGGCACGACCGGCTCGCGGAACTGGAGCGGGAGAACACCGCGCTCAAGGCCGAACTCGGCAGCGACGACCGCAACCGCAGCCGCCTCGACCAGCTCGACAAACTGCTGAAGATCTCCGGCAAGGGCCAGTACGGCATCAAGGGCGCCCAGGTCATCGCCATAGGAGCGGCCCAGGGCTTCTCCTGGACCATCACCATCGACGCCGGCGCCAACGACGGCATCCAGCGCGACATGACCGTACTCAACGGCGACGGACTCGTCGGCCGCGTCACCACCGTCGGCCCCAACACCGCCACGGTGCTGCTCGCCAGCGACCCCGACTTCACCGTCGGCACCCGCATGGAGGCCGGCGACGAACTCGGCTTCGCCTCCGGCCAGGGCGACCGCCCGCTGCGCGTCGAACTCCTCAACGGCAAGGCCGAGATCAAGAAGGGCGACCGCCTCGTCACCTTCGGCTCGCAGGCCGACAAGCCGTTCGTGCCCGGCGTCCCCGTCGGCGTCGTCTCCCGCGTCGACCCACCCGGCGGCGACCTCACCCGCACCGTCTACGTCACGCCGTACGTCAGCTTCAGCAAGCTCGACGTGGTCGGCGTCGTCGTCCAGGCCCCCGAGAAGGACCCGCGTGACACGGTGCTGCCCAAGAAGCCCAAGCCGGTCCCCACGCCGACCGTGACGGTGACCGTCACCCCCTCCGCCCCTGCCGACGGCCAGTACCAGCAAGAGCAGTAGGAGCTGTCACCCCATGCGCGTCAACCGGATCCTGCTCTCCAGCTCGCTGATCGTCGTCGCCCTGGTGATCCAGGTGAGCGTCCTCGCCCGCCTCCACCTCCCGGGCGCCGTCCCCGACCTGCTGCTGCTCACCGTCCTCGGCCTCGCCCTGGTCTACGGCCATGTCGGCGGCGCCCTCGTCGGCTTCGCCGCGGGTCTCCTCGCCGACCTCGCCCCGCCCGCCGACCACGCCGCCGGCCGCTACGCCCTCGTGCTGTGCGTCATCGGCTATCTCGCCGGACTCGTCAAACCCGAGAGCGGCCAGGTGAAATCGGCCACCGGCCCCATGGTCGTGGTCGTCGTCGCCGCCGTCGGCTCCACCCTGCTCTACGCCGGTGTCGGCGCCCTCGTCGGCGACACCGCCGCCCGCCATGTCGGCCTGAGCTCGCTGCTGTTCACCGCCGCACTGTACGACCTGCTGCTCGCGCCGTTCGTCGTCCCCGGCGTCATGGCCCTGGCCCGGCGCGCCGAGAACGATCCGCTCGCCGAGACCGGCTCCGCCAAGTCCGGCGACATCTCCTCCGGCTGGCTCTCCGGCGGCACCGGACTGAACATCGGCAGCCAGAAGAGCGGCCTGCGCGTCAAGGCCGCCCGGGTCCGGGCGGCCCGCGCCGGACGCATCAAGGGGGTCAAGCGCCTGTGACCTGGCGGAACTTCACCGGAAAGGGTGAACGACGGTGGAACGCCGACACACCCGCCGGCCGTTCATCCCTCGTACCCACACTCCCGCACGCGCTCTGAGAGAGGAGGAAACCGCGTGACCAACATCCCCGAGACGGGCCGCAGCTCGCGGGTCCAGATCCGCCTCGTCGTCATCCAGGTCCTCGTCATCTCCCTCCTCGGCACCCTCGGCGGGCGCCTGTGGTACCTCCAGATCCGCGAGGGCGACCAGTACGCCAAGGAAGCCACCGGCAACCACGTCCAGCAGGTCGTCCAGCCCGCCGTCCGCGGCTCCATCCTGGACGCCCGCGGAGTGCCCCTCGCGGACAACGAGACGCGGCTGGTCGTCTCCGCCTCCCGCACCGAACTGCTGAAGATGAAGGACGACGGCAAGGCGGTCCTCACCAAACTCGCCGGCGTCCTCGGCATGACGCCGAAAGAGGTCAGGGAGAAGGTCCGGCTCTGCGACGCCGAAACCCCCCAGCCCTGCTGGAACGGCTCGCCGTACCAGCCCATCCCCATCACCGACGAGGCCACCCCCAAGCAGACCCTGCAGATCCGCGAGCGCGCCGAGGACTTCCCCGGCATCACCGCCGAACCCCAGGCCGTGCGCCGCTACACCGCCCCCGGCAAGGCCAACACCGCCCAGGTCCTCGGCTACCTGTCACCCGTCACCGACGAGGAGATCCAGAAGGCCCAGGACACCGACTCGCCGTACCTGCGCTCCGACATGGTCGGCCGCTCCGGCATCGAGCGCCAGTACGACAAGCAGCTGCGCGGCAAGGCGGGAGTCACCCGCTACGAGGTCGACAAGCTCGGCCGCGTCCTCGGCCAGTCCCAGGCCGACGCCGCCGAGCCCGGCGCCCACCTCGTCACCAGCATCGACGCCCGCGTCCAGCGCATCGCCGAATACCAGCTGGACCAGGCGATGAAGGACGCCCGCAAGGTCCACGACCGCAACACCGGTCGCACCTACGAGGCCGACTCCGGCGCCGTCGTCGTCATGGAGGCCAAGACCGGCCGCGTCGTCGCCATGGCCTCCAACCCCACCTACGACCCCAACGCCTGGGTCGGCGGCATCTCCGCCAAGGACTACGCCGCCCTCACCGGCGAGAAGTCCAACTACCCGCTGCTCAACCGCGCCACCCAGGGCCTGTCGGCACCCGGCTCCATCTTCAAGGTGGTCCCGACCGCCGCCGCCATACAGGCCGGCTACTCCTTCGAAGGCCCCTACGAGTGCTCCAGCTCGTACTCCATCGGCGGACAGGTCTTCAAGAACTTCGAGTCCCAGAACCACGGCCCGATCAGCCTCGGCCGCGCCCTGGAGGTCTCCTGCGACACCGTCTTCTACCGCCTCTCCCACGAGGAGTGGAAGCGCGACGGCGGCAACAAGCCGAAGAAGGAACCCAACGACTGGTTCTACAAGACCGCCCACCAGTTCGGCCTCGGCGAGACGACCGGCATCGACCTGCCCAACGAGGTCACCGGCCGCGTCCCCGACCGCCAGTGGAAGAAGGACTACTGGCAGGCCAACAAGGACGCCTGGTGCAAGAACGGCAAGAAGGACGGCAGCTACGCCGAGCGCATCGCCTACGAGAACTGCCTCGAAGGCAACCGGCTGCGCGCCGGTGACTCCGTCAACTACTCCATCGGCCAGGGAGACACCCTCGTCACCCCCATCCAGATGGCCACCATCTACGCCGCCATCTCCAACGGCGGCACCCTCTACGACCCCACCGTCGGCAAGGCCGTCATCAGCCCCGACGGCAAGACCGTCACCGAGATCGAGCCCAAGGCGCACGGCAAGCTGCCGACGAGCAAGAAGACCCTCGCCCAGATGGACGAAGCCCTCGAAGGAGTCGCCACCCGCGGTACGGCCGCGTGGCGATTCGGGGGCTGGCCACAGGACGAGATCCCGATGCACGCCAAGACCGGTACCGCCGAGGTGTACGGCAAGCAGACCACCTCCTGGTTCGCCACCTACACCAAGGACTACTCGATCGTCATGACGATCTCCCAGGGCGGTACGGGCTCCGGCGCCTCGGCCCCCGCCGTGCGCAACATCTACAACGCCCTGTACGGCGTCACCGAGGGCGGCGCCATCGACAAGAAGAAGGCCCTGCTGCCCACCCCCCAGAAGACCCTCCCCGAGGTCCGCACCGACGGCACCATCAAGTCCCCGAAGATCTCCAAGGACCCCGCCAAGAACCCCGCCACCCCCGCTCCCGACGCCGGCGCCACCACCCCGCAGGACGGCGACCCCGCCGACCCCCAGCAGGCCGGCACCACTCCCTCACCGGAGAACACCAACCGGGACACCCGCCGCCGCGAGCGACGACGGGGCGGCGGACCACGCCGCGGCGCCGGACGCCCACGCGCCCGCTCCCGCCACCGGTCCGCCAGGACCGCATCACCCGGGACGGCATCATGACCGGCGGCGTCAACAGCTTCCAGGTCTCCGGATACGGACCCGAGCGGACGGGCTGGACACGGGTCTTCGCCCGCGACTCCGTGGCCCGCCGCCTCGACTGGCCGATGCTGCTCTCGGCGATCCTGCTGTCCCTGCTGGGCTCGCTCCTGGTCTACTCGGCCACCCGCAACCGCACCGAACTCAACCAGGGCGACCCCTACTACTTCCTGGTACGGCACTGGCTCAACACCGGCATCGGACTCGCCCTGATGATCGGCGCCCTCTGGCTCGGCCACCGCGGCCTGCGCACGGCCGTGCCCCTGCTGTACGGCGCCTCGGTCTTCCTGATCCTGCTGGTGCTCACCCCGCTGGGCTCCACCATCAACGGCGCCCACTCCTGGATCAAGCTTCCCGGCGGCTTCTCCCTCCAGCCCTCCGAGTTCGTGAAAATCACGATCATCCTGGGCATGGCTATGCTCCTCGCCGCGCGAGTCGACGCAGGCGACAAGCCCTACCCCGACCACCGCACGGTCCTCCAGGCACTCGGACTCGCCGTCGTCCCCATGCTGATCGTGATGCTCATGCCCGACCTCGGGTCGGTCATGGTCATGGTCGTCATCGTGCTCGGCGTACTGCTCGCCTCCGGCGCCTCCAACCGCTGGGTCTTCGGCCTGCTCGGCGCCGGCGCCGCCGGCGCGGTCACCGTCTGGCAGCTCGGCATCCTCGACGAGTACCAGATCAACCGCTTCGCCGCCTTCGCCAACCCCGAACTCGACCCGGCTGGCGTCGGATACAACACCAACCAGGCCCGCATCGCCATCGGCTCCGGCGGACTGACCGGCTCCGGCCTCTTCAACGGCTCCCAGACCACCGGCCAGTTCGTGCCCGAGCAGCAGACCGACTTCGTCTTCACCGTCGCCGGGGAGGAACTCGGCTTCGTCGGCGGCGCACTGATCATCGGTCTGCTCGGCATCATCCTCTGGCGCGCCTGCCGCATCGCCCGCGACACCACCGACCTGTACGGCACCGTCGTCGCCGCCGGCATCGTCGCCTGGTTCGCCTTCCAGACCTTCGAGAACATCGGCATGACCCTCGGCATCATGCCGGTCACCGGACTCCCCCTGCCGTTCGTCTCCTACGGCGGCTCCTCCATGTTCGCCGTCTGGCTGGCCGTGGGCCTGCTCCAATCGATCCGCATACAACGCCCCATGTCCGCATAACGCCACCCGCCCGCGCCGTCCGGACCCCACATCACCGGTGCGGAGCGGCCCCCTGCCGCTCCGCACCCCCAGCCACTAGATTCAAGCCATGGCGGACACCAAGCGCGAGATCGAGCGGAAATACGAGTCGGACCAGAACGAACTGCCGGACCTCACCCGCGTCCCCGGCGTCGCATCCGTCCTCGACCAAGGTGTCACCCGCCTCGACGCCACCTACCACGACACCGCCGACGAACGCCTCAACGCGTCCGCCGTCACCCTCCGCCGCCGCACCGGAGGCTCCGACGCCGGCTGGCATCTGAAGTTCCCCGTCGCCCCCGGAGTGCGCGACGAGATCCGCGCCCCGCTCTCCGACACCCTCCCCGACGAACTCGCCGCCCTCGTCCGCTCCCGCGTCCGCGACCACGCACTGCTGCCCGTCATCCGGCTGCGCTCCGACCGCGCGGTACGCCACCTCCTCGACGCCGACGGACGGCTCCTCGCCGAGGTCAGCGTCGACACCGTCCACGCCCAGCGCCTCACCGGCGACGGCGGCACCGCCCAGTGGACCGAGATCGAGGTCGAACTCGCCGACGACGGCGACCCCGCCTTCCTCGACAAGGTCGAAAAACGCCTGCGCAAGGCCGGCGTACGCCCCTCCGCATCCGCCTCCAAACTGGCCCGGGCCCTGGCCGAGACCGCACCCGACGGCACCACGGCCCCCACGACCGCACCCGCCACCGCCCCCGAAGCCGCCCCGAAACAGAAACGGCGGTCACGGCCGGCCGGGAAACCCGTCACCGCCGCGGACCACGTCCTCGCCTACGTCCGCGCCCAGCGCGACGCCCTCGTCGAGCTCGACCCCGCCGTACGCCAGGACATCCCCGACTCCGTCCACCGCATGAGAGTCGCCACCCGCCGCCTGCGCAGCACCTTCCGCACCTTCCGCACCGTCCTCGACCCCGAGACGACCGACCCCGTCGCCACCGACCTGAAATGGCTGGCCGGCGAGCTCGGCCTGGACCGCGACCAGGAAGTCCTCGCCGACCGCCTCGGCACCGCCCTCGCCGAACTGCCCGCCACCCTCGTCCACGGCCCGGTCGCCGACCGCCTCGCCACATGGTCCCGGGCCCGGCACAGCGGAGCCCACGGCCGCGTCACCGGCATCCTCGACTCCCGCCGCTACCTCACCCTCCTCGACACCCTGGACGCCCTCCTCGCCGACCCGCCCCTGCACAAGAAGGCCGGAACCAAGCCGGCGAAGACCCTCACCAAGGCCGTACGCAAGGACTTCGACAAAGTCGCCGGCCTCGTCGCCCGCGCCCTCGACCTCCCACCCGGCACCGACCGCGACGTCGCCCTGCACGAGGCCCGCAAGAAGACCAAGCGCACCCGCTACGCCGCCGAGGCCGCCGCTCCCGCACTCGGCGAACCGGCGAAGGAACTCGTCGGCGCCATGAAGTCGCTCCAGGGCCTGCTCGGCGACCACCAGGACAGCGTCATGGCCCGCCAGACCCTGCGCGAGCTCGCCGCCGTCGCCCACGCGGCAGGAGAGAGCGCCTTCACCTACGGCGTCCTCCACGGCCGCGAGGAGCACCGCGCACAGGTCGCCGAGGCCGCCCTCCCCGAAGCCTGGACCTCGATCAGGAGGAGCACCGCCCTCTGAACGGCGTACGGGGGACCCCTCCGGCCGGGTTACGCTGGATGGTCACCCCTGTCAGCACACAAAGGTTCGCGAGATGCCTGCCGAAGCCGCCGAGTCTGTGAAATCCGTGTTTCCGCAGCTCGAAGCTCTGCTCCCGCATGTGCAGAAGCCGATCCAGTACGTCGGCGGAGAGCTCAACTCCACGGTCAAGCGTTGGGACAGCTGCGACGTCCGCTGGGCGCTCATGTACCCCGACGCCTACGAGGTCGGACTGCCCAACCAGGGCGTCATGATCCTCTACGAGGTCCTCAACGAACAGGACGGCGTTCTCGCCGAGCGCACCTACAGCGTCTGGCCGGACCTCGAGGCACTGATGCGCGAGCACCAGGTCCCCCAGTTCACCGTCGACAGCCACCGCCCGGTCCGGAACTTCGACGTGTTCGGCCTGAGCTTCTCCACTGAGCTCGGCTACACCAACATGCTCACCGCCCTGGACCTCTCCGGCATCCCCCTGGAGGCCAAGGACCGGACCCTGGATGACCCGATCGTCATGGCCGGCGGTCACGCCGCCTTCAACCCCGAGCCGATCGCCGACTTCATCGACTGCGCGGTCATCGGCGACGGCGAGCAGGCCGTCCTTGAGGTCACGCGGATCATCCGCGCCTGGAAGGAGGAGGGCCGCCCCGGCGGCCGCGAGGAACTCCTGTTCCGCCTGGCGAGGACGGGCGGGGTCTACGTCCCCGGCTTCTACGACGTCGAGTACCTCCCCGACGGTCGTATCGCCCGCGTCGTACCGAACAAGTCCGGCGTCCCGTGGCGCGTCTCCAAGCACACGGTGATGGACCTCGACGAGTGGCCCTACCCCAAGCAGCCCCTCGTCCCGCTCGCCGAGACCGTCCACGAACGCATGTCCGTGGAGATCTTCCGCGGCTGCACCCGGGGCTGCCGCTTCTGCCAGGCCGGCATGATCACCCGCCCGGTCCGCGAGCGCTCGATCACCGGCATCGGCGACATGGTCGACAAGGGCCTGAAGGCCACCGGCTTCGAGGAGGTCGGCCTGCTGTCCCTCTCCTCCGCCGACCACTCGGAGATCGGCGACATCGCCAAGGGCCTGGCCGACCGCTACGAGGAAGACAAGATCGGCCTCTCCCTCCCCTCCACCCGCGTCGACGCCTTCAACATCGACCTGGCCAACGAGCTGACCCGCAACGGCCGTCGCTCCGGCCTCACCTTCGCCCCCGAGGGCGGCTCCGAGCGCATCCGCAAGGTCATCAACAAGATGGTCTCCGAGGAGGACCTGATCAGGACCGTCGCCACCGCCTACGGCAACGGCTGGCGCCAGGTGAAGCTGTACTTCATGTGCGGCCTGCCCACCGAGACCGACGACGACGTCCTGCAGATCGCCGACATGGCCACCCGCGTCATCGCCAAGGGCCGCGAGGTCTCCGGCTCCAACGACATCCGCTGCACGGTCTCCATCGGCGGTTTCATCCCCAAGCCGCACACCCCCTTCCAGTGGGCCCCGCAGCTCTCCGCCGAGCAGACGGACGAGCGCCTCGGCAAGCTCCGCGACAAGATCCGCGGCGACAAGAAGTACGGCCGCTCCATCGGCTTCCGCTACCACGACGGCAAGCCCGGCATCGTCGAGGGCCTGCTCTCCCGCGGCGACCGCCGCGTCGGCGCGGTCATCCGCGCGGTGTATGAGGACGGCGGCCGCTTCGACGGCTGGCGCGAGCACTTCTCCTACGACCGCTGGATGGCGTGCGCGGACAAGGCCCTGGCCGAGTTCGGCGTGGACGTCGACTGGTACACCATCCGCGAGCGCACCTACGAGGAGGTCCTCCCCTGGGACCACCTCGACTCCGGCCTCGACAAGGAGTGGCTGTGGGAGGACTGGCAGGACGCCCTCGACGAAACGGAGGTCGAGGACTGCCGCTGGACCCCGTGCTTCGACTGCGGGGTGTGTCCTCAGTTCGATACATGGCCACAACTGAGCGAGAGCGGCAAGAAGCTGCTGCCGCTGACGGTCAAGAAGCCGGATCCGACCAGCTGAAATGAGGGAGCGGGGGATGACTGAGCCACTGCGGCGCATCGCTGAGGCTGTGGCGGATGCCACAGAGGATGAGGTGGCCGTGGTGCTCGGTTCCCTCGGGGCGGTGCAGACGCGGCAGGCGATCCGAGAGGCTCCTCGGACGCCTCTGCCGGCCGCTGGCGCTCCTGCGGGCATCCAGTCCGAGGTGGAGTGGGTCTAGCCGCCGTGCGAGAATCCGGGCGCTATGGGCGACACGTCGGCTGATCCGGCCATCAGGAGCTTTCTGGCACCGATCCAGGTCGGTGATCGCTGTAGTGGCACGGTGGCGGCCGTCACTTGATCTGAGGTGACCGTGACCCTGGACGGGTTCGCCGCTCGTCCACTCCGGGCAGTGGGGCCGCTGGATGTCTCTTGGCAACGGCGCCGGACCGATGCCGCTGTGGTCGGACAGCGCATCACCGCAGAGGTGCTCGCCGTGGATCTGGACGAGGGCCGGGCACGCACGACTGTCGATGGCAGCCACCGACAACCCGGGACTCTGGGCGTTCCTCAGCAGCTCCGCTTCGGCCAACGCCCGACCGGCACGGTGGCAGTGATCGAGCGGTTCGGCGTGTTCGTGGCGCTGGACCACCCGAACAGGAAGACTTGGTTGCCGTCCTTGGCGCACTTGGTGTTTGCCAGGAGAAGCAGGGAGCCGTGCGGGAGGTGCCGAGAACACTCTTGCCGTCCCCTGGGGCCTCCCCGGGCGTCCAGGCTGAGGTGGAGTGGGTGTGAGACGGGACTGGCAGTCGGCGCGACTCTGAGCGCTGGCGTCGTCGGGCCCTTCGTTCCCGTAAACCTACACTTTCGGGGAATTGGCGCACTGTGTTTGCTTGGTGATCCTTTTTGTGTCCGAAACGCCCTCCGAAAGGGATCCCATGCGCAAGTTTTTGCCCGTCGCGGCCGTGGCTGCTGCCGCCACCCTCCTAGCCGCCGGCCCGGCGGTCTCCTCATCCTCGGCTACGTTGTCGGCCGCAGCGATCTGTGAGATCGACCACTTCTGCCTCTACGAGTACTCCGACGGCACTGGTCGCCGAGGCAGTTACACGAAAGGGACGGACGACGTGAAGCGACAGAACATCCCCGCCGTGCGTTCCGCCTGGAACCGGACCAACGAGTACTGGTGTGTGTGGAGCCAGGACGAATACATGGGAACCAAGGTGATCGTCCAGCCCAACGAGGGGCTCAAGAGGCTCGGTGGTGCCTTCCGCTCCGCCCTGCCATCGAGCGCCGCCCGCTGCTGAGGCGGATACGACTCACATGCCGTGGGGCAGGTGCCGCCCCACGGCAACGGACACGGCGCCTTAAACCAGTCGGCGTTTGACGAGCGGCCCGACAGCAGTGTCTACCAGGCTGGCGGAGGTGGGAAGCAAGGGGTACGACGCGTGATGCGGGGAAAACGTGGGACGCCGCGCTCATCTTCCGCTGACCGCCGCGGCCGCAGTTGATCACGAGATTACAGGCTTCGCCGAAGCGGACTGGTGCTACGTGTACAATAAGTTCTCCATCATGCCATCGACACTGGGGTTGGAGATATTCGGTCCTGTCTGATGCGGCCTGTATTCGGCTACAGAGATGGAAATGTTGTACCGTCGCCCGGGTTCGAGTGGTATGCCAACCTTAACCTTTCTACTGAAGCCCTCGGAGGTGGTGCGCATTTGATGAAAACCGATCGCTGGTGGGTCGACTGGGTAAAGCGCTTTGTTGCCAGATCCGTCTTTGAGCCAGATCCAAACATCCAATGATCTTTCAGAGCTTGACCGCCATTCGGCGACCATGTAGAGGTCGTTGCCCTCTCTTACCCAGGTCGGGCGCACTTGTACTCCGGGGATGGCCGTCCAGTCGCGCCACTGGCAATCCTCTCCGCACTTTTGTACCTCCGGGCGGGTCGACGTTCCAGGACTGTCGGGCTCCGTTTTTGGTGGTTCAGTAGATGACTCGCGTACTTTTTTGTCGGCGGGAGCGGTATTAGTGGTGTCTGAGCTGGGGGAGGGTGTTTCCGCCGCGTCGGCGGAGCTGTCAATGCTGTTACCCTTATTCCCATTTCCGCAGAACGCGCCTGAATGGCAGGTAGTCTCGTTCTTCTCGCCGCTGCACCCTGTTAGGGGTAGCACAACAACAGCGGCTGTCGCTAGAGCTGCGATATAGCGGATGCTGGCGCTCATTTCCTTTTTACCGGATCGCCCTCTACGGCTTGGTGGGTTCATTTTTATCGCCGTTGATGCTGTTGCCGCTGTTGTTATCGCCGCAGACCGTATTCTGGCTACACTCGGTCCGTGACCCCTTGTTGTCGTTCTGGAAGATGCCAGTAATCACAGCTGCAATTACGGCACCAGTTGCGCCGATCGCAGCGACCCAGAGGGCCACCTTGTGACCCATGCTAAGCCCGGCCATATTGCCCCCAAGTAATTATCCGGTTACATAGGGTGTCTTTGTTGGTCCCCCCGTGCCCCGGACCGCTCCTTTATGGCACGGGATCGTAGCGCAATGAGCGAGGCTCCGGTGAAAGTCGAGAGCGCTTGCAGGTATCGAACTGATAGACACATGCGGAGAGTTGGCGTGACCGACGCTGCGGTGGTCCTGCGGAGTCGGGCTCCCTCGCTCCGGAGCGCTGGCAATCGGTACGGTCAAGGCTGTGTCCGGCGTGCGTCGGGTTGGTCACCCGTAGGCGTGCGCTGGTTGATCGCGCGCGACTTAGGGGAGCTGGTACGGGCATGGCGGTTAGCGTTGCTCGGGCGAAGAGGGGTTCACGTCGGAGAGGGCTGCGTGAGTGATGGGTGCTGCGTGCCGGGCGGGGGGCTAGATGACGAGGGCGCGGAGCTGATTCGGTTCGGGGAGAACGCTCTGTTCCGTCTGGCGTCGGTGCCCGTGGTCGTGCGGGTGGCGCGAGGGGAGGAGTGGCTGCCCAAAGCGCGTATCGAGGTGGCCGTGTCGCGGTGGTTGGCAGGTGAGGGCTTCCCTGGGGTGCGCATTCTAGATGACCTCGAACAGCCGCTCTCGATCGATGGCCACCCGGTGACCTTCTGGCATCTCATCCGTGAGGGTGACCGTAAGGCGACGTACGGGGAGTTGGGCGGCATGCTTCGGGATCTCCACTCGATGATCTTGCCGGCTGGGGTGGAGTTTCCCTCGTTTGATCCCTTCGGCAAGCAAGAGCTGCGGATCGACCGGGCCCCGATTCCAGAGGACGATCGGGTCTTCCTCCGGAAGCGTTGGTGTGAGCTGCGTGATCAGTTCGAAGAGCTGAGCTTCGAGACTCCCAAGGGACCTGTCCACGGTGACGCTCATGTGCAGAACCTCATGGTGGACGATCAGGGACAGGTGATCCTGATCGACTTTTGAGGCGTTCTGCTTTGATCACTCGGAGTGGGACTTGATGGTCACGGCCACGGAGCACCACAGCCTTGGATGGCAGACGGACGAGCAGTACGCCGACTTTGTGCGGGCCTATGGGCGGAACCTGTACGACTGGCCCGGCTATGACACGCTCCGGCGGCTAGAAGAGTTCGGTATGACGACGTGGCTGATGCAGAACGTGCGGGAGGACGAGAGGACGGCTGCCGAGTACTGTCGGCGCATCTCGGCCCTGCGGAACGATGACGCGCCTCGGGACTGGCGGCCGTGGTAGTCGCTACTCGTCGTCGTCCAGGCGGGCGAGTGCCTCGCTCACCTTCTCGTTGAACGCGACTACGGCGGGGTGGGCCGCGTGTGTGCTCACCTCGGCCTGGAAGTCGGTCACGTAGCGCTGGAAGCGGGAGGACTGGAGGGAGTCTCCGCCGTCGACTGCGAGACTCGCGGTGGTGACCGCGGCTTCCAACTCGCCGTTTATGAGCTGGCTCTGGGCGAGCACCATGCGGCAGAACCCCAGGGTGCGGGCGTATGCCGGGTCGGTGCTGTCGACGGCGCGCTGTGCCTGCTCGACGGCTTCCTGGCGCATCCGCAGATCACGGAAGCAGTGGCAGAACTCGCCCGTGAGTTCCGCCTCGTCGAAGTAGCTCAGCCATGCCGGGTCGTCGGCGCTGTCGGCCTGTTCGAAGTGGCGTGTCGCCTCGTTCATCGCACGGGCCGCACCGGCCTTCTCTCCTGCGCTGGAGAGGGCGCGGGCCTCCATGGCCCAATAGTTGGACATGGCGCGTGGGGTGGCTCGGCCCTTGGCTCCCTCGACGGCGGCGCGGGCGAGCTGGATGGCCGGGGTGTGGTTACCGAGGTAGTTCGCCTGGTGGCTGAGGTTGCCGAGGATGCGGGCGCCGAACATACGGTCGTCGATGACCTGGGTCAAACGGAGCGTGGACGACAGGTAGCGGTGGGCGAGCCGGTGGTTTCCGGTGTCGTACGCGGTCCACGCGAGGAGCTGGGAGACCTCGGCGGCGGCGCCGAATAAGGGCGGTGCCCACCTTCTCGCTGTAACTGACGTCCAGCAGCGGCAGGACTTCGTGGCGGAAGTAGTGGCGCAGTGCTTTGTGGCCGTGGCCTCCGCCGTACTTGAAAGTCGAGTTGCATGAACATGCCTGCGGTGTCCCTGATCGCGCGTACATCGCGCATACCGGCACGTTGGCGTCCGGGACGGTCGGCCTGGATGCCGTCGGGGCGCGCGATCATCCACGACAGGACGGCTGAACTGAGGTCGCCGTCGGTAACCATCAGCTGATCATCGGGGGGTGCCTCTATGTCTTTCGTCAAGCGAGGCGTGGGGGTCTGGGTTCGTAGAAGGCGCCGTCGCGGAGCATGGCGAACAGGACGCTGATGCGG
>NZ_JBFAWL010000031.1:0-53564 GCF_040680275.1 Streptomyces sp. NPDC052079
ACCGCGGCGTCGAAGGCGTCGTTCATAGGTATCGCCGCGGCAGCCCTTGTAGCTGGAAGCGGACGTCGGCACGAACGGCCCCTGGAACCGGCGCTTGTTCTGGTCGTAGCCCCACACCGAACCCGCCAGGCCGCCGGCCAGGTAGGGATATCGCCCCTCCAGGTAGGCGGTTCCCTGGTGCGGCGAGCCCATAGCGTGGCCCTGTTCGTGGATGAAGACGCCCGAGTAGCCCGCTCCGCCGGAGCCGACCGAGAAACCGCCCAGGCCGGCGCCTTCGACGAAGTCGACGCCGTTGAGGTCGCGCATGATCGTCGGTGCGTAGTACTGCACCCGGCCCGGGGCTTCGCCGTTGGCATCGAGCATATTGCGAAGCAGGTTCAACACCACGCCGAGGATCTTGAACCCGTCGCCATCGCCTCGCGCGTCGCGGGCGCGACGCAGGAACGCGGGCTTGCCGTCCTGCGGCGGCATCACCAGGGTCGGCCAGATCGCCGCGCGCGCCGGATGGTTGCTCACCACCACGCTCGCCATCGGCCACTTGGCGTACAGCTCGTCCACCGCGTCCTGCGGCGCCGTGCCGGTTTGCGAGAGCGGGAAGGAATTGTCCGGGGTGGTGCCGAACAGGTAGAACGGCAGCGCCCGGATCAGTGCCTGGCTATCGGCGCCGATCACCGGCGCCTGCAGCGCGCCGGCGCGGTAGTTGTCGGCGACCACGCGCAGTTGCAGCGCCGAAGTCATCCACGCGGCGGGAATTTCGCCCGTGGAACCCCCGCCCCCTGCACGCTTCAGGGGCTGACTGGAGCCAAACCCTAGGAGGACTAGACCAGTTGGTCAATGGTGCGGACCAATGCGGACGGGCGGAGGCTGGGGCGAAGGTATCTTCGGTGAGCGGTCGTTAACTGGTGACTCGATGCCGCCGATCGGGCATACTCACAGCGCACAGCCGCTGGTCAGCAGCTTCCGCGACCCGGGACTGCGAGCATCGGCGAGGCACCCATACGACCCGGCGGAGCCGCCCCCACCCAAGGCGCACGCCGATGTGCCCGAACAGGGAGGAGAGCGTCGCCATGCCCGACCGCGCCCCGCAGCCGGTGGACCGGCAACTGCCCACGGACGAGGCCCGGGACCTCATCTCGCTCGTCCGCGACATCGCGCAGCACGAGATCGCCCCCAGGGCGGCCGAGGAGGAGGACGCGGGACGCTTCCCCCGCGAGCTCTTCACCCGGCTCTCCGAGCTGGGCCTGCTGGGTCTGCCCTACGACACCGAATACGGCGGCGGCGACCAGCCCTACGAGGTCTACCTCCAGGTCCTCGAGGAACTCGCCATCGCCCGCCTCACCGTCGGGCTGAGCGTCAGCGTGCACACCCTGGCCTGTTACGCGCTCGCCGCCTTCGGTTCCAAGGAGCAGCAGGCGGAGCGCCTCAACGCGATGTTCGACGGCGGCCTGCTCGGCGCCTACTGCCTCTCCGAGCCCGCCTCCGGCTCGGACGCGGCCTCGCTGCGCACCAAGGCCGTGCGGGACGGCGACGCATGGGTGATCACCGGCACCAAGGCCTGGATCACCCACGGGGGCATCGCCGACTTCTACACGGTCATGGCCCGCACCGGCGAGGACGGCCCGCGGGGGATCACCGCGTTCCTCGTGCCCGGCGACGCGGAGGGGCTCAGCGCCGCCGTGCCGGAAAAGAAGATGGGGATGAAGGGCTCGCCCACCGCCCAGGTCCACTTCGACGGGGTCCGGATCCCCGACACCCGGCGCATCGGCGAGGAGGGGCAGGGCTTCGCGATCGCCCTGTCGGCCCTGGATGGCGGTCGGCTCGGCATCGCCGCCTGCGCCATCGGCCTGGCCCAGGCGGCGCTCGACGCGGCGGTCGCGTACGCGACCGAGCGGCGGCAGTTCGGCAAGCCCATCGCCGACTTCCAGGGGCTGCGCTTCATGCTCGCCGACATGGCCACACAGATCGAGGCCGGACGCGCGCTGTATCTGGCGGCGGCCCGGCTCCGCGACGCGGGACGGCCGTTCGCCAAGCAGGCCGCCATGGCCAAGCTGCACTGCACCGACACGGCCATGCGGGTCACCACCGACGCCGTGCAGATCCTCGGCGGCTACGGCTACACCGCGGACTTCCCCGCCGAGCGCTATATGCGCGAGGCCAAGGTGCTGCAGATCGTCGAGGGCACCAATCAGATCCAGCGCATGGTCATCGCCCGCCACCTCGCGGGGCCGGAGACGCGCTGAACTGACCGAGCCCCCGCCAGGGCGCGGCGAGCCGGGTCCACTCCGGGTCGTGCCGCCCGGGCAGCGTGCGGCCCCGGTCGGCCCAGGTCCGCATGAGCTCGCGGTAGATCGGCGGATCCGGGAGCTGGGGCGGGGCGGGTGCGGCCGCTTCCATGGGAGGCGGCACGAAGACACGGCGTTGACGCCCGGTCGTCGAGTACGTGGGGGTCGTCATACCTGGGCAACGCGGGAGCGACCGGACGGGTCACCGAACGCCGGAATAGGGCGTGAGTTCACGGCCGTCCCGTACGGCGGAGGAGGGTGACGCACGGTGCCACCCTCCTCCGCGTGTGCTCAGGCGGCGTGGCGCCGCATCGACGGGACCCTGATCGGGCGCGACCCCGGGCCGCCGACGTGCGAGAACGGCTGGGTGCGCCAGTTGAGTCCCTGAGGGAGCGTCAACAGCAGGGCGGTGTCCTGCTCCTGGGGCCCGACGGACTCGTCCGCCGGCCGCGCCTCGGAGGCCCGGCGGCCGGTACCGGCACAGACGGTGAGTCCGAACGGGTTCCACGGCGAAGCGCACAGCGCGTGCTCCGGCAGGACATCCTCGTCCGCCAGCAGGGCGATGGGCTGTGCGCAGTCCGGGCAGATCACCCGGTACATCTCGAAGGTGTCGTACGCGTCGGATTCGTCGTCCAGGGTGTCGGGTTCGACGTACTCCGGCTCGGGCGTGACGACCGGCTGCTGCCGCTTGGACGTGGTACGACCATGGCGCTTAAGACTCTGCATTGGGTTCTCCCCCTCGGGCTGGGCCGTGAAGGCGCTGCGGCCTCGACCACAGCAAGCACTTCCCGTCGGCCTCGGGGCGTAATCACGAGAACATCACGGAGACCGTCCGAAGGCTGTGGCGTTCGTCACATGCCGCTCGCAGGTGCCCCGCGCGGCGACTCCGGGCTCTCGCTCAGGTATCCGAGGAGATCACGTGCACTGTAGGTTCTTGCGGCATGGAGGAGCTGGACCGACAGATCGTGCAGCTGCTCGTCAAGGACGGGCGGATGAGCTACACAGACCTGGGCAAGGCCACGGGCCTGTCCACGTCGGCGGTGCACCAGCGGGTGCGGCGGCTGGAGCAGCGTGGCGTCATCCGCGGCTACGCCGCGGTCGTCGACCCGGAGGCCGTCGGCCTGCCCATGACGGCGTTCATCTCGGTCAAACCCTTCGACCCCAGCGCCCCCGACGACATCGCGGACCGCCTTGCGGGCGTGCCCGAGATCGAGGCGTGCCACAGTGTGGCGGGCGACGAGAACTACATCCTCAAGGTGCGCGTGTCCACACCGCACGAACTGGAGGAACTCCTCGCCCGGGTACGCTCCCTGGCCGGCGTCTCGACCCGCACGACGGTAGTCCTCTCCACCCCATACGAGTCCCGCCCACCGCGCATCTGAACAGGCCCGGTCACACGCGCCGGCGCGGGTGCCGGCCGGGGGTAGGTCGCGCAGCCCGGCGCCTGAACGCTGACCGCGTGGGTGTGGGCCGGGGGTGGTTTGCGCACCCCGCCTGCGCCGGGCTGCGCAGACACCCCCCGGCCCGCACCCACACGGGGCTCGCCGTCGAACCCGCGTACTGCGCGCCCCGCCGGACGCGGGACACTGTGGGCATGAGTGAACGCACCGCCCCGCCGCACACCGTCCTGCTTCGCCGCGGAGAGGTCCACAGCCCCGCCGACCCCTTCGCCACCGCGATGGTCGTCGAGCGCGGCCAGGTCGCCTGGGTCGGCTCCGAGGGCGCCGCCGACGCCTTCGCGGACGGGGTCGACGAGGTGATCGACCTCGACGGTGCGCTCGTCACCCCCGCGTTCACGGACGCGCACGTTCACACCACCGCCACCGGCCTCGCCCTCACCGGTCTCGACCTGTCCGGCGCACCCTCCCTGGAGGCCGCACTAGCCCGCGTACGCGAGTTCGCCGCCGCCCGCCCGCACGACCGCGTGCTGCTCGGCCACGGCTGGGACGCAGCCCGCTGGCCCGGCGGCCGCCCCCCGACCCGCGCGGAACTCGACGAGGCCACCGGCGGCCGCCCCCTCTACCTCAGCCGGATCGACGTGCACTCCGCGGTCGTCACCACCGCGCTGCTCGACCTCGTCCCGGCCGCCGTCACCCGCGAGGACGGCCCGCTCACCGGCGACGACCACCACGCGGTACGCGCCGCCGCACTGGGCGCCGTCACGCCGGCCCAGCGCGCCGAGGCCCAGCGGGCCGCCCTCGCCCACGCCGTGTCCTTCGGCATCGGCACGGTCCACGAGTGCGGCGGACCGGAGATCTCCTCCGAGGACGACTTCACCGGGCTACTGCGGCTCGCCGCCGACAAAACCGGTCCGCGCGTCGTCGGCTACTGGGCCGAACAGAACGTCGCCAAGGCCCGCGAGCTGGGCGCGATCGGTGCCGCCGGTGATCTGTTCGCCGACGGCGCCCTCGGCTCGCACACCGCCTGCCTGCACGAGCCGTACGCCGACGCCGGCCACACGGGTACCGCCCACCTGGATGCCGCCGCGGTGGCCGCCCACGTCGTCGAGTGCACCGAGGCGGGCATGCAGGCGGGCTTCCACGCCATCGGCGACGCCGCGGTGAGCGCCGTCGCCGACGGCGTCCGTGCCGCCGCCGAGAAGGTCGGCCTCGCCCGCGTCCGCGCCGCCCGGCACCGCGTCGAGCACGCCGAGATGCTCACCCCCGAGACCATCGCCGCCTTCGCCGAACTCGGCCTGACCGCCTCCGTCCAGCCCGCTTTCGACGCGCTGTGGGGCGGCGAGGCGGGCATGTACGCCCGGCGCCTGGGCGCGGAGCGGGCGCGCACCCTCAACCCGTTCGCGGCGCTGCTGCGGGCCGGAGTCCCGCTCGCCTTCGGCTCCGACAGCCCGGTCACCCCCCTCGACCCGTGGGGCACGGTCCGCGCCGCGGCCTTCCACCGCACTCCGGAGCACCGTGTCTCCGTCCGCGCCGCCTTCACCGCCCACACGCGCGGCGGCTGGCGCGCCGTCGGACGTGACGACGCGGGCGTCCTGGTGCCCGGCGCACCCGCCGACTACGCCGTCTGGCGCACTGGCGAACTCGTCGTCCAGGCACCCGACGACCGGGTGGCCCGCTGGTCCACCGACCCCCGCTCCGGCACCCCGGGTCTGCCCGACCTCACTCCTGGCCGTGACCTGCCCGTCTGCCTGCGCACGGTGGTCGGCGGGCGCACGGTCTTCGTACGGCCGGGCGAGTGATCTACGAGGTGGGCGCGGTGACGATCATGCGCCGCGCCGCTCGTTCGCGACCTGCGCATCCTCGCCGCTGACCAGGCATTTGAACCACATTACGCAGGTCAAACGACTGTTGACAGGCGGCGGCAGGGGGCCGGTAGGTTCGGCCGGGTCCACCACCGGACGCCCGACCGGGGAACTTCCGGCCACTCGGGTCAGCGCCGCTGGGTCAGGGACGGTGTGCCGCACCGGGGCACCGCCACTGGGAGCCAGGCTCAGCGTCGGCGCCGTACCGAGGGAACGTTCCAGACGGCCGGGGAGGTGTGACCCCGGGTGGGGCCCGGGCGCTCAGTAGACAACGGCTTCAGGTCGATCCGCAGCCGGCGGATCCCAGGCCGGCCCGAAGAGCGCCGGGCCCCCATCCGCTGCCGTACCCCGCGACGCCGCCCCGCGGCGCGGCCGAAAAACGTATGGCTACCCGATCTTCGGGGAACGACACCGCCATACGAACGTCCTGTCGCGTCGCCGCAGAGCCCGACGACTATGGTGGGACCCTGCGCACAGGACGTGAAGGGGCAGCAGTGGACGACGGCGACGGGACCCTCGAGGCGGGATCCCAGGGGCGGAACTTCGGCCCGCTCGGTACGGCTTTGGTGATCATCCCGACCTATAACGAGGCGGAGAACATCAAGGCAATCGTGGGCCGGGTGCGCGAGTCCGTCCCCGAGGCGCACGTCCTCGTGGCCGACGACAACAGCCCCGACGGCACGGGCAAGCTCGCCGACGAGCTGGCCGCCGAGGACGACCACGTCCAGGTGCTGCACCGCAAGGGCAAGGAAGGCCTGGGCGCTGCCTACCTCGCCGGGTTCCGCTGGGGCATGGAGCATGGCTACGGCGTACTGGTCGAGATGGACGCCGACGGTTCCCACCAGCCCGAGGAACTGCCCCGTCTGCTGACCGCCCTCAAGGGCGCCGACCTCGTGCTCGGTTCCCGCTGGGTGCCCGGCGGCCGGGTGGTGAACTGGCCGAAGTCCCGCGAGTTCATCTCGCGCGGGGGCAGTTTCTACTCGCGGATGGCGCTCGATCTCCCGCTGCGTGACATCACCGGCGGCTTCCGCGCGTTCCGCCGCGAGACCCTGGAGGGACTCGGCCTGGAAGAGGTGGCCTCCCAGGGGTACTGCTTCCAGGTCGACCTGGCCCGCCGCGCGGTCAAGGCGGGCTGCCACGTCGTCGAGGTGCCGATCACTTTTGTCGAACGCGAGCTCGGGGACTCGAAGATGAGCCGCGACATCCTCGTCGAGGCGCTGTGGCGGGTCACGGCGTGGGGGGTGCGGGAGCGCGTCGGCAAGGTCCTGGGACGCGGCGACCACAAGCGGCCCGAGCCGGACGTCGAGCGGCAGGTCCGGTCGGCGACAAAGCGCTCCGAGCCGGAGGGCCAGACCGAAGCGTAGGCGTACGGCAGGACGCCGACAGCCTTGCGACCGCCCGTTTATACCGCTCTGAGCCGGGCCCAGGCACACTGGGACCATGACGACTGGCGCTCAGACCCCGCATCCCGTCCGGCCCCGGCGCTCCCGGCTGCGCGGTGTTCTGCCGCTCGCCGTCGCCGCGTGGTTCGTTCTGGAGATCTGGCTGCTCACGGTGGTCGCCGGGGCGTCGAACGGCCTGGTGGTCTTCCTCGTCCTGATGGCCGGTCTGGTCCTCGGCTCGATCGTCATCAAGCGGGCCGGCAGGCGGGCCTTCAAGAACCTCACCGAGACGCTGCAACAGCAGCAGAGCGGCATGGCACCCGAGGCGGCCCGGCCGAACAGCGAGGGCAACGGCCTGATGATGCTGGGCGGCCTGCTCCTGATCATCCCCGGCCTCGTCTCGGACGCGCTGGGGCTGCTTCTGCTGGTGCCGCCGGTCCAGAAAGCCGTGAGCCGCTATGCCGAGCGCACCTTCGAGCGCAAGCTCCGTGAGGCCGCGCACGGCTCACTGGGCGACGCCTTCCAGCAGGCCCATATCCACCGGCCCGACGGCAAGGTCGTCCAGGGCGAGGTCATCCGCGACGAGCCCGGAAGCACCGACGGCGACGCCCCGCAGGGCCCGCGCCCGCCGCTGACCCGCTAGCTCCCGCCGACCCGCCGCGGCGAACGCACGCGAACAGGACCGTGGGCGCCGAACATGTTCGGCGCCCACGGTCCTGTTACCGCTGTGCGATGGTGCTTCCGCGCCGGCCTCCGCCGGGGATCAAGCCGACTTTCGGCTGTCCCGAGGGTGAACCGCGATGTTCATGGCACCGGAACGCAGAACGGCGAGACGCTCCTCGAGGACCTCTTCGAGCTCCTCTCGGGTGCGCCGCTCCATCAGCATGTCCCAATGCGTACGCGCCGGCTTGGCCTTCTTCTCCTCCGGGCCGTCGCCGTCCACCAGGAGCGCCTGGGCACCGCAGACCTTGCACTCCCACTCCGGCGGGATCTCCGCCTCGACCGAGAAGGGCATCTCGAAGCGGTGCCCCTTCTCGCATGCGTACTCCACGGCCTGGCGCGGGGCCAGGTCGATGCCGCGGTCCGTCTCGTAGCTGGTCACCACGAGGCGCGTGCCGCGAAGAGCTCGCTCACTCATGAATCGTGCCTCCCGGGCTTGTCGCCCACAGGACAGGTGTCGCTGTCGTCGTCATCCGGTCAACGTCCGGTCGGCGGTAAAGATTCCCGTTCCGTGTCCCGTTCCGGGTCCTGCGTCGCCGTCGTAGCCGCAGCCTTGTCAACCATTGCAGTACCCACCGACGCCCGGTTTGTCACATCTGATAGCAGATGTCACACAGCGTTTCGGCATCTTTGACGCGCAGTAACGGTACGCCTGGCAGGCCAAACGCGTACACTACCGCCCTTTCGTGCCGAGTACTAAATCCGTTCGGGAACCGCGTTGCCCGCGTCGGCGATCGCCCGCCGCACCGGCACCCGCGCGAGCAGCGCGAATCCCAGGACGAAGAAGCCCACCAACGAGATGATTGCGTCCCGGTAGCTGCCCGTGAGCTGGTAGGTGAGCCCGAACAGCAGCGGTCCTAGCCAGCTCATCCCGCGGTCGCTCAGCTCATAGGCGGAGAAGTATTCGGCCTCCTTGCCCGGCGGTACCAGGTGGGAGAAGAGCGAGCGGGACAGGGCCTGGCTTCCCCCGAGGACCAGGCCGATGCCGGCGGCCAGCACGAAGAACCACACGGGCGCGCCGGCCGGCAGGAAGTACCCCGCGCCCAGGGTCACGGTCCAGGCCACCAGCGAGCCCAGGATCGTGCGTTTCGCGCCGTACCGCCGGGCCATCCGGCCCAGCGCCAGCGCGCCCGCCACCGCCAGCACCTGCACCAGCAGCACGGCGACGATCAGCGTCGACTGTCCGAGCCCCAGCTCCTTCGACCCGTACACCGAGGCCTGGGAGATCACCGTCTGGATGCCGTCGTTGTAGACGAGGTACGCCAGCAGGAAGGCGAGCGTCAGCGGGTGCCGGCGCATGTCGCGGACGGTCGCCGCGAGCTGCCGGAAGCCCGGCAGGGCGGCCTCCCGCGCGGGAGCGCGGCGGTCGCGCAGCCGGCGCAGCGGCACCAGCGCGAAGGCGCCCCACCACAGGCCGGCCGAGGCCAGGCAGATGCGCACCGCCATGCCCTCGGAGACCCCGAAGCTGTCGTGACCGTTGTAGAGGAGGAGGTTCAGGACGAGGACCAGTGCCCCGGCCGCGTAGCCGAAGGCCCATCCGCGCGAGGAGACCGCGTCGCGCTCCTCGGGCGGGGCGATCTGCGGAAGGTAGGAGTTGTAGAGCATCATCGCCACGGACTGCGCCGCGTTCGCCACGACCAGCAGCACACCGCCGAGCAGATAGCGCTCGCCGTCGAGGAAGAACATGCCCGCCGTGGCCGCCGCCCCCGTGTAGGCCGCGGCCGCGAGCAGGGGCTTCTTCCGGCCCGTGCGGTCGGCGGCGGCACCCACCAGCGGCATCACCAGCACGGCCAGGATCACCGACAGGGAGACCGCGTACGCGAAGAAGGATCCCGCGCGCACCGGGACGCCCAGCGGGTGGACGAACCCGTCCGCGTCCGCCGCCGCCTCGGCGACCGACGTCAGATAAGGGCCGAGGAACACGGTGAGCACGCTCGTGGAGTACACGGAGCATGCCCAGTCGTAGACGTACCAGCCGCGCTGTTCGCGTCGCCGGCCGGCGGTCTCGTCGCCCGCCGGTGACCGCAGGGTGTCGGTGTCCACCCGCGCCTCGCTTCCCCGTGAACGCGCCGAGGCGACGGGGTGCGGGGGTCTCAGACCCAGATGCCGCGGTCCTCCATGACCTTGCGCAGTGTGTCGATGTGATCGGTCATGATGCCATCCACTCCGAGGTCCAGGAGGCGGTGCATCCGCTCGGGTTCGTTCACGGTCCACACATGAATCTGCAGCCCGCGCGCATGGGCCGCCCGCACGAAGCGGTGGTCCACCACCCGCACGCCCGACTGCACCTCGGGCACCTGGGCGGCGACGGCCGACCGGCGCAGCGCGGCCGGTATCCCCCACGACCGCAGCCGGAGGTTCAGCACACCCCGGGTGCCGTACGACGTCGCCAGCCGCGGTCCGGCGAGCCGCTGTGCCCGCACCACGCGGGCCTCGGAGAACGAGCCGACACAGATCCGGTCCCACGCGTCGGTGCGCTTCATCAGGTCGAGCAGGGGCAACAGGGCCGGCTCGGCCTTGACGTCGATGTTCCAGCGCGTCTCGGGGAAGGTCTCCAGGAGCTCCTCGAACAGGGGGATCGGTTCCTGGCCCGCCACGCGCGCGTGCGCCACGTCACGCCAGGGCAGGTCGGCGATCCGCCCCGCGCCGTCCGTCACCCGGTCGAGCGTCGCGTCGTGGAAGGCGACGAGCCCGCCGTCGCGCGTGGCGTGCACATCGGTCTCGATGTACCGGTAGCCCGCCTCGACGGCACACCGGAACTGCCGCACGGTGTTCTCCAGGCCGTCCGCGGCCCCGCCCCGGTGGGCGAAGGCGAGGGGGCCGGGATGGTCGAGATAGGGGTGGCGTATCCGAGGGCTCACGGACGCAGTATCGCGCGCCGCGGCCGCCCACCGGCAACGACCTGGCTGCCCTCGGATGCCGAGGGGACGGCGAAGACCCGCAGGAACAGCTGGGCGAGCGGGCCGATGCTCACCGCGTACAGCAGGGTGCCCACACCCACGGTGCCGCCGAGGAGGAAGCCGGTCACCACCACCGTGATCTCGATGGCCGTACGGACCAGACGGACGGACACCCCCGTGCGCCGGTTCAGCCCCGTCATCAGGCCGTCGCGCGGGCCGGGCCCGAAGCGCGCCGCGATGTACAGCCCGGTCGCCGCCCCGTTCAGCACGATGCCCGCCACCATCAGGGACACCCGTACGACCATGGCCTGCGCGTCCGGCACCACGGCCAGCGTCGCGTCCATCGCCGCGCCGATCACCAGGACGTTGGAGACGGTGCCCAGCCCGGGCCGCTGGCGCAGCGGGATCCACAGCAGCAGCACGGCCGCACCCGTGATGGTCAGCACCACACCCATCGACAGCCCGGTCCGCTCGGACAGGCCCTGGTGCAGCACGTTCCAGGGTTCGAGACCGAGCCCGGACCGCACCAGCAGCGCCGAACTCGCGCCGTACAGCGCCAGCCCCGCGTACAGCTGGAACAGCCGGCGTGTGAGATGCCCGTGCCGGGACGAGTACCTGGCCAAAACGTGCCCCCCTGTGGTGGAAGTGGACCGATGCGTGACACCCTGTGGCGTGACTGGTCATGCCATCCATGGCCAATCCGGGGAAGGTGGACTGATTATCATGGCACAGTGGACTTCGGCAGTAGGTGCGGCACAGCTCGCGCGGCTGCTCAACTCCCAGCAGGACCGTCCGGCCGGCCCCGGAACCCGGCGCCCGCCCGCCTACCGCGCGCTCGCCGACGGCGTCCGCCTGCTGGTGCTCGAGGGGCGGGTGCCGGTCGCCGCGCGGCTGCCCGCCGAGCGGGAACTGGCGCTCGCGCTGTCCGTCAGCCGCACCACCGTCGCCGCCGCCTACGAGGCGCTGCGCGCCGAGGGCTTCCTGGAGTCACGGCGCGGCGCGGGCAGCTGGACCGCGGTCCCGGCGGGCAACCCGGTCCCCTCGCGGGGACTGGAACCGCTGCCGCCCGAGGCCCTCGGCTCCATGATCGACCTCGGCTGCGCCGCACTCCCCGCTCCCGAACCCTGGCTCACCCGGGCCGTCCAGGGCGCCCTGGAGGAACTCCCCCCGTACGCACACACGCACGGCGACTATCCCGCCGGGCTTCCCGCGCTTCGGTCGATGATCGCGGACCGCTACACCGCGCGGGGCATCCCGACCATGCCCGAGCAGATCATGGTGACGACCGGTGCGATGGGCGCGATCGATGCCATCTGCCACCTCTTCGGCGGGCGTGGTGAACGGATCGCCGTCGAGTCGCCGTCCTACGCCAACATCCTGCAGCTGATGCGGGAGGCCGGCGCGCGGCTCGTGCCCGTCGCGATGGCCGAGGGCCTGACCGGCTGGGACATGGACCGCTGGCGCCAGGTGCTGCGTGAGGCGGCTCCCCGCATCGCGTACGTCGTCGCCGACTTCCACAACCCGACCGGTGCGCTGGCCGACGAGGACCAGCGGCGCAAACTGGTGGACGCGGCCCGTTCGGCCGGGACGGTGCTGGTCGCCGACGAGACGATGACCGAGCTGTGGCTCGACCCGGACGTGGAGATGCCCCGCCGAGTGTGCGCCTTCGACCCGGCCGGGTCCACGGTGATCACGGTCGGCTCGGCGAGCAAGGCCTTCTGGGCCGGGATGCGTATCGGCTGGGTCCGCGCGGCACCGGATGTCATCCGCAGCCTCGTCGCCGCCCGCGCGTACGCCGATATGGGCACGCCGGTGCTGGAACAGCTCGCCGTGAACTGGCTGTTCGGTACGGAGGGCTGGGAGCGGGCGGTGGAGATCCGGCGTGCCCAGGCCCGGCAGAACCGCGACGAACTGGTGAGCGCGGTGCGGCGGGAGCTGCCCGACTGGGAGTTCGAGGTACCGCGGGGCGGGCTCACGCTGTGGGTGCGCACCGGCGGGCTCTCCGGCTCGCGGCTGGCCGAGGCAGGGGAGCGGGTCGGCGTGCGGGTGCCGTCCGGACCCCGCTTCGGAGTCGACGGGGCGTTCGAGGGCTATGTGCGGCTGCCGTTCACCGTGGGCGGCGCCGTTGCGGAGGAAGCGGCGGTACGGCTGGCCGCGGCGGCCCGGGTGGTGGAGTCCGGCGGGACGCTGGGCGCGGAGGCACCCGGCACGTTCGTGGCGTAGCGCGAGCCGAGGGGACCATGGCCGTCCGCCCGCCGCTCGACGGGAGCGGTGTCGTCCGGGCCCGGTACCACGGTCGTGCGGAGACGGGCGGCGCCCGGGTGGGAGCGTGCGTGGTACCGGGGCTCGGGGCGGCGGGCTCGCCTCCGCCCCCGGCTTGAGGGGAGCGGTCTCGTCCGGGCCCGGTACCACGGTCGTGCGGAGACGGGCGGCTCCCGGGTGGGAGCGTGCGTGGTACCGGGGCTCGGGGCGGCGGGCTCGCCCCGCGTCTGCGTCTGGGACAGCGCGCCCGGGCCGGGGCACCGCCACCACCCGGTCAGCGCGTCAGTCCCGGGACCTGGGCCAGAAGGCCCGCCTCCTCTGGCGCCGCAGACGGCGTGCACGGGGGCGGATGGACGCCCGCCGCACCAGCTTGCGTTGCACCGGGACCCTGGCGGGCCTGCCCCTTGCATGCCACGGGCGTGTGCGACACCCGCGTTCCCTGGGTGGCGCGTCCGCCGCCGGGGCCCCGGCCGGGTCGGTTCTGGCCGGCCCCGGCGCGGGAGTGGCACGGCACGGCGTGGTGCCGCCCCGGCCGGGTCGGGCTCAGGAGGACTCGGCGACCGCCGCTTCGGCGGGTACGGTCTCTTCGGAGACGGGTTCGGCGGTGACGACGTCGCCCGCCGCACGCCCCGCGGGCCCTCCGGCCTCGGCGGGCAGCTTCTCCGTCGTCACCTTGTCCAGGCGTACGGACTCCGCGGGCGCCGCCCCCGGTTCCGCCGCCTCCGCCTCCAGCCGCTCCGGCTCCTCGTCCGCCGGTGTCGTCCGGGGCGGCAGCAGGTCCATGACCGCCTGCCGGTGGGCGTCGCTGGTCGCGTCGTCGTACGGGTTCGGCGTCGCCGGAACCTGGAGGCGGTGCACCGGCCCCGCACCCAGGCGGGCGTACCCGCGTCCCGGCGGGACCTGGTCGACCGGAGTGATGTGCGGAGGAGCGCCCAGGACGGCCGTCAGCTGCTCCGCCGTCGCGGGGCCGAGGACGACACGCGCGCGCGTGTGCTGCCGTACCGGATCGCTGAGGGCGTCCAGGCTGTCGAACTGTTCAGCGACGACCACGGTGACGTTCGCCGGGCGGCCGTGCCGCAGCGGGACCTGGAGCAGCGACTGGGGGTCCTTGCGGCCGTCCCCGTCGGCCAGGTGCGTGAACGCGCTCGGCCGGTCCAGCAGCAGCCACAGGGGGCGTCTGGTGTCCTCCGGCGGTGGGTCCCCGGCCTGATGGGCCCGGTTCGCGGCGATCAGCCGGCGTTCCGTCTCCTGCGCGGCCCACTCCAGACTCGTGAGCGCGCCCGCCGGCCCGCACTCGACGGCCAGCACGCCGTCCCGGCCGGTGAGGCACGCGTACTCGCCGGTGCCCCCGCCGTCGACGATCACCACGTCGCCGTGGTGCAGGGCCTGCAGGGCGATGGAGCGCAGCAGCGTGGAAGTGCCGCTGCCCGGCTGGCCGACGGCCAGCAGATGGGGCTCGGTCGAGCGGATGCCGGTGCGCCAGACAACGGGCGGCACGTCGCGCTGCTCATCACCGAACACGCCGTGCGTGAGCGGCAGCGTCCGCTGCACCCGGATGGGGTCGGTGAAGCCGAGGACCGTCTCTCCGGGGGCCGTGACGAAGGGCTGCGCGGCGATGTCCGTGGGCAAGGGTGCGAGGACGCGGACGGTGAGCTGGTTGCCCTCCTGGTCCCACCCGAAGTGGTACTCGCGGCCCCGCCCCGACTTGGCGCCGAGCAGATGCTCGATCCGCGCGCGGGACTCCGGCTCGCCGTCGGTGAAGTAGGCGGGGTACGCGATCACCAGGTGCGTGATGCGGCCGTTGCCGTCGAACTCGTATTCGGAGAAGACCTTCCCCCAGTCGCCGCCGTGGGCGTAGAGCGGTTGCGGGTCCTTGGCGGTCGAGAAGTACGGGACCAGAGCCTCGTAGAGCGACCTCAGGCGCTGGGCCTGGGACGGGTCCGGCCCGTTGGCCGCCGTGGCGCGGTCCCGGCCCTGCCAGGCCGCCGCCGCCATCAGACCGACGACGGCGAGCAGCGGGCCGTACGGCGCGAGCGCCACGACCAGCACCACCGACGCTGCGAGGAAGAGCAGCGCACCGCGCCAGTCCTTCGGCGTGTCGGCCCACCTGCGCCGCCCGGCCGAGGCCAGCCGGCGCAGACCGCGCGTGATGGTGATCAGCGGGTGGAGGACATCCGTGGCGCTGTCGGCCGCCGCCTTGGCCAGCTCCCGGCTCCGGGCGAGCTGTCCGCTGCCGTTGCTCAGAATGCGGGGGAGGGGGCGCCGGGCCACTGCTGTCTCCAGAGGGTCGTACGGGCGGGCGGGGCGTGGTCGAGGGCGGGTCAGAATTTGAAGCCGCCCAGGAGGCCGGCCAGGCTTTCGCCGCCCGCCTTGATGCTGGGCGCGATGGCCGTGCTGGCCAGATAGAAGCCGAACAGCATCGCCACCAGGGCATGCGACGCCTTCAGTCCGTCCTTGCGGAAGAAAATGAAGACGACAACGCCGAGCAGCACCACGCATGAGATCGAGATGATCATGTGAGTTCTCCTGGTTCGCGGGGACAGTCACCATGAGTACTTCCAGGATCACAGAATGTATCTATACGATAAAAGGTGCAACTGGGTGGATTTTCGTTGATTACCCCCGTTCGGACCTGCCATGATCCTTACCTCCGGCGCATCAGGTCATGTGCCGCGCGAGCCAGTACGCTGGCGTTTCACCCGTACGGCTCTGCACCGCTCGCAGACGTACGCCCTGTCCCCGATGCGTGAAGCAATGTGCAGTGAGAGGCGGTCCGGCAATGACTGAAGCCCCCGACCCCGAGGTCGTGGAGCTGGCGACCAAGATCTTCGACCTGGCCAGGCGTGGCCGGACCGAGGAGCTCGTCGCCTATGTCGACGCGGGTGTGCCTGCCGACCTCACCAACGACCGCGGCGACTCGCTCGTCATGCTCGCCGCCTACCACGGTCACGCCGAGGCGGTGCGGGCGCTGCTCGGGCGCGGGGCCGACGCCGACCGCGTCAACGACCGGGGCCAGACACCACTCGCGGGGGCGGTCTTCAAGGGTGAGACCGAGGTGATCGAAGCCCTGCTGAAGGGCGGCGCCGATCCGTCCGCGGGCACCCCCTCGGCCGTCGACACGGCCCGGATGTTCGGCCGTACGGAACTGCTGGAGCTGTTCGGCGAGCGCTGAGCGACCCGCTCCGACCAGCGAAGACACGGAAAACGGGGGAGGCGGTACAGGGCCGCCGAAATTTCGGTCGCGGTAGATGTGACCGCCGGGTCATCATGACGACGTGATTCACGGACGCGATGGCTGGGCAGGTGTTGCCGCACCGCGCGGGCCGTGATGCGGTCCGCATGGGCCACCGACGAGAGGCAGAGAGAGATGGTCTACAGCAAGCAGGAAACGGCGGGCGCACCGACGTGTTGTCACGCGGCCAGGTAATGCACGTCCCCGGTTGCGTCGACGCTTGATGTGAGGCTGTTTCCCATGTTCGATCCGGTCATAGCGCCCAGCGGTACGCTGCTCGGCCTGCTCCAGCGGGGCCGCGGCGACGGCACGCTGCACGCGCTCACCGCCCCGCGCTCCGAAGCGCTCGCGGCGCTGAACCACTGTGTGCTGCGCGACCCGCGCCACGACTGGCAGGTGGAGAACCGCTCCCTCTACTACGCCCGCCTCTATCTCGATCTGCACGGCGAACTGGACGCCATCGAGTCCCACCTCTTCGACCCCGAGGACATCCTCGACAGCGACGAGTCACGCACCGGACTCGCCCTCGCCGTCCTCGGCCATCTCGCCTCCTACGGCCGGCGGGACGCCCTCGACCTGTTGCGCAGGTACGCCGCCCACGGGACCAACTGGGCCTGGGCCCTGGACGAACTGGCGCTCAGGGACGACGACGCGGGCCTGCGCGCCCTGGCCGCACCGGTCCTCGCGCGGTTCACCACCGACGCCGAGGGCGAGGCGGAGCTCGCCGCCACCGTCCGCGACGCCTTCGAACCACGGCCCTGGCGGCTGTGGGCCGACGATCCGCGCCCATCCATCGCCACACGCGTGCGTGCCGCCCAGGAGGCCGGCTGTTTCGACCGCTGGCAGCGCCAGATGCGCCCCAGCGGCCCGCGCCCCGGCTGGAGCGTGCGAGCGGTGTTCGACTGGGCCCAGCAAGGCATCGAACGCGGCGCCGCGCTCCATGTCCCGGCCGCCCGGTGTCTCGGTGCCGTGGCGGGCCCGGAGGACCGGCCCGAGATCGTACGGGCCGCCGAGGACGGCACCGAGGGAGCCCGCTGCACCGCCCTGCGGTACCTGGCCGACCACAACGATCCCGACGCCCTGGCGCTGATCGAACGTGCCGTGGCCACCGGCTCCACGCCCGTCGTGGAAGCCGCCGTCGACGCCTTCGAACGCATGCGCAGTCTCGCCGCCGTCGACCGGGCGCGCGGCTGGGCCCGCCGGCCCGATCCGCTGGGTGCCGCCGCCGGCCGGGTCCTCGCCTGCCGGGGCGGCCTCCAGGACCGTGACCTGGTCCTGGCCGCGCTCCGGGAGGCGGTGCGCGGGGACGGGCCCGACGCCCCCACCCTGTGGACCCTCGTCGACGGTGCCGGCCGTCTCGGCATCGCCTGCGCCGCCCCCGTGCTCCGCCATATCTACCGCGAGACCGCCTCCTCCCACCTGCGCGGCAGGGCCGCCCGCGCCCTCGCCGCCACCGATCCGTCCTTCGGCACGGGCTTCGCCGTCGAGTGCCTGTGGGACTGCGAGGAGACCACCCGCGAGATCGCCGCCCGGCACGCCGAGACCGGTGACACCCGGGTCATCGACCGTCTGCACCGGCTCGCCGCCGACCCGGCCGAGGAGGCCGAGGTGCAGACCGCCGTACGGAACCGCATCGGCCCCAAGGAAACCGCCGTGTGATCCCCCGGCACACGTGCCGGCCCACCCCGGGGCCCGCCCTGAATCTGCCCGCGGCTGCAGGGCTCTGACCCCGGGGCCCGCCCTGAATCTGCCCGGGGCCGCAGCGCTCTGACCCCGGAGCCCGCGCCGTAGCTGTCCCCGGGGCTCGTGCTGGTCTGCGCCTGGGCTTTGCGTGCTGGGCCTTCCCCCGGCGTACGCGCCGGGCCTACGGTTGGGCTCGCATGCTGGGCTCGTGCTGGGGCCCGTGGTGGGGCCCTTGGTGGGTCTGCGCCTGGGGTCGCGTGCTGGGCCCTTTTCCCGGCGTACGCGTTGGGCCTGTGCTCGGGCGCGCGTGCTGGGCCGTTTCCCGGCGTACGCGTTGGGCCTGCGGTTGGGCTTGCGTGCTGGGCTCGTGCTGGGGCCCGTGGTGGGGCCCTTGGTGGGTCTGCGCCTGGGCTTTGCGTGCTGGGCCTTCTCCCGGTGTACGCGGTGGGCCTGGGGCTTGGCCTCGTCCTGGGGCCCGTGGTGGTCTGCGGCTGGGTGCGCGTGCCGGGCCTTTTCCCGGCGTACGAGCTGGGCCGACGGTCGGGCGCGCGTGCTGGGCCTCGTCCTGGTCTGCGCCTGGGTGCACGTGCAGGGCCTTCCCGGCGCACGCGCTGGGTCTGCCCGCCGTTGCCGTCCGCCGGATCGATCCCGCCGGGTGTGCCCCGTAGGAACGTGAGCGGCGGTGAGGCGGTCGTTCGGCCGTTTTGCCGGTGCATCCGCAGTGTTGCGATCTGCCCCCGCTCGACGAAGCGAGCCCCGCGCCTACTCAGTGCGCGAGCCTGCAGTGGTCCGCCGCAAGCGCTTGCCCTGACCGCCGACCGAACGCGCGTCACCGCGCGGGGCACGAGCACCCGGGCCGGGCCTGCGCACCTGCGCCGGGGATCCTCAGCGGCGGCGTACGGCGACGAAGCGGATCGGGGTGCCGGGGCGGGCCTGGGCGGCGGCCGGGAGGTCGGAGGGGCGGACGACGGCGATCACCGGGTAGCCGCCGGTCGTCGGATGATCGGCCAGGAAGACCACCGGCGTGCCGTCCGGCGGTACCTGGACGGCGCCCAGCACCAGGCCCTCGCTGGGGAGCTCGTCCGCCCTGGCCCGTTCCAGGGCCGGTCCGGTCGTGCGCAGTCCGATGCGGTTGCTCGCAGGGGACACGTGGTACGTGCGGGACGTCAGGAGGCGCAGGGCCCCCGGGGTGAACCAGTCGTCGCGCGGACCCGGGGTCACGCGCAGCACGAGCTCCGACGGGGGCCCCGGCTGCGGGGCGACCTCCGCGCGCGCACGACCCTCGCGCGGGGCCCCGAGGGGGAGCACCGCACCGTCCGTGAGGGGGGCCGGGCCGAGACCCGAGAGCAGGTCGGTCGAGCGGCTGCCGAGCACCGGTTCGACGGCGATCCCGCCGGAGACGGCCACATAGGCACGTACCCCGCGCACCGCCGTCCCGACGTCGAGCACGGACCCCGCACGCACCCGTACCGGTGCGCCCCAGGCGACTGGACGGCCGTCCACGGCGACGGGACAGGGCGCCCCGGTGACCGCCACCGTGACCGTCGAACGGGGGCGTACGGAGCAGCCGTTGAGGGTCGTCTCCAGGACGGCCGCGTCCGGCGCGTTGCCCGCCAGCCGGTTGGCGAGCGCCGCGGCGGGCCCGTCCAGCGCCCCGGAGCGGGGCACCCCGAGGTGGGCATGGCCAGGGCGGCCCCGGTCCTGCACGGTGGTCAGGGCCCCCGCGCGGACGACGGCAAGCGCACGGTCCGTCATGCCGCCGGCTCCTGCGCTGCCACCGGGACGAAGCGCACGCGCGTGCCGGGGGACAGCAGCGCCGCCGGCACGCGCGCGTGGTCCCACAGCACGAGGTCGGTCGTGCCGATCAGCTGCCAGCCGCCCGGCGAGGACCGCGGGTACACACCCGTATAGGGTCCGGCGAGGGCCACCGATCCTGCGGGGACGGCGGTGCGCGGGGTCGGCCGGCGGGGCACGGCGTAGCGCGCCGGCAGACCGGTGAGGTAGCCGAAGCCGGGCGCGAATCCGCAGAACGCGACACGGAACTCGACGCCCGCGTGGACACGGGCCACCTCCCGCGCGGAGACGCCCCAGTGCGCGGCGACATCGGCGAGGTCCGGGCCGTCGTACCGCACCGGGATCTCGACCGTCTCCGTCGCGCGCGGGGGTACGGGCGGCAGTTGGAGGGCGGTCAGTTCGGCGGCCAGCCGGGCGGGCTCGGGCAGGCCGTCGAGCAGCACGGTGCGTGCCGCCGGGACGATCTCGCCGGCCCGCAACGTGCCCTCCGCGCGGCGCCGCAGCAGTTCCGCGTGGAGCGCCTGCGCCTCGCCCCCCGAGGAGACCTCGACGAGCAGGGCGTTCTCGCCGACGGGCAGCACTCTCATGCGAAGGCCTCGACTTTGACCCCGGACGTCTCCAGCGCGGCACGCACCCGGCGCGCCAGATCCACCGCGCCGGGCGTGTCGCCGTGCAGGCACAGCGAGCGCGCCCGCACCTCGACACGTCGCCCCGACAGCGCGTCCACCTCCCCGTACCGGGCGAGTTCCACCGAGCGGGCCACGACGGACGCCGCGTCGGTGACCACCGAGCCCTCCTCACGACGGGGCACCAGCGTGCCCTCGTCCGTGTACGCCCGGTCGGCGAACGCCTCGGACACCACGGGCAGACCCGCCTTCCCTGCCAGCTCCAGCAGACGGGAGCCGGGCATGGCGAGCAGGGGCAGCGTGGCGTCCGCGAGGACCACCCCGTCGACCACCGCGCGGGCCTGCTCCTGGTCCCGCACGACCCGGTTGTACAGCGCTCCGTGCGGTTTGACGTAGGCCACGCGAGCGCCCGCCGCGCGGGCGAACACCTCCAGGGCTCCGATCTGATAGGCCACCTCGGCCGCCAGCTCGGCGGACGGCACGTCCATCGCGCGGCGCCCGAACCCCGCCAGGTCCCGGTAGGAGACGTGGGCGCCGATCCGCACCCCGCGCTCGGCGGCGAGTTCGCACACCCGGCGCATGGTGGCCGCGTCCCCGGCGTGGAAGCCGCAGGCCACATTGGCGCTGGTGACGACGGACAGCAGCCGCTCGTCGTCGGTGAGCCGCCAACGGCCGAAGCCCTCGCCGAGGTCGGCGTTCAGGTCGATCGAGGTCATGAGTGCGTCGTGTCTCCTGTTCGTGCGCGCGGTTCCGTTGTTCGTGCGCGCGGTTGCGTCATGCCACGCGGAACTGTTCGTCCCGGGCGTCGCTGACGAACATCTGACCCGGTGCGTGCGTGACGGCGAACGGCGGCCGGGAGGCCATGACCGCGGCCTGCGGGGTCACTCCACAGGCCCAGAACACCGGGATGTCGTCCGGCTCGAAGTCCACCGGGTCGCCGAAGTCCGGACGGCCGAGGTCGTCGATGCCCAGCCCGAAGGGGTCGCCGCAGTGCACGGGACCGCCGTGCACGGCCGGGAGCAGGCTGCTCTCCCGGATCGCCGCCGAGAGCAGCCCGGGCGGTACCGGCCGCATGGACACCACCATCGGCCCGCTCAGCCGCCCCGCCGGACGGCACTGCCAACTCGTCACGTACATGGGGACGTTGCGGCCCTGCTCGACGTGCCGGACGGGAACTCCCGCCGCCGACAGCGCCCACTCGAAGGTGAAGCTGCAGCCGATCAGGAACGACACCAGATCGGCGCGCCAGTGCGCCCGCACGTCCGTCGGCTCGTCCACCAGCTTTCCGTGTTCCCACACCCGGTAGCGCGGCAGGTCGGTGCGCAGGTCGGCGCCGTCGGCCAGGACGGTGGTCACGGCCCCGGCGTCGGTGACGTCCAGGACCGGGCAGGGCTTGGGGTTGCGCTGGCAGAACAGCAGCATCTCGTATGCCCAGTCGGCGGGGACCGAGATCAGGTTGGCCTGCGTGTGTCCCGCGGCCACACCCGCCGTGGGACCCGACAGGCCCTCCCGGAAGCGGGCGCGCGCCGCGCGCGGGGTCCACGCGTGCGCGCGGCCGTCGGCCAGGGTCACGGGGCGGTCGTCCATGACGGTCGGCGTGGCGTCGTCGCCGTGGTTCACTCCAGCTCCTTCCCACGCGTCTCCGGCAGCCCCAGCAGCGCCAGCGCCGCGAGGCCGTAGCCGATCGCTCCAAACACCAGCGCCCCGCCCACGCCCCAGCTGTCGGCCAGGAAGCCGACCGTCGTGGGGAAGACGGCGCCCACGGCACGCCCGGTGTTGTACGTGAAGCCCTGTCCCGTGCCGCGCACCGCTGCCGGGTACAGCTCGCTCAGGTAGGAGCCGAAGCCGCTGAAGATGGCCGACATGCAGAACCCGAGCGGGAAACCGAGCACCAGAACCAGGGTGTTGGCGCCGCTGGGGAGGTTCGTGTACGCCAGGATGCACACCGCCGAGAGCAGGGCGAACAGCCAGATGTTGCGCCGGCGGCCCAGCCGGTCGGTGAGATAGCCGCCGGTCAGATACCCGGTGAAGGCACCCGAGATCAGAAAGGCCAGATAGCCGCCGGTGCCCACGACCGACAGATCGCGCTCCGTCTTCAGATACGTCGGCACCCACGTGGCGAGCGTGTAGTAGCCGCCCTGGACCCCGGTGGACAGCAGCACAGCGAACAGCGTGGTGCGCAGCAGCCCGGCCGATCCGGGCCGGTCCGGCTGGAAGATCGCCGAGAACGAGCCCTTCCGGGTGCTCTTCTCCCGCGCGGCGGCCGCCTCGGGCGCGTCCCGCACACTGCGCCGTACCCACACGACAAGCAGCGCCGGCAGCGCGCCGGTCCAGAACATCACGCGCCAGGCCAGGTCGTCGTCCAGCAGTGAGAAGACCATCGTGTACACGATCACGGCCAGCGCCCAGCCCACGGCCCAGGAGCTCTGCACCGCGCCGAGGGTACGGCCGCGGTGCCGGGCGCTCGCGTACTCGGCGACCAGGATGGCGCCGACCGCCCACTCACCGCCGAAGCCGAGTCCCTGAAGCGCCCGGAACACCAGCAGCGTCTCGTAGTTGGGCGAGAAGCCGCACGCCACGGTGAACACCGCGTACGTGATCACGGTCAGCAGCAGCGCCTTCACCCGGCCGATGCGGTCCGCCAGCACACCCGCGAGGGCGCCGCCGACCGCCGAGACCACCAGGGTGACGGTCGTCAGCAGGCCCGTCTGGCCGCTGTCCAGGCCGAAGTACGCCGACAGCGCGACCATGGTCAGCGGCAGCGTGAAGTAGTCGTACGAGTCCAGGGCATAGCCGCCGAACGCGCCGCCGAAGGCGCGTCGGCCGCGCGGCCCCAGCGCGCGCAGCCAGCCCAATGCCCCGTCGTCTGCCGTGCCTTCGGGCGCCACGGGGGGTGGTTCGTCGGTCGGGGCCTTCGGTGGAGGGGTCGTGCTCATGGGCACCTCGCAGAGGGAGGACGGAGGGTGCGGGAAGAAGTGAGCCGTGCCGTGCGCAGCAAGGTAGAGGATCGTTGAACGATCCTTCAATACCCGTGTTGTCTCGTCCTTCGGTGTGCGATTCAATTCCGGGCATGACGGAGCAGCTGAGCGGACTGGCCGACGACCGTGCCCTGTTGGGCCGCACCAGCACCGCCGAGCGGGTCGCGGACATCCTCAGAAGCCGGATCGCCGAGGGGTACTTCCCGCCCGGAACCCGGCTGTCGGAGGACAGCATCGGCGGGGCCCTCGGCGTGTCCCGCAACACATTGCGGGAGGCGTTCCGCCTGCTCACGCACGAGCGGCTGCTCGTCCACGAACTCAACCGCGGTGTCTTCGTCCGGGTGCTGACCGTCGAGGATGTCGAGGACATCTACCGCACCCGGCGGCTCGTCGAGTGCGCCGTGGTACGCGGACTGGGCGACCCGCCCTATGCGCTCGGCACGCTCGCGGCCGTGGTCGAACAAGGGCGACGGGCCGCGCGCGAAGGTGACTGGAAAGCGGTGGGTACGGCCAATATCCACTTCCACCGGGAACTGATCGCGCTCGCCGGGAGCGAGCGCACGGACGAACTGATGCGCAGCGTCTTCGCCGAACTGCGGCTGGCCTTCCACGTCGTGGACGAGCCCAAGCGGCTGCACGAACCGTACATCGCGCGAAATGTCGCCATTCTTGGGGCCCTTCAGGTGGGCGAACGGGAGAAGGCCGAGGAGCTGCTCGCGGCGTACCTCGACGTGTCGCTGGAACGCGTGGTGGAGGTGTACCGGCGCCGGGTGGGGGAGGAGGGGCAGGGCGGCTGAGCCGTCGGCGGGCCGGCGCGTGCGACGGCGGTGTGACAACCGTGACGCCGGGGCCCATCTGCCTCGTTTGGGTCCTTGTCAGACCGAGGACCTAGTCTGTGCACCGTGACCTCGCCTTCATCGACGGACAGCATTCCGCCGCAGCTCAGCGCGGGGCCGCGGCCCGCGCCGGGTCCGGCCGCCGACGAGGGGCTGGCGCGGCGGCTGCGCGCGCTCGCCTGCACCGCGCCGCTGCACGACCTCGACGTGCGCAAGGCCAACCTGGCCGGTGAGTACTCGGTGTACGGCATGGCGGAGATCGCCCTCGCCGCCATCGACCTGGTCACGCTCAACATGGACTTCGACACCGGCGCCGACCACGACCAGATCGTCGCCCGGCTCATCCCGCGCATCGCCGCCCAGGCCCCGCGCCGTCCCGCCGCCGAACACGAGCGGGTGGCCCGCTGGGTCCTGGAGAACCTGATCAACGTCGGCAGCGTCGACCGCGGCTTCCGCGCGGTGTACGGCGTGTTCGGCGCGGACGGCACCTATGTGCGCCGCGACTACGACTTCAAGCTGGTCGAAGAGGTCCCCGGACCTGGCGGCACGGTGTATCTGCGGACCACGGACGAGGCGGTCAACGTCCTGGTCGGCGCCCTGGACACCGATGTCACCAGCGCGCAGATCGCCGCCGAGGTCAAGCTGGAGGTGCTGATCAGCAGGGGCCGGCTCGCCGACGCCCAGCTCGCAGCCGAACAGGCCCGCTACCGCACCGTCCAGTACTCCGAGACCCTGCGCCGGGCCCTGGAGGCCACCCGCCGCAATGTCCGCGCGGTGGACTGGCTGAGCGCCGTGCCCGACATGATCGCCGAGGCCCTCGACCACGTGGCGGACCGGTACCGCCACGAGAACGCGATCCTCACCAACATCCGCAGGGCCCGCGACGAGTCCGAGGACCCCGAGCACAAGCGCCGCGCGGCCGAGCTGGTGGACATCGTCAAGGACTGCATCCGGCGCCATACCCAGCTGCAGTCCCGGCTGTTGGAGGCCGGCCCGCTGTTCCGTGCCGAACAGGACCGGCAGGCGTTCGCCACCCCCATGTCCACCTCCGGCACCGACCTCTACGGCCACCTCCTGGCGCCCCTGCTCCCGCTGCCCGTCGAGCGGGCGTCCCGGGTCACCGACGCCTTCTTCACCCACGGCACCGGACTGCGCACCCCGGTGTCCGTCCGGGTCACCGACCTCGTCGGCATACTGCTGACGCCGCCCGTGGAGCGGGAACACCTCGGCGCCGAGATGCCGGAGCCCGATCTGATCGCCACACCCGACGACAGCCGTTTCAGCGAGGAGCAACTGGCCGCCGCCACCGAACTGCTGGACCTGCCGGCCGACGCCCCGCGCCGGCTGTCGGGGCTGCTCGCCGAAGCCCGCCGCCAGGACCCCGAACTGCCCTACCTGGTGGCCCTGCTGGCCATCCACGCCGCCAGCCCCCCGGTCGGCACCGCCTACCGCCAGGGCGAACGGAAGCTGCTGTTCGCCGTGGACGACGGCACCGACCTGGACGACCCCGAGTTCGGCGGCGCCGACCTCATCGTCGGCACCGCCCTGCTGGACGCGGCGGGCATGGCCGCGGACCGGACGGAGGCGGCATGACGGCGCCAGCAGCGACCCGTACCGACCTTTCCCACGTTTCCCCCAGCGAGGAGTCCCGACCGTGACCGAGCACGTCGAGTGGAGTGAGCCGGAGGCCCCCGCCGCACCGGCGAGCGCCGCCGTCACGCCCGCCGACGCCGCCGACGCGGCACGGCTCGTCGCCTTCGGCCTCCAGCCCAAGCTCCAGCCCGCGCGCGACCAGGAGTACGCCGACCTGCTGCGCCGCTACCGGGAGGACGCGCCGTTCGCCCGGCTCGCCGACGCCGTGGCCACGGGCCTGGGACTTATCGTGCTGGAGGTGTCGCCGCGCGCCGGCATGGCCGTCACCGCCGCCGAGGACTCCGTCTTCGCCGTCCGCATGGGCGACTACGCGCGCCGCACCTCCGCCGACGGTGGCGACCGGTTCCTGCACGGACTCGCCCACCTCGCCGTCGCCGCCCTGGCCTTCCCCCGTCCCGAGGACCTCGCCGACGACGGCTACATCGGCCGCGTCACGGTCAACGGCGTGGACGCCTTCGTACGCCAGGCCTGCCACCGCCTGGAGGAGCGGGCCGCCGAACAGGGAGAGAACACCGACCCGGCCAGCGACGCCCCCGGTCTGGAGGCCGCCTGGCGGATCTGGGCCCGGCGCAGCGCGACCGGCGCCACCAAGGACGCGCGCCGGCTCGCGGGCTCCACCACCGGTATCGTCGCCAAGGCCGTCACCTTCCTCACCGACTCAGGCTTCCTGCAGCGCACCGGCGACGACAACGGCGGCACCTACCGCACCACGGCCCGCTACCAGCTCCAGGTCCGCGACCTGGCGGGCAGCGCGGCCCTCGCCGAACTGCTGGAACTGGGCGTCGTCCCGGTCACCGACGGCACGCCCACCCTGCTGCCGCCCCAGGACGCCGACGACCTGGAGCTGGTCGCCGACGCCGGCCTGCCGTTCCACTCCGCCTGAACTCCCCTCACGAAGCCTCACGAGAGTCCGCCATGTACGAGCTGTCCCGGGTCCGCCTCTACTCCATCGGGCCGGCCGGCGCGCGTTACGCCGACACGGTGCTCGACCTGCGCGGTGTCGGCGCCGCCGTGCCGGACCCCGCGCCGACGCAGGCGGAGTTCTTCGAGGAGGAGCCCGTCGGCCCGCCCCGCCGCCCCGCCCCCGCCGGGGTGCTCTTCCTGGAGAACGGCGGCGGCAAGTCCGTCCTGCTGAAGCTGATCTTCTCGGTGATGCTCCCGGGCCACCGCAACACGCTCGGCGGAGCCAGCTCCGGCGTGCTGCGCAAGTTCCTGCTCGCCGACGACTGCGGTCATGTGGCGCTCGAGTGGCAGCATGTGCAGACCGGCGAGTGCGTCGTCGTCGGCAAGGTCAGCGAGTGGCGGGGCCGTCAGGTCTCCAACGACCCGAGGAAGTTCGCCGAGGCCTGGTACTCCCTGCGCCCCGGCCCCGGGCTCAGCCTGGACGGCCTCCCCGTCGCCGAGTCCACGGCCGTGCGCGCGCCCGTCGAGGGCCAGTCGGGCGCCCGCGGACGGCGGCGCACCATGAAGGGCTTCCGGGATGCCCTCACCGAGGCGGGCAAGAACTACCCGCACCTTGAGGTGCACTGGGAGGAGATCCACGAGCGCTGGACCGAACACCTCGGTGACCTGGGCCTCGACCCGGAACTCTTCCGGTATCAGCGGGAGATGAACGCCGACGAGGGCGAGGCCGCCGGCCTCTTCGCGGTCAAGAAGGACTCCGACTTCACCGACCTGCTGCTGCGCGCCGTCACCGACACCCGCGACACCGACGGACTCGCCGACCTCGTCAGCGGCTTCGGCAACAAGCTGGGCCGGCGCGCCGAACTGATCGCCGAGCGGGAGTTCACCGCCGGGTCGGTCGATCTGCTCGGCCGGATCGTGGAGGCCGCTGAGGCCCGCACCCGCGCGCGGGAGATCCACACCGCCGCCGAACGCCGCACCCGCACCCTGGCCCGCAGGCTCTCCGCACGCGGCGCCCGGGAACGCGTCCGCGCCGCCGACCTCGCCGGGCGGGTCACCGCCGCCGCGCACGCCGTCACCCAGGCCGAGTCGGCGCGCGAGCACAGCGCACTCGTCTCCGCCGAACTCGCGTACCGCCACGCCTCCCTGGCGCTCGCCGCCGCCGAGAAGTCCGCCGCCGCCCAGAAGCGCGAACTCGCCGACGCGCGCACGCTGTACGCGGGCTGGCAGGCCGCCGAAGCGGTGCTGCGCCACCGCGCCGCCGCCGACCGCGTGGCCCGCGTCGCCGCCGCCATCCAGGAGGCCGAGCGGGACGCGGCCCCGGCGCTGGCCGCGCGCGCCAAGGCCGCCGTCGACCTGGTACGCGCCCTGCACATGGCCGCCCGCAACGCCGAGAACCTCGCCAACGAGGAGGAGGAGCGGTCGGCTGCCCTCCAGGACGTCGGCGACGGCGCCCACCGTGACTCCACGGCCGCCGCCACCGAGGCACAGCGGGCCCGCAGCGAGATCGGCCACCTGCGGCAGCGGCTCGCCGAGGTCGAGCAGGAGACCGCGGAGGCCGTACGCGCCGGCTGGCTCGACGACAGCGCCCCCGACGCCGATCCCGCCCGGGCCGCCCTCGCGGCCAGCGACGCCGAGAAGGCGGCCGTCGCCGCCTGGGACTCCGCACGTGAGGCCTCCCGCCGTGCCACCGAGCAGGCGCGCGAGACCGCCGCCGCCGAAAGCCGCGCGGAACTCACCGCCGCTCGCGCGGCCGACGCGGCCACGGCGGCCGAACGCGCCCACGAAGCCGAACGCCGTACCGCCGAGGCCCTCGCCGCCGAGCCGCGGGCGGCGGAACTGCTGAGCCTCCCCAAAGCGCCGGCCGGGCGAGGGGCCGCCGTCCCGGGCCAACGGACGGGCGCGCATCGCGTCCCGGACGCCTCCGACGCCGTGGTCGCCCCCGGCGAGGGCGTCCTCACCGCCGAGGAACTCGACCGTTTCGCCGACGAACTGCGCGCACTGCTCGACGACGCCGTCTCCTCCGCCGAGCGCCAGTTGTTCGACCTGCGGACCGCCGCCGCGGACGACTCCCGGATCCTCGGCGCCCTCGGCGACGGCGGACTGCTGCCGCCGGGCCCGGACGTGCTGGCGACGGTCGAGTTCCTCGGCGAGCACGGCATCCCCGCCCTCCCCGGCTGGCGCTACCTCGCCCAGGCCGTCGACCCGGCCGACCACGCCCGCGTGCTCGCCGCCCGCCCCGAGCTGGTCGACGGCGTCATCATCACCGACCCCGACTCCCACGTCCGCGCCCGCGAGGCGCTCAGCGACGCGGCGCTGCTGCCTCGGTCCGCCGTCGCCGTCGGCACCGCCGCCGCCCTGCTCGCCCCCACCCCGGCGCCGGACAGCGGCACCGGTGACGTCTTCCTCGTACCGCCGAACCCGGCCATGCACGACGAGCACGCGGCCGACGAGGAACGGCAGGCGCTGCGCGCCCGGGCGACCGAGCGGGACGAGACGATCCGCGCCCTCGCCGCCCGGCTCGGCAAGGACCGCGAACTGGCCGCCCGGCTCGTCTCCTGGCGCACCGCCTGCCCCGCCGGACGCCTCGCGGAACTGGCCGCGACGGCGCACCACGCGCGGGTCTTCGCCGAAGAGGCCGAGGCCGAACTCGCCGAGGCGCGCACCGCACGCGCCGAGGCCGACGAGGCCGCCGCCGAGGCCGCCCGGGTCCGTGACGAGCGGCAGGAGGCCGCACAGAAGGCCCGGCGCGCGGCCGACGCGCTGGCCGGGCTCGCCTTCCGGTTGCGCGAACGGGCCGGCTGGCAGGTCAAACTGCGGGAACTGGCCGACGACGCGGCCGAGGCGGAAGCACGCGCCCAGACCTGTCTGGAGCGGGCACGCGCCGCCGACGAGGACCGCCGCGCCGCCCAGCGCGCCGCCGACGACGCCCGGCGCACCGCCCGTGCGCTGCGCGCCGAGCGCTCCGAGATCGCCGGCGCCCCCGACGACGTGCCCGAGGACGGCGGCGGCGCCCCGCAGGCGTCCCTGCCCGCCCTGCGCGAGGCGTACCGGGCCGCGTCCCAGGTGTACGAGAAGGTCGGCGTCGGCGCCGATCTGCGCGCCGAACAGGCCCGCGCGGAGAGCGACGAGAGCGCCGCCCGCGCGGAGCTGGACCGGCTCAGCAACAAGGTCCGCACCCGCGCCGAACAACTGCTCGAGTCGCCCGACGGTTCCGACGGGCCCAGCCGGCAGTCCGCCGCCGCCCGCGCCGAGGAGCTGGTGCAGCTCCTGGAGACCAGGATGTCCGGCGCGAGCGAGCAGCTCGGACGGCTGCGCGGCGAGGCCGAACGGCTCGCGCCCGAGGACGGCGAGGCGCACACCGAACTTCCCGAGGAACTGGTCCCGGGCGACGCCGAGCACGCACAGGCGCTGCTGCGCACCGCCACCAGCGAACTTGCCTCCCGCAACGAGGCGTTGAGCCAGGCCCGGGAGGCCCACGCCGAACTGCTCGACGCCCACCGCAGCGCCGAGGACGCGGCGGGCGGCTTCGACGAGATCGCCGCCATGCTCCGCGACCTGCTGCGCGAGAACGCCACCGAGGAGGAGCAGGAGGAGACCGAGCCCTACCCGGGCACTCCGGAGGAGGCCCGGCAGTCCGCCGCCGAGGCCCGCCGCTCGCTGCGCGGCTGCGCCGCCGATCTGTCCGCCGCCGAGTCCGCCGTGCGCGAGGCGAGCGACGTCCTCGTCCGGCACGCCAACTCCACGCGCTATGAGCAGGTCCGCACACCGGCACGCCAGCAGATCCGCGAACTGCCCGCCTCCGCGCTGCCCGAGCACGCCCAGAAGTGGGCGGACGCCTTCGCCCCCCGGCTCCGGGTCCTCACCGACGAGCTGGAACAGCTCGAACGCAACCGCGACTCCATCGTCGACCGCCTGCGGGGCCTGGTCGAGTCCGCCCTCGCCACCCTACGATCGGCCCAGCGGCTGTCCCGGCTGCCGGAAGGCCTCGGCGAGTGGTCCGGCCAGGAGTTCCTGCGCATCCGCTTCGAAGAACCCGACCAGGCCACCCTGACCGAGCGTCTCGGGGAGGTCATCGACGAGGCGACCCGGGCGGCCGTCAGAAAGAACTCCGATCTGCGGCGCGACGGCATGTCGCTGCTGTTGCGCGGGGTGGCCGCCGCCCTCCAGCCCAAGGGCGTCGCCGTCGAGATCCTCAAGCCCGACGCGGTCCTGCGTGCCGAGCGGGTGCCCGTGGGCCAGATGGGAGACGTGTTCTCCGGCGGCCAGCTGCTCACCGCCGCCATCGCCCTGTACTGCACGATGGCCGCCCTGCGCTCCAACGACCGGGGCCGGGACAAGCACCGGCACGCCGGCACGCTGTTCCTGGACAACCCCATCGGCCGCGCCAACGCCACCTACCTACTGGAACTCCAGCGAGCCGTCGCCGACGCGCTCGGCGTCCAGCTGCTGTACACCACCGGCCTGTTCGACACCACGGCACTCGCCGAGTTCCCGCTGGTCATCCGGCTGCGCAACGACGCCGACCTGCGAGCGGGCCTGAAGTACATCAGCGTGGAGGAGCATCTGAGGCCAGGGCTTCCCCAGCAGGACCCGGCCGAGGAGGCGCACAGCGAGATCACCGCGACGCGGATGTTCAAGCGGCCTGCTGCAGCGAGCGGCTGATCAGGCGTCAGCCGGGGGTGGCTCAGAAGCCGCAACCCATGCGCCGGGACAGGTCGGCCGCAGCCTTCGCCGTCCGGCTGCCCAGCCGGGGCAGCCGGTCCGCGGTCAGCCGGTGCACCGGACCCGAGACGCTGATCGCCGCGACGACCGTGCCGTCGTGCGAGCGGACGGGCGCCGCAACGGCCGCCGGCCCCGGTTCCAGCTCCTCCAGCGTCGTCGCGTAGCCCTGCTCACCTGCTCCAGCCACCGCGCAGTACCGACGGCTCGGTGACCGTGTGCTCCGTGAACCGCTGGAGCGGGCGGGAGAAGCGGTCCTCGCGCACCGCGGGGACATATGCGCCGGATACACCTTGCCGCTGGAGGTCACGTACAACGGGGTGCGTCTGCCGAGCCAGTTCTGCGCCGTGACCGACGCCGTGCCGCCGCGCCTGCATGATGTTGACGGCCGTGTCCTCGTCCGGCACGGCCGTGTTCACCGTCTCGCCCAGCTCGTCCGCGAGCTCCCGGCAGACCGGGACGCCCGCCTGGGCCACCAGTCCGCTGTTCTCCAGCACACCGAGCAGCCGGTAGGCCGTGGACTTGTGCACCCCCAGCTCGTCGGCGATCTCCGGTTCTGCGCGCGGGTCACGGTTCGGCTCTTACCCTCTGTCGGAGCGGTTGCGCAGCCCACTCACCGGTGCGCCATAAGAAACCTCGGGGTGCGAGAGCCGGCGTGTCAGGGGTGGGAGAGCTGCCCGGCTCCACCGGGCCTGCCTATTCGCGTCTGCGACCGCTGGGCGGAGCGCTCCTGACGACGGGCACGCCGCCGCTCGCGACGCAGGGCGCGCGCGGTGCTGCTGGGCATGGACACCACACCATGGCGCTGAACCCAGACCTGCCGGGTCACCCAGACGTCCAGCGCCGCCCAGGTGGCAAGGATCGTACTCACGACACTGCTGATGACCATCGGGAAGGCCAGCCAGGACCCCGCCAGCGTGCACAGGAAGGCCACCATGGCCTGAATCAGTGTCACCGCGACCACGAGCACGGCACGCACGGCTGCCGTACGCACCGGATCCGGCAGTCGGCGCCGTCGCGCCGGCTCCTCGACCCACAGCGGCCGGTAGCGCACCTGTTCGCGGGCATCGCCGGACCCCTCGGTGTCTCGCGGAACCTGCCGCTCCGCCGTGCCGGGCCGGACCTCGGGCGCCGGGCGGTCCCCGGTTGCCGGAGAGCCCCGCCCGTCGGCTGCCCCGCGCTCGGCCGCGGGTATACCGCGACCGGGTGACCCGGAGTCCGGCCGCGCCGTCATCCGCGCCGCCGCGCCGTCCACGGGCGCCTCGCGCCGCTCCGCCGTGCCCATCAACGTGTCACTCCCCACCGCCAGCAGACCGCTTGCTTGTCCGAAGACCCGACTCTTCAGTGGCTGCCCGGCTTGCGCTGTTTTACGCCGCCCAGGTGCGGGACACGGCTCCTGTGGCCGATTCCGCCCCCATTTCCCACAGAGAAGGACGAACGGCACGTCGTGAAGATTCCCGATCGGGAAAGAAATCGGCCAACCGCCCCCGCCCGCCCGGGAGATCGGCCCAGGGGGCACACCCCGGATTCCGGGAGGCAATCTCCCGCAATGGCCGGACAACTCACCATCTCCCGCCACCGGCACGGAACTACAGATTCCGGACGGGTCTTCGAGTTGACCCCGGCACGGTAGTAGGCTCGCGCCGTTTGTTGACGCACATGTGTACCCCCGGGTCTCTCGGGGGCCGAGCTGGGGGAGGCCATGCGCTTTCGCGGGAAGTCCATCCGCCGGAAGATCGTGGCGCTGCTTCTCGTGCCGCTGCTGTCCCTGACGACGATCTGGGCCTTCACCACGGTGATCACGGGCCGCGAGGCAAGCCACCTCTTCGACGTGTCATCCGTGATGGAGGAGGTCGGCTACCCCGTCGAGGACACCGTGCGCGTCCTCCAGCAGGAGCGCAGACAGACCCTGGTCTATCTCGCCGACCCCCGCGCCTCCGACGGACTTGCCGCACTCCGGCGCAGCCGGGCCGCCACCGACAAGGCCGTCGAGGGCATCCGCACCAGCGCGGCCGACCCCGAGGTGCGCGAGGCCATGCACGGCGGCTCCGACGAGCTGAGCGCGGTGCTGGAATCCTTCAACGGCATCGAGTCCCTCAGGCGCAGCGTCGAGGACGGCACCGTCGACCGCTCCCAGGCCCTCGACCTCTACAACCGGCTGGTCGACCCGTGCTACGTGCTGCTGGCCAATCTGCACGTGGTCGAGGACGTCGAGCTCGACAAGCAGTACCGCGCCCTCGTCAGTCTCGCCCGCGCCCGCGAACTGCTCTCCCGCGAGGACGCCCTGCTCGGCTCCGCCCTGATCGTCGGCAAGCTGTCCCCTTCCGAAGTGCGGGACATCTCCGACCTCATGGCCCAGCGCACGCTGATGTACGACGCCGGACTGCCGCAGCTGCCCGCGGCCGAACGCGACCGCTACGAGACCTTCTGGAAGAACGCCGCGTCCGCCCCGCTGCGCGTGGGCGAAGAGGCCGCCGTCTCCTCCGGCACCGGGCCGCCCCGGGGGATCACCGCGAAGAGCTGGGACACCGCCGCCGGCAATGTGCTCGCCGAACTCGGCACGCTCAACGACCAGGCCACCGACCGCTATCAGGACCGCGTACGCCCCGTCGCCATGGGCGTCATCGCCCAGGCCGTCATCGCCGGTGTCCTCGGACTGATCGCCCTTCTGGTCTCCCTCTTCCTCTCCGTACGCGTCGGCCGGGGACTCATCCGCGACCTCCGGCAGCTGCGCCTGGAGGCCCACGAGGCGTCCGGCGTGCGGCTGCCCAGCGTGATGCGCCGCCTCTCGGCCGGTGAACAGGTCGACATCGAGACCGAGGTCCCGCGCCTGGAGTACGACAAGAACGAGATGGGCGAGGTCGGCCAGGCCCTCAACACTCTGCAGCGCGCCGCCGTGGAAGCCGCCGTCAAGCAGGCGGAACTGCGCGCCGGCGTCTCCGAGGTGTTCGTCAACCTCGCCCGCCGCAGCCAGGTCCTGCTGCACAAGCAGCTCACCCTGCTGGACACCATGGAGCGCAGGACCGAGGACACCGAGGAACTCGCCGACCTGTTCCGCCTCGACCACCTCACCACCCGCATGCGCCGGCACGCCGAGGGCCTGGTGATCCTCTCCGGCGCCGCGCCCTCCCGGCAGTGGCGCAAACCCGTCCAGCTCATGGACGTGGTACGCGCCGCCGTCGCCGAGGTCGAGGACTACGAGCGCATCGAGGTCCGCCGGCTGCCGAGGGTCGCCGTCACCGGACCGGCCGTCGCCGACCTCACCCATCTCGTGGCCGAACTGCTGGAGAACGCCACGGTGTTCTCCCCGCCGCACACCGCCGTCCAGGTCCTGGGCGACCGGGTGGGCAACGGCTTCACCCTGGAGATCCACGACCGCGGTCTCGGCATGGCGGCCGACGCGCTCCTGGACGCCAACCTCCGTCTCGCCGAGACGCCGGAGTTCGAGCTGTCCGACACCGACCGGCTCGGGCTGTTCGTGGTCAGCCGTCTCGCACAGCGCCAGAACGTCCGGGTCTCCCTGCAGCCCTCCCCGTACGGAGGCACCACGGCCATCGTCTTCATCCCCGACGCCCTGCTGACGGACGACATCCCGGACACCAACGGCGTCGGGTTCCGTCTCGACCGGCCTCGGCGCACCAAGGACCGGGAGCCGGAGGAGAGCCGTCGCGCGGCGCTCTCCCAGGTGCCCGTGCAGCTGCCCCGGCTGCCCGCCTCGCTCCTGGACGGGCCGGTGGAACTGGAGTCCCCCGTCGACCTGGACGCCCTCGAGGGTTTCCCCGGCGTCCTGGGCGAGGAGGACGGCGAGCACGGCGGCCTCTTCCGCCCCCGCCGTTCCGTCAGCGGAACCACCGACGAGCGAACGGGCCCCTGCCATGAGTCCGGGCCACCGGGGCCCGGCACCCCGGAGGCACCCGAAGGGGACGACCGTACGGACTCCCCGGTTCCGCTCACCCGCAGGGCGGCCCCCAAACTGGTCAGCTCCCACGGCCGTCCGGTCCGCGACCGGCGTGCCCGCGGGGAGCGTACGGAGGAGGAGACGACCGGCCCCTCCGCCCGCACCGAGCTCGAGGCAGCGCCTGCGCTGCCCGCCCGCCGCCGCGGTGAGGACCCCACAGCACGCCGGGGGACCGGCCGCCCGGGCTCGGAGGCCCTTGCCCCGCTGCCCGCCCGCCGGCGCGCCGACCGGCTCTCCTCCGACCAGGAGCGCGAAGAACCGGACGCGGAGACACCGCCGCCGCTGCCCGCCCGCCGGCGCTCCGCCGAGGCCTCCCGCCCCGGCATCGGCGACGCGGGGCGCGGCGGCACTTCGGCAGCCACCGGCCCCGCGCGCGAGGCCCGGCCGGAGCCGCCGGCCGGCCTTCCCCAGCGCACCCGCCGCCCCGCGACCGGGGACGGCGGACCCGATGACGCGCCGCCGGCCCCCGGCGCACCGGACGCCGGCTCGGCACCGCCCGGCGGCGGCTCGCTACCCCGGCGGGTACGGCAGGCCAGCTTGGCCCCCCAGCTCAAGCGGAGTGCCGAAACTCGGAACGCCGACCGGGCCCGGCCCGTTGAACGGGACGCGGACGAAGTACGCAGCCGCATGGCCTCGCTCCAGCGCGGCTGGCAGCGCGGCCGCGAGGAGAACGCCGCGGGCGACGAGGCCGACAGCGGCACAGAAGCACGACGAACGACAAAGGGGGACGGTCGATGACCGCACCAAGGGCCACCGGCCACACTGAGACCGACAAGGGGGAGCTGAACTGGCTCCTCGACGACTTGGTGGACCGGGTCGCCAGCATCCGCAAGGCGATCGTGCTCTCCGGCGACGGCCTGGCCACCGGAGCGTCGAAGGACCTGACCCGGGAGGACAGCGAGCATCTGGCCGCCGTCGCCTCCGGCTTCCACAGCCTCGCCAAGGGCGTGGGCCGCCACTTCGAGGCGGGTGACGTCCGCCAGACGGTCGTCGAACTCGACGAGGCGTTCCTGTTCGTCACAGCCGCCGGTGACGGCAGCTGCCTCGCCGTCCTCGCGGACGCCGACTCCGACGTCGGACAGGTCGCCTACGAGATGACGCTCCTCGTGAAGCGGGTCGGCGTACATCTCGGCGCCGCCCCGCGCACCGATCTGCCCGCGGGCGGGTAGTGGGATGTCATGAGCGCTGACGGTCAGGACAGGAGCCACTGGTTCGACGACGAGGCCGGACCGGTCGTCCGTCCGTACGCGATGACGCGGGGCCGCACCACCAGTGCGGCCCAGCACCGCCTCGACCTGATCGCGGTGGTCGTCACGGAGCCGCACGCGGACGATCCGGAGGACGATCCGACCCTCTCCCCGGAGCACGTGGACATCGTGGGACTGTGCCGCGACAGCTCGCAGACCGTCGCCGAACTCTCCGCCGAACTCGACCTGCCGATCGGAGTGGTCCGGGTCCTCGTCGGCGACCTCGTGGACGCCGAATTCGTTCATGTGAACCGGCCGGTACCCCCGGCAGAACTGCCGGACGAGAGTATTCTGCGCGACGTGATCAACGGCCTCCGGGCGCTGTGACCGGCGCGGAAGCGGGGTACTGACGTGACAGGCTGGCAGTTCTGGGTCGACCGAGGCGGCACCTTCACCGACATCGTCGCGCGGCGCCCCGACGGCCGGCTGCTCACCCACAAGGTGCTGTCCGACCGCCCGGCCCCGGACCCGTCCCCGCCCGGCACCCGCAGAGCGACGGCTGGCACCGACGCGGCCGTCGTGGGCGTCCGCGCGCTGCTGGCCGGGTCCGGCGACCCCGTCGACGCCGTACGCATGGGAACCACGGTCGCCACCAACGCCCTTCTCGAACGCAAGGGCGAACGAACACTGCTCGTCGTCACCCGCGGCTACCGCGATGCCCTGCGCATCGCCTACCAGAACCGCCCCCGCATCTTCGCCCGCCGCATCGACCTGCCCGAACTGCTGTACGAACAGGTCGTCGAGGTGGACGAACGCATCGCCGCCGACGGCACCGTCCTGCGCGAACCGGACCTGGACGCCCTCACCGGACCGCTGCGCCGGGCCTACGACGACGGGATCCGGGCCGTCGCCGTGGTCTGCATGCACAGCCACCTCCACCCCGCCCACGAACAGCGCATCGGGGAACTCGCCGCCCGCATCGGCTTCCCGCAGATCTCGCTGTCCAGCGAGGTCAGCCCCCTGATGAAGCTCGTCCCGCGCGGGGACACCGCCGTCGTCGACGCCTACCTCTCGCCCGTGCTGCGCCGCTACGTCCGCCACGTCGCCGACGAACTCCAGGGCGTACGGCTGATGTTCATGCAGTCCAACGGTGGCCTCGCCGAGGCCGGCCAGTTCCGCGGCAAGGACGCCATCCTCTCCGGGCCGGCCGGCGGCATCGTCGGCATGGCGCGCATGTCCCAGCTCGCCGGCTACGACCGCGTCATCGGCTTCGACATGGGCGGTACCTCCACCGACGTCTCGCACTTCGCGGGCGAGTACGAACGCGTCTTCACCACACAGATCGCCGGAGTCCGGCTCCGCGCGCCCATGCTGGACATCCACACCGTCGCCGCCGGCGGCGGCTCCGTCCTCCACTTCGACGGCTCCCGCTACCGCGTGGGCCCGGACTCCGCCGGCGCCGACCCGGGCCCCGTCTGCTACCGGCGCGGCGGCCCGCTGGCCGTCACCGATGCCAACGTCATGCTCGGCCGTATCCAGCCGGCCCACTTCCCCGCGGTCTTCGGCCCGGACGGCGACCAGCCGCTCGAGGACGCGCTCGTCCGCGACCGCTTCACCGCCCTCGCCCGCGAGATCCGCGAACGGACCGGCGACGACCGCACCCCCGAACAGGTCGCGGAGGGCTATCTGCAGATCGCCGTCGCCAACATCGCCGGCGCGGTGAAGCGGATCTCCGTCCAGAAAGGCCACGACATCACCCGGTACGCCCTCACCACCTTCGGCGGGGCGGGCGGACAGCACGCGTGCATGGTCGCCGACTCCCTCGGCATCCGCACCGTCCTCGTCCCGCCCATGGCGGGAGTCCTGTCGGCACTCGGCATCGGCCTCGCCGACACCACCGCCATGCGGGAGCAGTCCGTGGAGGCGCCCCTGGAGCCCGCCGCGATGCCCGGCGTCCACAAGACCGCCGACGACCTGGAGAACGCGGCCCGCGCCGAACTCCTCGCCGAGGACGTCCCCGCGGAGCGGATCGAGGTCACCCGCCGCGCCCAGCTCCGCTACGACGGCACCGACACCACCCTCACCGTCGAGCTGACCGAGCCGGACGTCATGCGGCGCACCTTCGAGGAACGTCATCGCGCCACGTACTCCTTCACGCTCGACCGCCCGATCGTCGTCGAAGCCCTCTCCGTCGAAGCCACCGGCATCACGCAACCCCCCGATCTCTCCGCCCTCGCTCCCTACGAAGGCACCCCGGAACACGGCACCCCGGAACGCCACACCGCGGCCCCGCGGACCGTCCGCCTCCACACCGGCGGCACCTGGCGCGACGTACCCCTCCACCGCCGCGAGGACCTTCCCCCCGGCGAGACCGTCACCGGTCCGGCGATCATCACCGAATCCGGTGCGACGACCGTCGTCGACGACGGCTGGCGGGCGGCCGCGACCGACCACGGGCATCTGGTCATGGAACGCGCCGCGGTCACGCAGAGTTCCGACATCGACACGGCAGCCGATCCCGTTCTGCTCGAGATCTTCAACAACCTCTTCATGTCCATCGCCGAACAGATGGGTGCCCGACTCGAGTCCACCGCTCAGTCCGTCAACATCAAGGAGCGTCTGGACTTCTCCTGCGCCCTCTTCGACCCCGACGGAAACCTGGTGGCCAACGCACCGCACATCCCCGTCCACCTGGGCTCGATGGGCACCAGCGTCAAGGAGGTCATCAGACGACGCGCCTCCGGCATGCGCCCCGGGGACACCTATGCCGTCAACGACCCATACCACGGCGGCACCCATCTGCCCGACGTCACCGTGATCACCCCGGTCTTCGGCACCCGGCCCTCGGACGACACACAGAGTGACCGGAAGATCCTCTTCTACGTCGCCTCACGCGGCCACCACGCGGAGATCGGCGGCATCGCCCCGGGCTCCATGCCTGCCGACAGCCGCACCATCGACGAGGAAGGCGTCCTCTTCGACAACTGGCTGCTGACCGAGAACGGCCGCTTCCGGGAGGAGGAGACCCTCCGCCTCCTCACCGAGGCTCCCCACCCCTCCCGCAACCCGACCACCAACCTCGCCGACCTGCGCGCCCAGATCGCCGCCAACCACAAGGGCGTCGAGGAGGTCGGCCGCATGATCGAGAACTTCGGACTCGACGTCGTCCAGGCCTATATGAAGCACGTCCAGGACAACGCCGAGGAAGCGGTTCGCCGCGTCATCGACGCCCTCGACGACGGCGACTACGCCTACGAGACCGACTCGGGCGCCGTCATCCGGGTAAGCGTCCGGGTGGACCGTGGGAACCGGTCCGCGACCATCGACTTCACCGGGACGTCGGCGCAGCTGGCCACCAACTTCAACGCCCCCTTCTCGGTCGTCAACGCGGCCGTCCTGTACGTCTTCCGCACCCTGGTCGCCGACGACATCCCGCTGAACGACGGCTGCCTGCGCCCGCTGCACATCGTCGTCCCGCGCGGTTCCATGCTCGCGCCCGAGCCGCCGGCCGCCGTCGTCGCGGGCAACGTGGAGACCTCCCAGGCCATCACGGGCGCGCTCTACGCCGCCCTGGGCGTCCAGGCGGAGGGCTCCGGCACCATGAACAACGTCACCTTCGGCAACGCGCGCCACCAGTACTACGAGACCGTCGCATCCGGTTCCGGCGCCGGGGACGGCTTCCCGGGCGCGTCCGTCGTACAGACCCACATGACCAACTCCCGGCTCACCGACCCCGAGATCCTGGAGTGGCGACTGCCCGTCAGGCTCGAGGAGTTCGCGGTGCGCCGCGGCAGCGGCGGCGCCGGCCGGTGGCGCGGCGGGGACGGGGCCGTGCGCAGGATCCGTTTCCTGGAGCCGATGACCGTCTCCACGCTGTCCCAGCACCGCAGGGTGCCCCCGTACGGCATGGCGGGAGGCGCACCCGGAGCACTGGGCGCCAACCGGGTCGAGCGCGCGGACGGCACGGTCACCCCGCTCGCCGGCAGCGACTCGGCGGACGTCGGCCCCGACGACGTACTCGTCATCGAAACCCCCGGCGGCGGGGGATACGGCCCGCCGCCCGAAACCCATCAAGCAGGAGAAGAGATCGATGATCTTCGGGCGTTCTGAGCGCGGCAAGCCCCCGGTCGAGCCCGTCACGCTCAAGATCCTGGTGGCCGGCGGCTTCGGCGTGGGCAAGACCACGCTCGTCGGCGCGGTCAGCGAGATCAGGCCGCTGCGCACCGAGGAGCTCCTCACCGAGGCCGGCCGCCCCGTCGACGACACCAGCGGTGTGGAAGCCAAGAACACCACCACCGTGGCCATGGACTTCGGCCGCATCACGCTCCGCGAGGACCTGGTGCTGTACCTCTTCGGGACACCCGGACAGGAGCGGTTCTGGTTCATGTGGGACGAGCTGTCCGAGGGCGCCCTCGGAGCCGTGGTCCTCGCCGACACCCGGCGGCTGGAGGACTGCTTCGCGGCCGTCGACTACTTCGAGCGACGCTCCATACCGTTCCTCGTCGGCGTCAACTGCTTCGAGGGCGCGCCCCGTTACCCGGCCGAGGACGTCCGCCGGGCCCTCGACCTCGACGATCACGTACCGCTCGTGATGTGCGACGCGCGGCAGCGCGAGTCGGTCAAGGAGGTGCTGGTCGGCGTCGTCCAGCACGCCATGGCGCAGGCCTCGCAGAGACGGGCGGCCGTCACCACCTGACGCGGCCGCGGAGGTGCGGCCCGTGCTCCCGCCGACCGGAGCACGGGCCGCCGCGCGAAGGAGGGGACGACCGCACGTGGTCAGTCGTCGCCCTCCTCCATCCAGCCGAAGCTCTTCTCCACCGCCTTGCGCCAGTTGTGGTACTCGCGGTCGCGCACCGACGCCTCCATGGCGGGCGTCCACTCGGCGTCCTTCTGCCAGTGCGACTTCAGCTCGTCCAGGCCGTTCCACACGCCCGTGGCGAGCCCCGCCGCGTAGGCGGCGCCGAGACAGGTCGTCTCCGACACGCGGGGCCGGATCACGGGCACCCCGAGCACGTCCGCCTGGTGCTGCATGAGCAGGTTGTTCTTCGTCATACCGCCGTCGACCTTCAAGGTGGTGATCGGCACCCCCGAATCCTGGTACATGGCGTCCACGACCTCGCGCGTCTGCCAGCTCGTCGCCTCCAGCACGGCACGCGCGAGGTGCGCCTTCGTCACGTACCGGGTGAGGCCCGTGACCACACCGCGCGCGTCGGAACGCCAGTACGGGGCGAAGAGGCCGGAGAACGCGGGCACGATGTAGGCCCCGCCGTTGTCCTCCACGCTCCTGGCGAGCGGTTCGATCTCGTCGGCGGTACGGATGATGCCGAGCTGGTCACGGAACCACTGCACCAGCGCGCCCGTGATGGCGATCGACCCCTCCAGGCAGTAGACGGGCGCCTCGTCACCGATCTTGTAGCCCATCGTCGTGAGGAGCCCGCTCTTCGACGGCACCGGCCGGTTCCCGGTGTTGAGGAGCAGGAAGCTGCCCGTGCCGTACGTGTTCTTCGCCGTGCCCACGTCGTAGCAGGCCTGTCCGAAGACGGCCGCCTGCTGGTCGCCGAGCGCCGAGGCGACGGGAACGCCGGAGAGCTGGCCGACGGCGGTGCCGTAGACCTCGGAGGAGGACCTGATCTCCGGGAGCATCGCCTCGGGTACGTTCATCGCGGACAGGATGGACGCGTCCCACTGGAGCGTCTCCAGGTTCATCAGCATGGTCCGGCCGGCGTTGGTCACATCGGTGACGTGCCGGCCGCCGTCCGTGCCGCCCGTGAGGTTCCAGATCAGCCAGGAGTCGATGGTGCCGAACGCGATCTCGCCGTTCTCCGCACGCGCCCTGAGGCCGGGCACGTTGTCCAGCAGCCAGGCCGCCTTCGGCCCGGAGAAGTAACTCGCCAGCGGCAGCCCGGTCTGCCCGCGGAAACGGTCCTGCCCGTCCGATCCGCCCAACTGGTTGCAGAGCGCGGCGGTCCGGGTGTCCTGCCAGACGACCGCGTTGTGCACGGGCTTGCCCGTGGCCCGGTCCCACAGGACCGTCGTCTCCCGCTGGTTGGTGATGCCGAGCGCGCTCAACTGGTCCGCACGCAGGCCTGCCTTGGCTATCGCCCCGGCGACCACGGCCTGCACCTTGGACCAGATCTCGGTGGCGTCGTGCTCCACCCAGCCCGGCTTCGGGAAGATCTGGCGGTGCTCGCGCTGGTCGACGGCGACGATCCCGCCGTGCTGGTCGAAGACGATGCAGCGACTGGAGGTGGTGCCTTGATCGATCGCGGCGACGAACTTGTCCGTCATGACGTCCCCTTCGTCGGTTCGTGCGGAGGTTCGTGCAGAAGGCTGCGTTCAGAAGGCTGCGTTGAAGACCAGCCCGGACAGCGCCGCACCGATGAGCGGTCCCACCACGGGAACCCACGCGTACCCCCAGTCGGAGGTGCCCTTGTTGGGGATCGGGAGCAGCGCGTGGACGATGCGCGGTCCGAGGTCACGGGCCGGGTTGATGGCATATCCGGTCGGACCGCCGAGCGAGAGACCGATGCCGACCACCAGGAACGAGACGATGAGGATCGCGGTGCCCGACTCGCCGAGCCCCTTCGTCAGACCGAACGCGAGGATCGGCAGCACCAGCCCCATGGTCGCGATGATCTCCGTCATGAGGTTCGCGACAGGATTGCGGATCGTCGGCGACGTGGAGAAGATCCCGAGCGTCGGCTGGGCGATGTCCTCCTCCGAGTTGGCCTGGAACTGCGCGTAGTAGACCAGCCAGCACAGGACGGCGCCGAGCATGGCACCGACCATCTGCCCGGCGACGTAGATGTGGACCTTGTCCCATTCCCCTGTGTCGATGGCGATCCCGAGGGTGACCGCCGGGTTGAGATGCCCACCGGACAGCGGGGCGGCGGTGTACGCCCCGGCCATCACGCCGAAACCCCAGCCCAGCGCGATGACGACCCAGCCGGCGTCCTTGGCCTTCGAGTAGTTCAGTACGACGGCCGCGACCACCCCTGCGCCGAACAGGATGAGGATCGCGGTGCCGATGACTTCCCCGACGAATATGTCTCCGTTGCTCATGGCGGCTCCTAGGCCCTGGCCCAGGACGATCCGCCCCGGACCTCACGTGCAGGGTGCGTTTCCCTTGCTACGTCAGCCGAAGGCAGGGAGAACCCGCGCCCCGCCCGGCGTCCGTGACGAGCGTGCCGTCGCAGTCGAATCGCCCGTGGGGAGTGGGCCTTGTCGCAGGAGGACCCCTGGACGGGCATGCCGGAAAGCACCGAGATGTACGGCGATGTCGACTGACACCGGAAGTGTTCACCGGCGCTCAAGGGGCGTCAAGGTCGCCGACCGCAACGGTTTTCGGCCACCTGCTTCCCGCACCAGCCCGACTCCTGATAGATGCAGGGAACATGACACGACTCTCCACCGCGGTACGCGGTCTGGCCACCACCATCGCTGCCCTGCTCACCGCGACCGCCGCTGCCGCTCCCGCCCGGGCGGAGCCCGAACCCAAGGCACCTCGGGACTTCGTGGCGCTGAACAGCGTGGACCCGACGATCATTCAGGAGATCCGCTACGTCACACCGCACAACTTCGTCGGCGAGCCCATCGACGGCTACCGCCAGCCCCTGTGCATCCTCACCAGGCCCGCCGCTAAGGCCCTCCACACGGCCCAGACGAAGCTCCTGCGCCGGGGCTACTCCCTCAAGGTGTACGACTGTTACCGGCCGCAACGCGCGGTGGACCACTTCGTCCGCTGGGCCAAGGACCTCGACGACCAGCGGATGAAGACCGAGTTCTACCCGAACGTCGACAAGACCAGGCTGTTCGCCGACGGTTACATCGCGGAGAAGTCCGGCCACAGCCGCGGCTCGACGGTGGACCTCACCATCGTGAAGCTCCCCGCGCGGCCCACCCGGCCCTACCACCTCGGGCAACCCCTCAGCCCCTGCTTCGCACCCCAGGACCAGCGGTTCCCCGACAATTCCCTGGACATGGGCACCGGTTACGACTGCTTCGACACCCTCAGCCACACCCTCGACCCGCGCATCCAGGGCGAACAGCGCGCCAACCGGTTGCTGCTCAAGAACACCCTGGAGGAGCTCGGATTCGTGAACCTGGCCGAGGAATGGTGGCATTACACCTTCAAGCCGGAGACCCACCCGGACACCTACTTCGACTTCCCGGTGTCCCGCAGGTCACTCCACGGCCACCGCTGACCGACCCCCCGGAGACTCCCTCACCGTGATCGGATACAGTCCCGCGCGTGTCCGAAACTCCCATGGTTCCCAACTCCGCGCCGGACTCCCACTGTTCGAGCTGCGGCACGCCCTTCGGAGAGGGCGTCTCCGGCTGGCCCCGCACCTGCCCGGCCTGCGGCACCGTCGCCTACCGCAACCCGCTCCCGGTCGCGGTGGCCCTCCAGCCCGTGTACGACACCCAGGGCACCGCCCTGGTCGTCGTCACCCGGGCCATCGCTCCCGCACGCGGCCGCACCGCCCTGCCCGGCGGCTACATCGACGACCGGGAGGACTGGCGCCAGGCCGTCGTCCGTGAACTCAGGGAAGAGACCGGCATCGAGGCGGCGAGCCGCGACGTACGCCTCGCCGACGCCATGAGCTCGCCCGACGGACATCTGCTGCTCTTCGGGATCCTGCCCGAACGTCCCGCGGACGACCTGCCGCCCTTCGCCCCCACCGACGAGACCGAGGCCCGGGGCCTGCTCCGCCGCCCCGAGGAACTCGCCTTCCCCCTCCACACCCTGGCCGTGCGGGCCTGGTTCGAGGGGCGCTACATCTGATCCCCGGCCGGCCCCAGCCCGCGGACGCGTACCGGGCGGGCCGGCACCTCCGCCCCGTCCTCGCCCTCCCGCTCGACGACGATCCGCGGGCCCGACCAGCGGACCGTGTACCGCTCGATCTCCGGCTCCTCCCACCCCTCGCCGGCCTCCGTCACGGCCGGCCCGCCCCCGCTCCGCCCCCGGGCCGGCGCCCACACCTCGAGCTCCGTACCGCCGTCCTCACCCAGGACCGGCAGGACCGAGCCCCCGCGCGCGAACACCGGAATCCGTCCCAGGGGTGCGTCGACCAGCACCTGGGCGGGGCCCTCGTACGCCCGTTCCGTCGCCGTGTCGTACCACCGCCCAAGCGGCAGCACGACGGCCCGCCGGTCCGCACCCGGGTCGAGGACCGGAGCCACCAGCAGACAGTCACCGAGCAGGAAGGCGTCCTCACAGTCGCGCAACGAGCGCTCCTCCGGCGCCGCCCACCACAGCGGACGCACATAGGGTGCACCGGTACGCCGCGCGAGGTGCGCCAGCGTCATGAAGTACGGCAGCAGCCGCCGGCGCTCGAGGAGCGTCCCACGTGCGTGCTCAAGGACCTCGGCACCGAACCCCCAGGGCTCCCCGCTCCCGGCACGCGGACCGGTGCGCGTACGGAACACGGGCAGATAGGCACCCAGCTGGAGCCGGCGCAGATACAGCTCCGGCGACCGCTCCCGGTCCGAGCCGCCGAGGTCCGGACCCGCACAGGGCACCCCGCACAGCCCCAGTCCCAGCGCCAGAGCCAGCGACGCCCGCAACCCGGACCAGCCCGACCCCGCCACGCCCCACCACACCCCGCCGTAGCGCTGCACACCGGCCCACCCGGAGCGCGACAGGACGAACGGACGATCCCGCGGTGCCTGCTTGAGGAGCCCTTCGTACGCCGCCCGGGCCATGCACAGCCCGTAGAGGTTGTGCGCCTCGCGGTGATCGCCGTCCCTGCCGTCCAGAGCGTGCCGGGCCGACCGCGGCAGCGTCGACTCGCCGAACGCCGTGAACGACGTCGGCTCGTCCAGCGTGTGCCAGAAACCGGCGAACCCCTGGGCCAGCCGCTCCGCGTACAACGCGCCCCACCACGCACGCACCCGCGCGTGCGTGAAGTCCGGGAAGACCGCCTCCCCCGTCCACGACACTCCCCGTACGGCCTTCCCGTCGGCGCCCCGCACGAAGGCGTCCCGTTCCACCCCGTCGTCGTACACGGCATTCCCGGAAACCGCCCCGACGGCAGGCGCCACCACCGACACCAGCCTGACGCCCTTGCGCAGCAGCTCGTCCGCGAGGACCGGCAGCTTCGGGAACCGCTCCCGGTCGACGGTGAACACCTGCCGCGAGTCGAAGTGGCCCACACCGAGGTGCACGGCCTCCAGCGGCACCTCGTGCGCCACGTGGTCCTCGACGATCCGCCGCAGCTCCTCCTCACCGCCGCCGCCCGACCACGCGTGCTGGTGACCGAGCGCCCACGCGGGCGGCAGCGCCGGCGCACCGGTGAGCGACGCCCAGGCGAGCAGCACGCGCGCGGGAGTACCGACCATCACCCAGCAGCGCAGCGGGCCGCCGTCCATCCGCAGCTCGCTCGTACCGGCCCGGTCGTGCCCGGACCCCACGCCCTCCGTACCCTCCCGCAGCGTCACCGTGCCGTCCCACGCACTGTCGTGGAACACCAGATGCGTGCCCGCGTCGGCCACCACCATCTGCACCGGCATCGTGACGGACAGCGCACCGTCGCCCGGCCCCACGGCACGACGGGGACCGGTGTTCCACAACCGGTACACACCGTCCCGCAGCCGAGGCCCCGACGCACGGCCCCCGAGACCGAAGAAGCGGGCGTCCGCCGGCACCTCGGACCGCTGCTTCCACCGCGCGGTGCCACCCCTGACCGGCTCCCACCACAGCGGCGGCAGGTCGCGCCGCAGCGTCACCCCGCCCGGAGTCAGCACCTCCACCGCGCCGTGCCGCGAGACGACGACCGTGACCCGCTCGGCCACCACGCGCCAGCCACCGTCCTTGTCCGGCTCCAGCGCCGCCCGCGGATCCGGATCGGGGCAGCGGCCGGCCAGCGCGTAGGACGGCTCCGGAGCCGCTCCGTCCCAGCCCCAGAAGACGGCCCCGTTCACCGCAACGAAGATCCGCAGTTCCGAACGGGTGAACCGGAGCACGCCCCCACCCGGCCCCGGCTCCGCCTCCCGCACCGTTCCGGGCACCCGCGCCCGCACCGGCCCGTGCGCCGGCAGCCCGTCGGCGTCCGCCCGCCTCCTCCGCCACGCCGCTCGTACGGTACGCAACCCCTGAGCCGCCCCCACCGAACCGACCGATTTCACCGAACGCACCAGGCCACGACCGTCCATAGTGCTCACCCTGTCACCGATCGAGCCCGGCAAGGGTGTCGTTCAACTCCCGTTCATCCGTGATCGGACCACATCTTCACGTCACGGACTATGTGCGGGGCACCCTGGTGCAGAAGTCGATCACATGGCATCGTCCCTGTCAGCCGCGTCACGCGCACACCCCAGCCCGTGCGCGCAGGACGCACACGACGCGCACAGTCCGGGAGCCGCCCCATGTCGACCGCGAACCCCCAGCCGCTCTGGCAGCCCGATACGGAAGCTGTCGCCCAGGCACGGATCACCTCGTTCCAGGCATGGGCCGCCGAGCACCACAACGCCCCCGCCGAGGGCGGCTACGCGGCGCTCCACCGCTGGTCCGTGGAAGAGCTGGAGACCTTCTGGAAAGCGGTCACGGAGTGGTTCGACGTCCGCTTCACGACGCCCTACGCGCGCGTGCTGGGCGACCGCTCGATGCCCGGCGCCCAGTGGTTCCCCGGAGCGACCCTCAACTACGCCGAGCACGCCCTGCGCGCGACCGGGACCCGCGCGGACGAACCGGCCCTGCTGCACGTCGACGAAACCCATGATCCGCGTCCCGTCACCTGGGCCGAACTGCGCCGCCAGGTCGGGTCCCTCGCCGCCGAACTGCGCACCCTCGGGGTACGTCCCGGCGACCGGGTCAGCGGCTACCTGCCGAACATCCCGCAGGCCGTCGTCGCCCTCCTCGCCACGGCGGCCGTGGGCGGCGTTTGGACCTCCTGCGCCCCCGACTTCGGCGCCCGCAGCGTCCTCGACCGCTTCCAGCAGGTCGAACCCGTCGTCCTGTTCACCGTCGACGGCTACCGCTACGGCGGCAAGGAGCACGACCGCCGCGATGTCGTCGCCGAACTCCGCCGCGAACTGCCCACCCTGCGCGCCGTCGTACACATCCCCCTGCTCGGTACCGGGGCCCCGGACGGCGCCCTCGACTGGGCCGCCCTCACCTCGGCGGACACCGAGCCGGTCTTCGAGCAGGTGCCCTTCGACCACCCGCTGTGGGTGCTCTACTCCTCCGGCACCACCGGTCTGCCCAAGGCGATCGTGCAGTCCCAGGGCGGCATCCTCGTCGAACACCTCAAGCAGCTCGGTCTCCACTGCGACCTGGGCCCCGAGGACCGCTTCTTCTGGTACACCTCGACCGGCTGGATGATGTGGAACTTCCTCGTCTCCGGCCTCCTGACCGGAACGACGATCGTCCTGTACGACGGCAGCCCCGGCTACCCCGACACCGGCGCCCAGTGGCGGATCGCCGAACGCACCGGAGCCACCCTCTACGGCACCTCCGCCGCCTACGTCATGGCCTGCCGCAAGGCCGGCGTGCACCCCGCACGCGACTACGACCTCTCCGCCGTCAAGTGCGTCGCCACCACCGGCTCCCCTCTGCCCCCCGACGGCTTCCGCTGGCTGCACGACGAGTTCGCCGAGAACGGGGCCGACCTGTGGATCGCCTCCGTCAGCGGCGGCACGGACGTCTGCTCCTGTTTCGCCGGAGCCGTACCGACCCTCCCCGTCCACGTCGGAGAGCTCCAGGCACCCGGCCTCGGCACCGACCTGCAGTCATGGGACCCCAGCGGCAAGCCCCTGACCGACGAGGTCGGCGAACTGGTGGTCACCAACCCCATGCCGTCCATGCCGATCCGCTTCTGGAACGACCCCGACGGCAGCCGGTACCACGACAGCTACTTCGACACCTACCCCGGCGTCTGGCGGCACGGCGACTGGATCACCATCACCTCGAGGGGATCCGTCGTCATCCACGGCCGCTCCGACTCCACCCTCAACCGCCAGGGCGTCCGCATGGGCTCGGCCGACATCTACGAAGCCGTGGAACGCCTCCCCGAGATCAAGGAATCCCTCGTCATCGGCATCGAACAGCCCGACGGCGGCTACTGGATGCCCCTGTTCGTCCACCTGACACCCGGCGCCACCCTGGACGAGGACCTGCTCAACCGCATCAAACGGACCATCCGCGAGCAGCTCTCACCCCGCCACGTCCCCGACGAGATCATCGAGGTGCCCGGAGTCCCGCACACCCTCACCGGCAAGCGCATCGAAGTCCCGGTGAAGCGCCTGCTCCAGGGCACCCCGCTGGAGAAGGCGGTCAACCCGGGCTCCATCGACAACCTCGACCTGCTGACCTTCTACGAGGACCTCGCCCGCAAGCGCGCCTGAGCCCCCTCCGGGTACGCCATCGTCTCCTCCACCCTCACTACACCCTCACTGTCAGTGCCGTCGATTACTGTGAGTGAGCATTGATCGACTGTGCAGAGGGGGAGACATGGCGTACACCGACCACCGAACCTTGCGAGGCGTCCTGCGCCGCGAGATCGTCGGCACCATCGGCCTGCTGACCGACGAGCACGACTTCCGCGCCATGCGGCGCTACGACAGTTTCGTCTTCGACGACCACACCACCTACCTCAAACACGTCGAAGCCGTCCTCAGGACCCGGGCACTGCAGGGCAGCCACACCACCGTGGCCCTCTTCGACCCCGCGGACTACGCCGAGTTCTGCGCACAAACCGGCCTCGACCCCGACAGCCACACCAGCCGCTCCCGGTTCACGGCCGAACTGTCGTCGACCGGACCCACCGTCCCCTACGACGGCCGGCCGCTGACCGACCTCCTGCCCACGCTCGTCGACGCGGCCGTCCGCCAGGCGACCTGGGAGTACGCGACCGCACTCCTCGCCCGACTCGGCCCCTGCGCCTCCTGCGGCGAGGACCTCGGCCGCGCCGCCTTCGCCCGCGCCTCACACCTGCTCGTACGCATCCTCGACACCGCCCCGCCCGGCGACCGGCACCTCGTCTGCAGCGTCTCAGGGCCACCGGACACCCTTGTGGCCGTCCTGCACGCGGACGACCACGCGGACGACCTCGCCGGCCGCCTGGACATCGACGAAACCGAGGCCCTGGAGTTCACCACCGTCCTGGCCGTCGGCCTCGCCACCGGGAGCCCCGGCGGACTGGTCATGCGGATCAGCAAACCCGGCTCCCGCGACCGCGTCCACGGCTGGCGCCTGCGCGCCTTCGGCCTCGCACCCCTTACCGCCGGGGAGGTCTTCGACGCCTACTGCACCGACGCCGAATCCGGAGAACTCATCGGACCGGAGTCCGACGTCGACTACTGCGAGCCACCCGACCTCGGAGAGGAGGGCCCCAACCCGGCCCACCACCACTGACCCCGGCTGCACCGAAGGGGGCGCCTCACCTGCAGCGGAGCGCCCCCTTGTCCGGATTTCCGGAAAACCGATCGAGTTAGTGCTACTCGCCCGACAGCACCGCGTGCGCGGCGGCGCGGGCGTCCTGGGCACTGTCCGTCGCCCGGGCGGCCGCCGCGGCTCGCTCACACTGCGCCAGCGTGTACTTCGCCAGCGACGCCCGTACGTACGGAATCGACGCCGCACCCATGGAGAGAGAGGTGACACCCAGCCCGGTCAGCACACACGCCAGAAGCGGATCGGAGGCCGCCTCACCGCACACACCACAGCTCTTGCCCTCGGCCTTCGCCGCCTCCGCGGAGAGCGCCACCAGATCGAGCAGCGCGGGCTGCCACGGGTCCTGCAGCCGGGAGACCGCACCCACCTGACGGTCCGCGGCGAACGTGTACTGCGCGAGGTCGTTCGTCCCCAGCGACAGGAACTCCACCTCCTGCAGCACCGAGCGCGCCCGCAGCGCGGCCGACGGAATCTCGACCATCGCGCCGAACTTCGCCCGCAAACCGGCCTCCCGGCACGCGTCCGCGAAGGCCTTGGCATCGGCCCGGTCCGCCACCATCGGGGCCATGACCTCGAGGTACACGGGCAGCCCCTCAGCGGCCTTGGCCAGCGCCGTCAGCTGGGTACGCAGCACCTCGGGATGGTCCAGCAACGTCCGCAGACCGCGCACACCCAGCGCCGGGTTCGGCTCGTCCGCCGGGGTGAGGAAGTCCAGCGGCTTGTCCGCGCCCGCGTCCAGCACCCGCACCACGACCCGCCCCTCGGGAAACGCCTCGAGGACCTGCCGGTAGGCCGTGACCTGCTTCTCCTCGGAAGGAGCGTTCTTGCTGTCGTCCAGAAACAGGAACTCGGTACGGAAGAGACCGACCCCCTCCGCGCCCGCCTCGACGGCGGCCGCCACGTCCGCCGGACCACCGATGTTGGCCAGCAGCGGCACCTTGTGACCGTCCGCGGTCGCACCCGGCCCGGTCGACGCGGCCAGTGCGGCCTTGCGCTCAGCAGCAGCCGCCTCGAGCTGGGCCCGCTTCTCGTCGCTCGGGTTCAGGAAGATCTCACCGGTGCTGCCGTCAACCGCTATCAGCGTGCCCTCCGCCAGCTCCCCAGCGCCCGGCAGGGCGACCACGGCCGGGACACCTAGCGCACGGGCCAGGATCGCGCTGTGACTGGTAGGCCCGCCCTCCTCGGTCACAAAGCCGAGCACCAGCGTCGGGTCGAGCAGCGCCGTGTCCGCCGGCGCCAGATCCCGGGCCACCAGCACGTACGGCTCGTCGCTGTCCGGCACACCGGGCATCGGCACTCCGAGCAGCCGAGCGACGATACGGTTCCGCACATCGTCGAGGTCGGCAACCCGCCCCGCCAGATACTCACCGGCGTTCGCCAGCAGCTCGCGGTACGAGGCGAACGCGTCGTACACCGCCCGCTCAGCCGTGCTGCCGACGGCGATGCGCCGCTCCACGTCGGCCAGCAGCTCGGGGTCCTGGGCCATCATGGCCTGTGCCTCGAGCACCGCCTGGGCCTCGCCCCCGGCGAGATTCCCGCGTGCCATCAGATCGGCCGCGACCGCCTCCACGGCCATGCGGGCACGCCCCTGCTCGCGCTCCGCGTCCTCCGGCGGAATCTGCTTGGCGGGCGGCTCGAGCACCGCCGTACCCATGTGCCGGACCTCGCCGATCGCCACACCGTGGCTGACACCGACGCCTCGCAGCGTTGTCTCCATCTCACCCGTCTCCGCTCGTACCGGCGGCCTCAGCCGCCGTGGTGGTTGTCGTGGGGGCCGTAAGAGGGACGGCGCTGTGTCACTTCCAGAGGAAGAGACTGTCGCCGGCCTTCACCTCGCCGTCGTCGCGAAGTTCGGAGAGAGCGTCCGCCGTGGCCTCCAGGGCCACGACCGGGCAGACCGGGGACTTGCCGGCGGCTTCCACGGCGGCCGGGTCCCAGCGCACGATGCCCTGACCGCGGGTCACCGTGTCGCCCTTGCTGACAAGCAGTTCGAACCCCTCGCCGTTGAGCTGCACCGTGTCGATACCGAGGTGGGTGAGCACACCGTGGCCGCTCTCGTCCACGACGACGAACGCGTGCGGATGCAGGGAGACGATCACGCCGTCGACGGGGGAGACGGCCTCGGAGGGTTCCCGCGCCGGGTCGATCGCCGTACCCGGGCCTACCATGGCGCCGGAGAAGACGGGATCGGGCACGGACGCCAGTCCGATGGCACGTCCGGCAAGTGGGGACGTCACGGTGGTCATGGGAAGCCTCCCAAGGCGTGGGGTTGTACGAGCGCCGTCACTGCCTGTCTCCGGTGCTGTTCAGCAGGGTATGTCATGTGACGTACCGGTTCCGGGGGACAGGCCGGATATTGGTCTAGACGAGAGGTCTAGACCACCCACTCTAGTTGACTTGCATGCAATCCGCGACCGTTGTAGAGTGCTACATCCTGCTCGGGGGCGAGTGACACGATCGAGTGTCCCAGCCCGGCAGGCAACCAAACTCATCAGATCCCATCTTCGGATCACTTTCTGCATGTCTGCGGGACGGTGGTCAGGGAGTCGGAAAACACTGATAGAGTTGAGAACACCGAAGGGAAGCGCCCGGAGGAAAGCCCGAGAGGGTGAGTACAAAGGAAGCCTCCGTTCCTTGAGAACTCAACAGCGTGCCAAAAGTCAACGCCAGATATGTTGATACCCCGTCCATTCGACTTGCTCGGATGGTCGAGGTTCCTTTGAAAAAACACAGCGAGGACGCTGTGAACGTCGGGATTATTCCTCCCGATGTTCCGCTCTCGTGATGTGTCACCC
>NZ_JBFAWL010000032.1:0-47305 GCF_040680275.1 Streptomyces sp. NPDC052079
CTCCTCAGCGAGCCCCCCGCCTATTGTGCTGCCGAGTTCGGGCCGCGCGGAGCGGGTCCCATCGCGCTGCGCGCGATGAAAACGAAACACCCGCGCTGCGCGCGGGTGTTCGCTCACGCTCCGCGTGAGCGCCGGCGGCGCGCTGCGCTTACCGCCCAACCCTCGGGCTTCGCCCGAGGGTTTGATGCTCCTTCCGCTGCGCTCCAGGAGCTGGTCCGGGCTGAGCCCGGACCGTGCAGTCTCCGCTGCGCTCCGACTCGCAGGCCTCGCGCTGCGCGCAAGGCACGGGCCACGCTCCGCGCGGCCCGAAGTCGGCAGCAAAATAGGCGGGGGGCTCGCTGAGGAGTGGATATGAACTTCCAGTCGCACGAGACCTCTATGCCCTGTCAGAAGGGCAGTCTGATGGACTTTCAGGATGGTCCCGACTGCTGGGGTTGCTCAGTGGGTTCCGGCGGAAGGTGTAGGCGAGCATTGTCCCACTTCCGGCGGCCGCGTCGAGAAGGACAGTCAAGCCCGTGGAGAGCATGTGTTTGGGCGGGACAGTTGTGGGTGTGTCTTTCGGGGGGCGGCTCTGCAGTCACCCGGAAGAGTGGTTGCATCAAAACGGTCCGGGATAGATTCTGTAATTAGGGGCTACTGCCCCCGTTGGTCGGGCAGGGAAGGCAGGAAGATCTCGTGTCGGGTCGGCATCGGCTTCGCCCCCATCAGATCGAGGCTGTGGATGCGGTAGTGCGGGCGCTGGCGCGGCCGACGGGTGAGATGTGGCCTGAGGGCGGGTTGCGGGCCCAGGTCGTTGCGGCCACAGGGGCGGGCAAAAGCCTGGTTGGAGTGTATGCGGCGCTGGAGTTGCGTGCGGGGCGGGTGTTGGTGCTGGTTCCCACGCTCGATCTGCTGGGGCAGATGGTGGGAGTGTGGCGGGCAGCGGGGCGTGCGGGGCCGCTGTTCGGGGTGTGCTCGCCGCGTGAGGGCGGGGCGCTGGGAGTGCGGTGCACAACGGACGCGGACCAGTTGGTGGTGTGGGCGCGTCGTGAGCGGGTGACGGTGTTCGCTACGTATGCGGCTTTGGGGTTGGGGGTGTTGGAGCGGGCTCATGCTGGTGGCCTGGGGCGGTGGGATCTGGTGGTGGTGGATGAGGCGCACCGGACCTCGGGGGTGTTGGGGAAGCCGTGGGCGGCGGTGCATGACCAGGGGAAGGTGCCGGCGGCGCGGCGTTTGTACATGACGGCGACGCCGAGGCTGTGGGACGCCTCGTCTGAGGGTGGGATGGGGCGGCTGGTTGCCTCGATGAACGACGAGAGCGTGTTTGGGCCGGTGGTGTACCGGTTGACGCTGTCGGAGGCGATCGAGCGGGGGCTGGTCGCTCGGTATCAGGTGGTGTGCGTGGACATCGCTGATCCACAGGTGCAGGCGGTACAGCTGGTGGGCTCGGATGCGCGCAGTGATGCGGTGCGGGGGCTGCGGTTGGCCGCATTGCAGACGGCGGTTTTGAAGACGGCGGCCGAGCAGGGGCTGGGGCGGCTGTTGACCTTCCATTACCGCACGAGTGAGGCGGAGGCCTTCGCGAGCGGGCTGGGTGGGGTGGCGAAGGCGTTGTGGAAGAGCGGTGAGGGGGCGTACCCGGAACCGGGGGCGGTATGGGCGGAGTGGCTGTGCGGAGAGCACAAGATGGGGCACCGGCGGCGGGTGCTGGAGGAGTTCTCCTCGGGGCGTGCGGCGGATGGGCAGGCGTGGGAGCGGTGCGTGCTGTCGTCGGTGCGGGTGCTGGGCGAGGGGGTGGATACCCCGGGTTGTGACGCGGTGGTCTTCGCGGACGTGCGGGGCTCGGTGCCCGACGTGGTCCAGGCCGTGGGGCGTGCCTTGCGGATGCAGCCGGGTGAGGGCAAGATCGCTTCACTGGTGGTGCCTGTGTTCCTGGGGCCGGGCGAGGAGCCGGACGAGATGCTCGCCTCGAAGGCGTATGAGGATCTGGCGAAGCTGCTGAGCGCGCTGCGGGCGCATGACGCCGAGACGGTCGAGCAATTGGCCGTCCCGCAGGCTCCCAGCCGGTCGGTGTCGGCCTCAGCTGCCGCGGGTTCCAGCGGTGGGATCGGGACGGCGGCGCAGGGGCTGCTGTCGTTTTCGACGCGCCGGGATCCGGCTCAGTTGGCGGCTTTCATCAGCGCGCGGGTTCTGAAGCCGGAGGGCGAGTTCTGGCGGCGCGCCCTGCAAGCGGCGCTCGCCTTTCGCAGTGACCACGGGCATCTGCGCGTTCCCTACGGCCACGCGGCGCCCGACGGCTTCCCGCTGGGGGTGTGGATCTCCAATCAGCGGCGCCTGCACCGCCAGGGCGCACTCAGCCCGGAACGAGTCGCGCAGTTGGACGAGCTCGGCATGGTGTGGTCCCACTTCACCGTCGCCTTCGACGAGGGTCTGGCCGCGGCCCGCGGCTGGGCCGCCGAGCATGGCCATCTGCTAGCCCCTACCGAGGCCACCTGGGAGAACTATCCCGTCGGTGTCTGGCTGAAGAACCAGCGTGCTGCTGCCCGGCGGGCCGACAATCGCCCGGCGGCGGGGCAGGAGACGGACTCTGATGCCGGTGTACTGAGCAGGGAGCGGCGCCGGGCCCTGGAGAAGATCGATCCCGCCTGGTGTCCGGTATGGCCGGTGGCGTGGCAGCGGTGCTTCCACCTCGCCCGTACGCACCTGCACGCCGAGGGTGCGCTTCCGGACCGGGAGGGCGTGCTGATCCTGCAGGGCGAGGACATCGGACGCTGGGTGCGGGCCCAGCAACAGGAGTGGGAGATGCTGAGCACCGCGCAGCAGTGGCTGCTCGGCGAGGTGCTGGGCATCGAGCCCTTCCCTGAACAGCCTGCCGTCCCGGTGGCTGCACCGCGGCGCAGCCGGGCGCAGAAATGGGAGGCGAACCTGGCGGCGGCCCGCCAGTACCGCACCCGGGAGGGACATCTGAACGTGCCTCGATCGCACATCGAAACCGTTGACGGGGCCGAGCTGGCGCTCGGTGTCTTCATCGCCAACTCCCGTAGCCGCAAAGCCGGCCTTGCCCCCGAACGGCTCGAGGAACTGTCGACGCTGGGCATACGCTGGTCTTGATCAGCCGGTGCGCGAACCAGACCGACGGGGTGTGCCTGTGTTCGGTACAGGTTGTCGGCCCTGGTGCCCGGCACGTTTCTTGGTGCGGGCCTTGGCGAGCCAGGGGCCGCATGCAGTTCGCGCTGTGGCGGCGCCTGCCCTAGTGCCGCGGCAGGGGATCTCGCGTGGGCTGCGTACCAAGCCGAGGCTGTCGGCGTGGAGAGACCGACGAGGACCCTCTTCGAGGCGTACGGCCGGTTCCGCCAAGGCCGCCACTGAGCAGCGCCGGCACGAAGCTTGCCCCCTGCCGCAGGTCGTTGTAACTCCTCTACGATGCCTCCACAAGCGATCTAGCGGGTAATCGAATTGACGCGGCCTCAGGGATGTCGGGGGGCAAACCGCTTCAGGGTTTTGGGGGTTGCAGGGATGCCTGATGTCGTCGAGGCGGAGTCGACTGGTGCGCCCACGGCGCCGAATCTGCCGTCGGTCCCTGAGCCAGGACAGGTCGTCAATGTCCGGGGTTCTACCTGGGCGGTGACGGACGTGCGCCAGCAGGGGTTGCCGCGCAGCCCCGCCGATGAGGGCACCGCGCAGCTCACCCACGTGGTCAGCCTCCAGTCGCTGGAGGAGGACCGCCTGGGCGAGGAGCTGGCAGTGGTCTGGGAGCTGGAGGTCGGACACACCGTCGCCCCCGATCAGGGGTTGCCGGAGACCATCGGGGTGGACGGCTTCGACGATCCCAACACCTTGACGGCGTTTGTGGACGCGGTGCGCTGGGGTGCGGTCACTTCGGCCGACGCCGATTCCTATCAGGCGCCGTTCCGTAGCGGCGCCAACGTTGAGGCGTATCAGCTGGAGCCGCTGCGCCGCGCGCTGCAGTCTTCGCGTACCAACCTGCTCCTGGCCGATGACGTCGGCTTGGGCAAGACCATCGAGGCCGGCCTGGTCATTCAGGAGCTGCTGCTGCGGCACCGGGCCGCTCGGTCGTCATCGTCTGCCCGCCGAGCCTTGCCCTGAAGTGGCAGGACGAGATGCGGGAGAAGTTCGGCCTGGACTTCGTGATCGTCAACAGCGAGCTCATGGCGCAGGTACGGCGTAGTCACGGGCTGAACGCGAACCCCTTCCGGCTCTTCCCGCGGGTCATTGTGAGCATGTCGTGGTTGCCGACGGTGCGCGCGCAGCGTCTGCTGCGCGCGATCTACGCCGACGCTCGGGACACGGCCACGGCCCGGCGCTTCGCGTTCGACGTGCTCGTCGTCGACGAGGCCCACCACGTTGCGCCTGCCAGCCCCAGCGCGGCGGACGGGCACCGCGGATACGCCGTGGACAGCCAGCGTACGACCGCCGCCAGGGAGCTGGCCGAGCGGTGCGAGCACCGCCTGTTTCTGTCCGCCACCCCGCACAACGGCTATCCGGAGTCGTTCACCGCGTTGCTGGAGATGATCGACGGCCGCCGGTTCAGCCGCGGTGCTCTCCTCGACGAGCGGGCGCTACGTGAGGTGACGGTGCGTCGACTGAAGACGGAGCTGAAGGACAAGGGCTTCCAGACACGTCGGCTGAAGACGATCGACTTCACTCCGGACGGTGACGAGCAGCAGCAGTTCGTGGTCCTGGAGCGCCTCCTGGCCGAAAGCGCCCGCGCCAATGGCAAGAAGCGCTCAGGCGACATCGTGGCGATGCTGCTGAAGAAGCGCTTCCTGTCCAGCCCGTGGTCGTTCGCTCGCACGCTGGAGCTCTATGAGCAGGCCGCTGTCACCGGCAGGCTGCCGGATTTGGATGACGAGGACGAGTATTACCAGGAGGTTCTCGGCAGCCGGCAGTCCGATGAGGAGGAGGGCCAGGCGGACCAGCCGGAGTTCACCGCCCTGCGGCAGAGCAAGGGCTCTGATCCGTTGGTAGCCGCAACGGGCCAGGAGATTTCCGCCCTGCTCGCGTGGGGCCGCCGCTTCGAGCACCGGCCGGACTCCCGCCTCGAGGCTTTGATTCGCTTCCTGGACGCGATCTGCCGCCCGGACGGCAGACCTGGACCAACGAACGGGTGGTGGTGTTCACCGAGTACGCCGCCACCTTGGACTGGATTGCCGGCGTGCTCACCCAGCGCGGTTACGGCGAGGTGGTGGCCACCATCCAGGGGTCGACGCCGACCGAGGAGCGGGAGGAGATACGCGCCCGCTTCACCGAGGACCCGAGTAAGGAGCGCGTGCGCGTGCTCGTCGCCACCGACTCGGCCGGCGAGGGCATCGACCTACAGGCGTACTGCCACCGCCTGGTTAACTTCGACATCCCGTTCAACCCCTCCCGGCTGGAGCAGCGGATCGGGCGCATCGACCGCTACGGGCAGCACCACACGCCAGAGATCTACCACTTCCAGCCCGACTCGACCTCCGCGACCTACGCCGCGGACATGGACTTCATGCGCCGCATAGCGGAGAAGGTCGGCAACGTCGCCCACGACCTCGGCTCGGTCAACCAGATCATCGACGCCGAGCTACAGGAGCACTTCAGCCCGACCACGGCCACCCGCAAGACCAGGTCGACTGACCACGACAGCGGCGACGCGATCATTACCAGGGCACTGGCGGGCGGCATGGAACTCAACCGCCGGCTCACCGAGCTGTCCCGCACCTACGACCAGCGCAAGCTGGAGATGCACCTCACGCCCGGCAACGCGCGCCGGGTGGTGGATGCGGCCCTGGCGCTCACCGCCCAACCGCCGCTGACCGAGGTCGGCGACGACCGCACCGAGGCCAAGGTGTTCCAGATCCCTTCGCTCGGGTCGGCCTGGCAGCACGCCCTCGAGGGGCTCGACACCCGACTGAACCCGGGCGTCCTGCGGCCGATCACCTTTGACGACCAGGCCGCGCAGAACCGCACTGACCTGGTCCACGTCCACCTCGGCCACGCGCTGATGCAGCGGTCGGCCCGACTGCTGCGCAGCGCGCTGTTCGGCGTCGACTCCCCGGTGCACCGGGTCACCGCGGTCGTGGTCGAGGACCTGCCGCAGTCGTGCGTGGCCGCCGTCTCCCGGCTGGTCCTCGTCGGGCGCGGTGGCCTGCGGCTGCACGAGGAGGTCTTCCTCACCGGCCTCCGCCTGCGGGGCCAGGCCATGGCCGAGGCCAAGGTCGAAGAGGTGCTCGACCAGGCCCTCGACGCGGAACACCTGGACCTGGCTGACGACAGCGTGCGCGCCGCCCTCGCCCGCCTGTGGAACGCGGAGGACTCCCGGCTGCGGACCCGGCTACTCAACGCGGTGGCGCGCCGGGCCGAGTCCCACCAAGAGCGAGTCACCGAGGCCCTGCGCGAGCGCCGGGAATCCGACATCGCCCGGGCCCGGGAAATCTTCTCCGCCTTCCGGCTCAACCTGGAGGAGTCCCGCGAGCGGCTGGCGCGGGAGATCCAGGCCCAGGAAGAGCTGCTGTTCGCCGACGACCAGCAGGCGCAGCGCCGAGACCTGCGGGCGATGGAGGACCGGCTGACCAACCTCCAGGAGGAGGAGCAGCGCGAGATCACCGCGATCGGCGAGCGGTACGCCAACGTCAAACCGCACGTGTCCGCAGCGGCCGTGGTCTTCGCGCTGACCCCGGCCGACGCCGAAGCAGGGAAGGTGCAGTCATGAGGCGCAAGTCCGCCGGGCCGGCGTGTTCCGCCGCCGACCTCCACCGCGAGTGGCTGGAACTGGTGGACGCCGACGGGCCGTTCCTTTCCGTGCCCGCCCTCAAACGCGTCTGGCCGCAGGGGATGCCGCAGCTCGGCGCCGACCAGGTAGCCCTGCTCAAGGAAGCCAAGCCCGCGGTCGAGAAGGCGTGGGAGGACTGGGACCTGCACCGGGACGACTCGGCGGGGCTCGACCGCTACCGCGAGGCCCGCGACTCCTGGGTCGAGTTGGTCCTGCGGAACATCCTTGGCTGGGGAGACCACTACACCACCGACCTGACCGGGGCGCTGTTCGCGGAGGTGGCCGGCGGTGTCCGCTCGCCCAATCACGCCGTGACGGTCACGCCCACCGGGGCGCTCGCCCACGGTGAGACGATCGGCGTGCTGGTCCTGGTCGTCGACCCGGTCGACTCGCTGCGTGATCCGCTGGATGACGGCTGGGCTACCTGCCCGATCGACCGCATGGAAGAGCTGCTGCGCACTGGGAAGGTCCCGGTCGGCGTCGTCACCGATGGGCGCTGGTGGGCGATCGTCAGCGCCCGCAAGGAGACGATGGTCGCCTCCGGCGTCGTCGATGCCCAGACCTGGACTGAGGAACCGCAGACCCGCAACGCCTTCGTCGAATTGCTCCGGCTCCGGCGGCTGCTCGGCGGACGCCCTGAGGACCGGCTCACCGAGCTGTTCGGAGAATCGGTCGCCGCCGCCGAAGAGATCACCGAGGCGCTCGGCGTACAGGTGCGCCGGGCGGTCGAGCTGCTCGTGCAGGCCCTGTCCGAGGCCGCGCTGGACGCCGTCCGCCACGGCGAGCCCGACCCCCTGCCGGCAGACCGGTCGGAGGTCTACGAGGCCGCCGTGACGGTGATGATGCGGGTAGTCTTCCTGCTCTTCGCCGAGGAGCGTGGCCTACTCCCGCAGACCCGGCTATTCGCGATGGGCTACGGCATCAGCGACGAACTGGACGCCCTCGCTCGCCGGGAACGAGAGGAGGGCAGCGAGGCCCTCGACGGCACCCACCTCACCTGGCACCGGCTGCTGGCGACGTCTCAGGCGCTCTCGCATGGTGCGTCGTTCGAGGACCTGCGCCTGCCCTCGTACGGCGGCTCACTCTTCGACCCCGACCGCTTCCCGTTCCTCACTACCCGCAGCCCGCGCGGCACCCTGGCGATCACGGTGAGCAACCGGGTCATGCTGGAGGTGCTGCGCTCGGTGCAGATGGCCCAGCTGCGCGGCGAGCCGGCCCGGCGGATCTCCTTCCGCGACATCGACGTCGAGCAGATCGGCTACATCTACGAAGGCTTGCTCGGCTACCGAAGCGAAGAGGTCGACGAGGTCACCGTCGGCCTCATCGGCAAGCCCGGCGAAGAGCCCGAGATACCACTCGCCGAGCTGGAGGCCACGGCCGCCCGGTACCGCGACCCGGCCAAGCTGGCCGACGCCATTCTCGCCTGGGTCAAGGACGGCCAGCCCGCCGCCAAGCCACCGACCAAGGCCGCGCTGGCCAAGGCCATCCGCACCAGCGGCGAGGTCGAGGACGCCGAACGCGCCCTGCGCGCGATCACCACCGACGAGGCCCTGCGCGACCGGCTGCGGCCCCTCATCGGCATCATCCGGCGAGCCCTGCGCAACCGGCCCTTCGTCGTCGAGCCCGGCGGCGTGCTGCTCGTCGAGACCCCCTCCCGCGCCACGGCAGGCGCCCACTACACCCCGCGCAAGCTCGCGGAGGAGGTCGTCCAGCACGCGCTGGAGCCGCTGGTCTTCAACCCCGGGCCGCACCAGACCGCCGACCGGGACGCCTGGCGGCCCGTTTCCTCCGACGACATCCTCGATCTCAAGGTCGCCGACATCGCCTGCGGCTCCGGTGCATTCCTCGTGGCCGCCTCCCGGTACCTGGCAGCCCGGCTGGTCGAGGCATGGCGCCGCGAGGGCGTGGCAAGCGGGACCGCGCACGACCTGTACGTCCACGCGATAAGGACGACAGTCGCGACCTGCCTCTACGGCGCGGACATCAACGCCATGGCCGTGGAGATGTGCAAGCTCTCGCTATGGCTGGTCTCCCTCGACCCCAAGCTGCCCTTCTCCTTCGTTGACGACAAGGTTCTGCACGGCAACTCCCTGCTCGGCCTCACCGACGCCGAACAGCTCCGTGCGCTCCACATCACCCCAGCTAAGGCAGCAGCCACACCGCTCTTCGACCTCCGCGAGGGTACCGAGACGATCCGCCACCTCGACATCGATGGCGTACTCACCCGGGCAGCTAGGCTGCGCCGAAGCCTGGCGAGCGAGGTCAACGACGACGACCCGCAGCGCTCGGCCGCCACCAAGCGACGGCAGTGGCGCGAGTACCAGCGCGGGGCTGCCTGATTGTCGAGGTGGCGCTGTGCAACGATCGGGAGACGCCGCGCAAGATCCCGGTCGAGGCTTGGCTGTACCAGACCAAGCTGACCGTGGACGCCGGTGGCGCCGAGGTGTTCCTTCCCGTCGCCGACCCGCTGGAGGACACCCGCTACGAGCGGGACAACGAGCTGCGGCGGCTGAATCTGCAGTACCGCGACCGGCTGGAGTTCGCCGTCGGGCGTACGTGCTCGGTGGACTGGCAGGTGGCAGCGGGAGCGCGGCGGGCCAGCGAGGTGTGGACGACGTGGCTGCCGTCCTGTCAGACGCCGCAGATCACGGCGGAGGAGATCGGCGATGCGCTGCTGGACATGACCGCGCTCGCCACGGCGAGCCGGGAGGAGCTGCGGGCCGGCCTGGAGCCGATCGTCCGCGGGTACACGGCCTGGCTCGATGGCGAGGAGCAGCACGCCGAGGCTCTGCTGGAGCAACTGCGGCAGGAGGGGCTGGACGCGGTCAGTGAGGCGCGCAAGGTGCAGCGCCAGCTCGCCGAGGGCTTGGAGCATCTGCTCGGCGACGAGGAGGCGCTGCGTTGCTTCCGGTTCATGAACAAGGTGATGGCGGACCAGCGCGTCCACACACAGGTGGCCGAGTATCGGGCCAAGCACCCGCAGGTGAGCGTCAAGCAGGCTCGTGCCGTCGTGCTCGCCGAGAAGGGTGCGAAGGCGCATTCGTGGCGTACCTTCCAGTTGGCCTTCATCCTGATGCAGTTGCCGCTGCTGACTGATCCGGCGGCGGAGAAGCGCTCCGGTGACTTGGCGAAGGCGCAGCTGCTGTTCTTCCCGACCGGCGGTGGCAAGACCGAGGCGTATCTGGGTCTTGCCGCGTACACGTTTGCGATTCGGCGGCGGCAGGGCGTCGTGGCGACCCCGGACGGCGTGCTGGACGGGGGCGCGGGTGTGGCCGTGCTGATGCGCTACACGTTGCGGCTGCTCACGGCGCAGCAGTTCCAGCGGGCGACGGCGCTGGTGTGCGCGGCCGAGCTGGCGCGCAGCGCGGATGAGGAGATGTGGGGCAAGGAGCCGTTTCGGATCGGGCTGTGGGTGGGCACGGATGTGAGCCCGAAGCGGTTCGAGGAGGCGGCGGGGCAGCTGGAGAAGGCCAACAACCGGTCTGGCTACCGGTTGACGGTGCTCCAGATCCAGCGATGTCCCTGGTGCGGCAGCAAGATTACCGCCCGGGAGGTCAAGGCCGTTAGGGCGACCCGTCGGGTGCACGTGTACTGCGGGGACGAACTCGCAGGCTGCCCGTTCGCGGAGGGCGGCGAGGCGGTCGAGGGGCTGCCGGTGCTGACGGTGGATGAGGAGATCTACCGTCTTGCTCCGGCGTTCGTCATCGCCACCGTCGACAAGTTCGCCCGGCTCGCGCGAGAGGGCGAGACTGCCTCCCTGTTCGGCTACGTGTCCCGGTACTGCGGGCGGCATGGTTACGTGCACCTGGACTCCCGGTACTGCGAGCTGACCGACAACGGCAAGCACCCGGCCATCAAGAACGACCGACCTGCGGAGGGGCTCCGCCCGGTGGGACGGCTGCGTCCGCCGGACCTGATCACCAGGACGAGCTGCACTTGATCACCGGCGCGCTCGGTACGACGGTGGGCCTATTCGAAGTGGCGATCGACGTCATGACGGCCTGGCGCGACGCGCAGGGCCGGGCGGTCCGGCCGCTGCTGGTGGCCTCGACCGCGACCGCCCGCAACGCGGCCGACCAGGTACGCGCCCTCTACGGGCGTGATGTGACGATCTTCCCGCCGCAGGTGCTCGACGCCGGGAAGACGTTCTTCTCCAAGGAGGAACCCGTCTCGGAGGCCTTTCCCGGTCGCCGCTATGTGGGCGTCAGCACGACCGGGGTCCGGTTGACCACCGCGGAGATCCGGGCCGCCGAGGTCCTCATGGCCGGCGCGCAGTTGCTGCTCGACCGGTCCGGCACGGCCGCCGACCCCTACATGACCCTGGTCGGCTACTTCAGCGCCACCCGCGAACTGGCCGGCATGGCCCGCTACATGGGCGACGACATCCAGACCGCGCTCGCCAAGCGGCGGCCGTGGTCGAAGTTGCCCCGCCGCACCGGCACCGAGTACGGGGCGCTGAACACCGCGGAGCTCACCTCCCGCGTGGCAAGCGCCGACATCACCACCACGCTGGACCAGATGGCGGTGCCTTTCGACCCCGCCTTCGACTCCGCCTCCGGAAAGCGGGAGCGGCACGCGCTGCGCGAGGCAGGAAAACGGACTCCCACCCGCGAGGTGAACCCCTACGACGTGATCCTGGCCACGTCGATGCTGCAGGTGGGCGTGGACGTCACCCGGCTCGGGCTGATGCTCGTGGTCGGGCAGCCGAAGAACACGGCGGAGTACATCCAGGCGTCTTCCCGCGTGGGACGTGTCGCGGACAAGCCCGGGCTGGTCGTCACGCTGGGCAACTGGGCCCGGCCGCGCGACCTGGCGCACTTCGAGCAGTTCCGGCACTACCACGAGACCTTCTACGCCCGGGTGGAGGCACTATCGATCACCCCGTTCTCGGTGACGTCCTTGGAGCGCGGGCTGGACGGCGTACTGGCCAGCGCCGCCCGGGTGCTCGACGCCGTCCGCCCTGACGGATTGTCGCCCGAAAAAGGCGCGGGCCGGATCGCAGCCGAGCGTGACTTCGCGGAGGCGCTGATCGACAAGCTCGTGGCGCGGGTGCAGCGCGCGTCGGATGAGGACGCGGCCGACCGGGCGCGTCAACGCCTGCGCAACCGGCTCGACCAGTGGGAGAAGCGGCGCACGTACCTGGCGGGCCTTCACAAGAGCCTGGTCTACGAGCGGATGTTGGACGAGGCCCATTTCGGCCCGCTCATGATCAGCGCCGAGAACGCCCGTTCCGTGGCGGACAGCAAGGATGCGCCGCCGTTCGTCGTGGCCAACTCGATGCGCGAGGTGCAGCCGGAGATCAACCTCCTGGTCAGCCCGATCAAGGAGAACCTGATCTTTATAGAGCCGCCCGGTGCCCCGGCCTGGGACTTCACTCCGCCCAAGGAGGACGCGTGACCGCCGAACTCACCGAGACGCGGTTCCTCTACGACGCGTCCAACGCTGTCGATCCGCTGGGCGACGCTGAACGGGAGTCCGACGAGGGCCGCAAGCACAACCGGGCCAAGGTCGGCTCGGGCCGACCCTCCTCCCTGCTGTACACCTACGGTCCGGGCGCCATCATGGACCTGCCACAGTTCACGATCATGCCCTCCGGCCTCGACGACTGGGACCGGATCTGGCGCCGGCGCGACGGCATCCCCCAGATCCGCGCCCCGCGGCTGCGTCAGGCCGTGGCCATGCTGCTGCGCTCCCGGGACATCCAGCTTCGGCCCTATCCGTGGCAGGCGAAGAAGATGAGTCTGTCCACCGAGGGAAACGACCTGGGCGTGCCAGCGCGTGTCTTTCCCCAGTGGCTGCGCTGCACCGGCTGCGACATGCTCGGCGCCCTGGCCCAGTTCGACTACCGCAACACCCACCCCTACCGCACCGACCTGGCCTGCTTCGAGCACGCCCGGTGCACCGGGCGTGCTGGTGACCGCACCCGCAGGCCGACCCGCCGCACGGCGGTGCCCGCCCGCTACCTGCTGGCCTGCGTAGACGGCCACCTCGACGAGTTCCCCTACGACCGGTGGGGCCATCAGGGCCAGCGGTGCGACAAGGCGGAGTTCCCAGCGCTGAAGATGGTCGACCGCACGGCGGGCAAGGGCGCGTCGGCCGTGATCCGCTGCGAGTCCTGCGGCGCGCGGAGGCCGATGAACGAGGCCCAGGGCGAGGCCGGGCGGTCAAAGCTGCCGCGCTGCCGTGGGCGCCACCCGCACCTGGACGCGTTCGAGCCGGGCGGATGCGGCAAGGAGACCCGGCTGATGCTCGTCGGCGCCTCCAACCTGTGGTTCCCGGCCACGCACTCGATCATCGTTATGCCGGAGTCCTCCGAGGAACGCAAGAGCGACCTCGCCGACCAGATCCGCACCGCCCTGGGCGAGAAGCTGGCGAAATACCGCGACGACCTCGACACCCTGCGAGACGTGCTGGACGGCAAGGTCAACGTCACCGGCCTGTCGGATGCGGAGCTGGCCGAGGCCGTGGCGGCAGCCGGCGCGCCACCGGTCTCCGAGGCGGAACAGGAAGAGCGCATCCGCACGTGGGACCCCGTCGACCTACTCGTCCCCGAATGGCTCTACCTACAAAAGGACGTGCTCGGACCCGGGGTCGAGGACCCCGCAAGCGGTCTCACCCTTTCGAAACGGGAGCGCGACCCCGACCTGCCGCCGCAGATCACCCGCGTGCTCGCGGTCGAGAGGCTGCGCAAGGTCAACGCGCTGATCGGCTTCACCCGGATCGACGCCATGGACCGCGTAGGGGACCTGCCGCGCCGACTCGCCCCGCTGACCCGCACTGCCCGCCCGCCCTGGACCGTCGCCACCGAGGACCGCGGGGAGGGCATCTTCCTGCAACTCGACGACCAGGCAGTCGCGGCGTGGGAGGAGCAGGTCTCCACCACCGACATTTGGCAGGCGCACCGTGACGCCCACCGACGCAACTTCTACCGCCGCTTCTCCGAGACCGCCGACCAGGTCGACCCGGACACCCGACTGAGGCCGCCGCGCTACTGGCTCGTCCACACCCTCGCCCACGCCCTGATCCGCGAACTGGCCATGACCTGCGGCTACTCTGCAGCCAGCCTGAGCGAGCGCCTGTACGCCTGGCCGCAATCCGAGGAACGAGCGGCCGCCGCCGGCCTGCTGATCTGCACCACCGCCTCCGACAGCGACGGCACGCTCGGCGGACTGGTGCAGCTGAGCGAGCCGGCGCGTCTGCAAGGGGTCGTTTCCCGAGCCCTTTACCGCGCGGCTCGGTGTTCCTCGGACCCGATCTGTGCGACCCGCACGCCGCAGGACCCGGTGAGTTCACCGACGCCTGGGGCGGGAAGTATCCGGCGATCGTCCGGCTCTGGGAGGCGGCCTGGGCCAAGTTCGTGCCCTTCCTCCGGTTCGACGTGGAGATCCGCAAGATCGTCTGCACCACCAACGCGATCGAAAGCATCAACGCGCGGATCCGCAAGGCCGTCCGGGCCCGGGGGCACTTCCCCACCGAGCAGGCCGCCCCAAATGCGTCTACCTGGCCGTCATGAGCCTGGACCCGACCGGCACCGGACGCAAACGCCGGACCATGCGCTGGAAGGCCGCACTCCACGCCTTCGACATCACCTCCGACGGCCGGCTCACCGCCGGACGCCGCTGAACAAAACCGACCGAGTTCCACCGTTCACTACACAGACCCGGCTCTGTCGGCGGTTTGTCGCCGCCTGTCGCTCGCGAAACGCCGACGCCGGGCCGCGGCTCCGCCCGACAGGGCAGCGGTCGGTGCGGAGCCGGCCGCGGTGGGTGCGGCTGGCGCCGTCCGGCGCCGACCGTGGTCCCAACTCGCCCAGACGTCGCTACTTGCTCGTCCTGGCGATCATCGCCACATCGACCGCTTCCGCTCGAGTGCTCCTCTCAGGCCGGAGAGTACTCGCCCGACGCCCAGTGCCCAACGCGCTCCCTAATTCCGGCGGCCCAGGCATCACCATGGTGCCGCGCGACGATCAGGCTTCACGGTCCTGTTCCGATCCACTCGACGCCATCGGGGGAGATCTCCTTCTTCCAGATCGGGACTTCTTCCTTGAGCAGCTCGATACACGCGCGGGCGGCCTCGAACGCTTCGGCTCGATGGGGAGCCGCCGCGGCGAGGACGACGGCCGAGTCTCCGATCTCGAGCCGGCCGGTTCGATGCGCGACAGCGACGCGGACATCAGGTGCGGTGGCCTCGCAGCGGCGGATGATGTCGGTCAGCACCTTCATGGCCAGACTCGGAAACGCCTCGTACTCCAGACGCGTCACCGACTTGCCGTTGTTGTGGTCCCGCACAGTGCCGATGAAGACCACGGTGCCGCCTTGGCCCGGCCCGGTAACCGCGTTCACCACCTCGTCCACGCTCAGGGGATGGTCGGTCAGGCGGCAATAGCAATCGGTATCTGAAGGTACGTCACCTGACTGCACGTCGGACACAGCCCTTGCGCTGACTACAACAAGCCCGGCAGCCACCGTCGCCGCCGCCATCACCACGGCGAAGGCGGTGAGAGCGAGCGGCTGAGAGACGAGCTGGGTCGCCGCACCGAGTCCGACGACGGGCAGAGTGATTCCGAGGTAAGCGGCCAGGAACAGCCCGGACAACGCGTCTGCCCGGTTCTGCGAGGAGGCACTGTCAGCCACGGCCTTGACCGCCGCGGCGAAGGCGAGTCCCGCGCCGGCACCACCGACGACCGCGCCGGCCAGGAACATGGCCAGAACGCCGGACCATACCGCGACGACCACCATGCCCAGCCCGACCAGCAAGGCAGCGAATGCCGGCCCGACTGTGCGGCGTGCGGTCGTGTCCCGCTCACGCACCAGGGCCTGCGCGACAGCGGCAGATCCCAGCGCGGTCGTGGCGGCGAGCCCGCCGACGGTGTGCGACGGCTCGTGCAGGATGTCGAGGACGAACGACGGCCCCAACGCGGCGAACAGTCCGAACAGGGCGAAGCTGACGAACGCAGAGGCGGCTACGGCGAGGAACCGGCGGCGCTGTGCGGCGGGCACGTCGATGCGCCGCACGCGGTACGGCGGGCGCGACTCGGGAACGTCGACGGTCTCGGGAACCAGGCTCATCAGCCCGGCCATGACCAGCAGCAGGACCAGATAGATCCAGTAGGGCAGTTGCAGCGGACGGGGCGCGAGATCCGCGAGCGCACCGGCGACAACCGGGCCCAGGCCGAGACCGCCCAGATTTGCCGCGGTCGCGACCACCTCCGCCCGCCGCATGCTTCCCCCGGGATGGGCGGCGCGGTGCAACTCGGCCAGGTGGGCCGTGGCCGTCGTGGTGATCAGTCCGACCGAGACGCCCGTGAGCACCCGCGCGACGAACAGTCCGAGCAGTGACGACCAGAAGAGGAAGCACAAGTCGGCGACGACAGCGACGTACACCGCGGGCAGCAGCACCCGCCGCCGGCCGAGCACGTCGGAGAAGTGGCCCAGCAGAAACAGGCTGAGCAGTACGCCCACCGCGTAGGCTGCGAACACCACAGTCACCGTCGTCGCTGAGAAGTGGTCACGGGCCTGATAGAGCACGTACAGCGGCGTGGGCACCGTGCCGAACGACATCACGGTCGCAAAGCCACATGCCACGAACCAGAAGCCGGCGCTGTACGCGCGCCGTCCGGCGCGTTCGGCGATGGAGTGCACCCGTGTCCCCCTCATCCACCGATGGCGCTCATCGAGCGCCCCGGCTGCGTGAACCCCGCATCGTTGATCCCGTGGCCGGCCGCCTTGGCCCACGCCGAGCCCCGCCATAGGTCGGCCAGGGTCTCCTCGTCCGCTCCGGCTCGTAGCGGGCCGCGGAGATCGGTCTCGGTCCGGCTGAACAGACAGTTGCGCACCTGGCCGTCGGCGGTCAGCCGGGTACGGTCGCACGCGTCGCAGAACGGCCTGGTCGTCGACGCGATCACACCCACCGTCGCCGGGCCACCGTTCACCAGCCAGCGCTCGGCGGGTGCCGCCCCCCGCTGGTCGGCAGTGGGGGCCAGGGTGAAGGCGGCACTGAGTGAATCAAGGATTTCCGCGGCGGTGACCATCTGTGCTCTGTCCCAGCTGTGTTGTGCGTCGAGCGGCATCTGCTCGATGAAGCGCAGCTGGTAACCGTGTTCGAGGCAGAAACGCAGCAGAGGTACCGCCTCGTCGTCGTTCACGCCCCGCAGCAGCACCGCGTTGATCTTCACCGGCTCCAGGCCGTGGGCCTTGGCGGCGGCCAGTCCGGCCAGGACGTCGTTGAATCGGTCCCGCCGGGTGATCATGCGGTACCGGTCGGCGCGCACGGTGTCGAGCGAGATGTTGACCCGGTCCAGACCGGCGGTTGCCAGCGCGTCGATACGCCGGGCCAGCCCGACGCCGTTGGAAGTGAGCGAGATCCGGGGCCGCGGCGACAAGGCGGCGGTGGCCGCGACGATCTTTTCCAGCCCCCGTCGCAGCAGCGGCTCGCCACCGGTGAACCGGACCTCGGTGACGCCGAGCCGGTGCACCGCGACCTTGATGAGGGCGATGGCCTCGTCGTCGTCCAGCAGGTCGGGCCCGGGCATCCAGTCCAGGCCTTCCGCCGGCATGCAGTAGGTGCAGCGCAGGTTGCAGCGGTCGGTGAGCGAGACCCGCAGGTCCGTGGCCGAGCGGCCGAAGCGGTCGACCAGCAGCGGGGTGTCCGGGCGGCCCGTGAGGTCGGGGGCTCGCCTGGTACGGGGCAGGCCGAGGTCAATCGGTTGTGGCGTGGGCTGGGGCATGGGACACGGCTTTCCGTCGCGGCATGTGCCGCGTGGCGATCGCCCGGCACATGTTCTCGAGGCTTGCAAGGTTGTGACCGGGCAGGAAGGTGTCGATATGAGGCAGTGCGGCGGCCATACCCCGGGCGAGCGGCCGGTACCGCGGATCGCCCTTCAGGGGGTTGAGCCACACGACGTGGTGAGCCCGGCGCGACAGGTTGCGCATCGCCTCGCCCAGCGTCGCTGGATCGTCCCGGTCCAGGCCGTCGGAACACACCACGATCAGCGCGCCACGCACCGCGGAGTGCCCGCCGTAGCGCTCGACGAGCTCACGCATCGAGGTGCCGAGCAGAGTGCCGCCGTCCCAGTCGTGGACGACATCACCGATGTGGCGCAAAGCGGCGTCCACCGACACCTTGCGCAGAGCGTCGGTGACACGGGTCAGATGCACCCCGCAGGTGAACACCTCTACGCGGTGTCCCGCGTGCATCAGCGCATGGCCGAAGCGCAGCAGCGCCTTGGCGTAGGGCGCCATGGACCCGGACACGTCGATCACCAGGGTCAGCGGACGCTCCCGGAAGCGCTGCCGGCGGCGGGGCAGCCGCATCGGCTCGCCATCGGTCCGCAGCGATCCGCGCAGCAGACCCCGGACGTGGAGATACCGGCCCACAGTCGCCGGCTGCTGCCGCCTGCTGCGTCGCCGGGGGAGGTCCGGGCGCAGCCGGCGGATCAGCGCGGCGGCCCGGCGCCGTTCCTCCGGGGTCATCGCGCCGAAGGACTTCTCCTTCAGCAGCTGCACCTCGCTGGGGACCAGCCGGGCATTGTCGGCCTGCTCGTCGTCGGCGTCGGCGGCCCGGGGGGTCGGCGTGCCGGGCGCGGCGTCCTCCCGCTCGTGGATGCTCGTCGGCACAGCTTTGGGCGTGGGCGGCCCCTCCTGCGCATCGGTGGGCGAGCCCCCGAAGAAGTCGGCGAACGCGCGGTCGTACACCGGGTAGTGGTGCCGGTGGCTGACCAGCACCGCGCGACCGGCCCAGTACATCTGCCGTATGCCGGGTGGGCCTGCGGAGTCCGCGCCCATCAGGTGCAGCGCCGTGTAGAACGCCACGGTCTGCTCGGGTCCGGGCTGCAGGCCCCGGTCCCTGAGCAGTGCGACGAACTCCACGCATGCGCGGCCGGTCACTTCGGTGGGGGACGCTGAGGGCGCGATCATGGTGCCGTCGGCAGGACGTCGGCGATCCGGCCCCGCACCACCTGCTGGTCGTCCACGTCCTTCACCAGGGCGCTCAGGGTTGCCGCGGCCGTCTCCGGCGAGAGCGTGGAAACACCCAGCATGTGCAGGGCGTTGGCCCAGTCGATGCTCTCTCCCACTCCTGGCGGATTGCCGAGGCCGAGCCCGCGGACCCGCCGTACGGCTGCGGCGACCTCCCTGGCGAGCGGCTCCGGGACCTCCGGTGCGCGCAGCCTGAGGATCTGGAATTCGCGTTCGGTGTCCGGGTGCTCCACCCAGTAGTAGAGGCAGCGCCGACGCACCGCGTTGTGCAGATCCCTGGTGCGGTTGGAGGTGAGGACGACCAGTGGGCGCGAGGCCGCCTCGATCCGGCCCACCTCGGGGATGGTGACCGCGAAGTCGGACAGCAGTTCCAGGAGGAATGCTTCGAACTCATCGTCCGCACGATCGAGTTCATCGATCAGCAGCACGGCGCGGTCGCCCTTTTCCAAGGCGTCCAGGAGCGGGCGGGTGAGCAGATAGTCCCGGGTGAAGACGTTCTCCGCCCCGCCGTCGCCGGCGCCTCGCACGGCGAGCAGCTGGCGTCCGTAGTGCCAGTCGTAGAGGGCCTGGCTGGTGTCGATGCCCTCGTAGCACTGCAGGCGGATCAGCTCGCGGCCCAGCAGCCCGGACAGCGCCTTGGCGATCTCGGTCTTGCCGACACCGTTCTCGCCCTCGAGCAGGAGCGGGCGCTCCAGGCCGAGGGCCAGGTATGCGGCCGTGGCGAGTCCGTCGTCGGCGAGGTAACGGAACTGCCCGAGCCGCTCCTTGACCTCGGCGACCGAGGAGATGCTGTTGCGGCCGCCGGACGTCGCCGGCTGGACATCAGTTGCCACGCCGTGCTCCTTCGGATCCGCGCAGCTTTCCGAACTGCCGCAGAAGGGCGCGTACGAGCAGGCCGATCAGCAGCCGGAACCCGGCGACTGCCTCGGCTTCCTGGGGGGCGGGCCGGGCCGGCGCCTGCGCCGGGGCGGGAGCTCCCTCCACGGGGGCCGACGCACCCCACTCCCCGCTCGGCTCCTGCCGCGGTTCCGCGACCAGGGCCGGCTGCGACTGCTGCAGGCGGGTCTGCAGCGAGCGGGCGAACTTCTTGGTCATCTGCTCGGAGACGTCCTGCATCATGCCGCGTCCGAACTGGGCTATCTGACCGCTCACCTTGAGGTCCGTGAACACCGACACCGACGTGGTGTCAGGCTGCGGGCCGGGCTCGACCACCACATGGATGTCGGCCGACGCGTTGCCGCGGCCGCGCTGGTCCTTGCCCGCACCGCGCAACATCATCCGGCGCCCGGCGTCGTCGCGCTCGACCATCTCGACGGTGCCCTCGAAAGCCATCGCCACCGGACCGAACTTGATCTTCAGCCGACCGCGCCAGGTCTTGTCGTCGATGGTCTCGACGAGCTCCGCCCCCGGCATGCAGGGGACGATGTTCTCGACGTCGAGGAAGAAGTCCCAGGCCTTCTCGACCGGGGAGGACACCACGAATGAGTTCTGGAGTTGCACGGTGTGTTCCTATCGATTGCGTTCGGGCAACGGTCTCTTTCAGGCAGCGGGCTCTGCTGCGAGATCCAGCGCGTACGGGCGGCTGACGGGCTCCTGGCCGGAGCGTCCGCGACTGGCGGCCAGGACTTCGGCGACGATCGAGAGGGCGATCTCGTCCGGCCCCTGCGCGCCGAGGTCCAGCCCGGCCGGGCCATGGAGACGCAGCCCGTCACGTTCGGTCGGCAGCACTCCGTCGCGGCCGAGGTCGTCGAGCAGCCGTTGGAGCCGCAGCCGGGGGCCGAGGACCCCGATGTACCGGGCGTTCGTGCGGAGAGCCGCGCCCAGGTAGTCGCGGTCCCGCAGGAAGTTGTGGCTCATCACGACGACATAGGTGTTGTCGTCCACCGGCAGCTCACGGGCCGTGCCCGCAGCGCTGAGGACCAAGGTGGTCCCCGGCGGGAAGCGGTCGGGGTCCAGCACGAGCCGCCGGTCGTCGACCACGACGACATCCCAGCCGAGCTCCGCGGCGCGGCGGGTCACCGGCACCGCGTCGACGCCCGCACCGCACACCACGAGCCGCGGCGGCGGTTGCAGGACCTCGACGAACGCCCGCACCTCACCCGCTGCGGAGGGCAGCGTCACCAGGCCGCTTCGGCCTGCGGCGAGCGCGGACCGGACCGCGCTCGGCGGGGGCCCGGCGTCGGCCCCGCCGGTCGGCTCCGCGGAGTCCGCCTGCCACCAGCGCCGGCCGACGGCCTCGCCCGAGACGAGCGTCAGCAGCGTGGTCCTGCGGCGGGCCGACACCGCTTCGGCGAGCACGTGTCCCGCGGCCCGCGCGGACTCGGCCGGTTCGACGAGGATGTCGAGCACGCCGTTGCATCCCATGCCCCAGCCGAGGACGGCTTCCTCCTCGGCGGTGAGGTCGAACGTCACGATCCGGGCGGCCCCGGTCCGTTCGACGTCACGGGCTGCCTCGACGACCTCGGCGTCGAGGCAGCCGCCGGTGAGGTTGCCGGCCGTACTGCCGTCCTCGCGTACCAGCAGCCGGGCTCCGGGCCGGCGGTAGGACGAGCCGCGAACGGCGACAAGCGTGGCAAGGGCGATCGGGCGAGGCCGACCCTCGCGGTCCTCGGGCCGAAGCCCACCGAGGACCGCGAGGAGCTCCGCGGCGGTGGCTGACATCAGGCGGACCCTGCCGCAGCGCGCCCCGCCTGCACCGTCGCCACGATCTCCGAGGGCTTGACCGGCAGCTCCCGGACCCGCATCCCGAAGTCCCGCAGCGCGTCGTCAATGGCTGCGGAGACGACCGACGGGGTCACCATGCGGCCGCCCTCGCCGCCGCCCTTGATGCCGTACTCGGTGAAGGGCGAGGGCGTCTCGACGTGTGCCATGCGGAACGCCGGAACCTCGTTGGCCGTGGGAATCAGGTAGTCCATGAACGTCGAGGACTTGAACTGCCCGTCCTCGTCGTAGGCCAGCTCCTCGTACAACGTGGACCCGAGCCCCTGTGCGGCGCCGCCGGTGACGTGGCCGCCCAGGCTCTTGGGGTTCACGATTGTCCCGGCGTCGTGCACCGCCACGTAGTCGAGGAAGGACAGGATCCCGGTGTCGGGGTCGACCTCCAGGACCGCGATGTGGCAGGCATGGCCCATGATCGGATAGAAGACGCCCAGGTCCGAGCGGTCCGGTGACGGCAGCGTCGTGTACGGGTGGTCGTAGGTGTACGACTCCTCCAGTCCGCTCGTCATGCCCTCGGGCAGGTTGAGCGCGAAGAAGTACGCGGTCCCCGCCAGTTCGGCCAGCGTCAGCCCCCGCTCCGGTGCGCCCTTGACCTGGACGCGTGCGTCGACGAGCTCGAGGTCCTCCGCGGCCACTTCGAGGGTGTGCGCGGCGATGTCGATGAGTTTCTTCTGCAGCTTGCGCGCCGCGCCTCGTACGGCACCGGCCAGCATGACGGTGTAGCGGCTGCCGCCCGGGCCGGTGCCCGGCAGCGCGTGAGCGGAGTCGGCGTACCGGATGTTGACGCTCTCCGGCGCGATGCCGAACTCCTCCGCCAGCACGGTGGCGCCTACCGTCTCAGGGCTGTTGCCCCACATCGACTGGCAGTGCAGCAGCAGCTGGAACTCGCCGGTGGGGTCGATCGTCACCGTCGCGCTCTCGGGGCTGGAGGTGAGGGGGAATGCCGGATTGTCCATCAGTGCCCAGAACTCGGTGGCACTGAAGACGCTTCGCTCCTGGGTGGTGGCCAGGCCGATGCCGATGTAGCGGCCCTCCTCCTCCCGCAGCCGCTTCTGCTCGGCGCGCCACTTGTCCAGGTCGATCATCGACAGCGCCTTGTCCAGCACCGCCGGGTAGTTGCCGCTGTCGTAGACGTTGCCGCCGGGGATCTTGTACGGGAACTGGTCGGGCTGGATGAAGTTGCGGCGGCGGATCTCCTCCGGGGTGAGCCCGAGCCGGCGCGCCGCCTTGTCGACCAGCCGTTCCAGCACCCAGTTGTGCACCTCGGAGCCGAAGCCGCGGTAGGCGCCCTGCTGGCACTTGTTCGTGAGGACGGCACGCACGTGGTACTTGACGTCCCGGAACCGGTACGGGCCGACGATCTGGGAGAAGGCGTTGCCGTGGGTGCCGACGCCGAACTGCATGTAGGCGCCGTAGTCGTCGACGACGTCGATGTCGAGTCCGACGATCGTGCCGTCGTCGCGGAAGCCCATGCGGGCGTCGTAGTAGCGGTCGGAGGCGTGGTGGTCGGAGTTCATCAGGTGGTCGATCCGGTCCTCGATGTACGAGACCGGGCGTCCCACCTGCAGGGCCAGGAAGCCGGTGAGGGTGGGCACCTTGTGCGCGGTGAACTTGCTGCCGAAGCTGCCGCCGGCCGGGACCGGCTTCATCGTCAGCTTGTTGGACGGCAGCTTCAGTGCTGAGGCGATCAGGAAGGAGAAGTAGCTGAAGTTGAGCGAGTTGCAGTAGATCTCCAGCACGCCGTTGAGCCCTGGGTGGGCCACCGCGCCCGAGGTCTCCATCGGCATGCCTGCCGAGCGGCCCCAGTGGAGGGTGTCCTCCACCACGAAGTCGGCCTGGGAGAATGCGGCGTTCACATCGCCGAACTCGAAGGTCCGCTCGTAGCCGATGTTGCTGCCGTGCTCCTCGTGCAGCAGGGCGGACCCGGGCTCCATCGCCGCCATCGGGTCGGTGACCGGCGGGAGGTCCTCGAAGTCGACCTCGAGCAGTTCCACGGCGTCCTCGGCGATGTACCTGCTCTCCGCGATGACCGCTGCGACGGCCTCGCCGACGTAGCGGACCTTGTCCACCGCAAGCGGGTACTGGGCGATCGAGGCCGGGCCGAAGTTCATGCAGGGGTTCATCTTCGCCTTGCAGTCCTCGCCCGTGACCACGGCGACGACTCCCGGCAGCTTCAGCGCCTCGGTGGCGTCGATGGACCGGATCCGCGCGTGCGGCAGGGGGCTGCGCAGGATCGCGGCGTGCAGCAGTCCGGGCAGTTTGAGGTCGGCGATGTACCCGCCACGGCCGACCAGCAGCCGCGGGTCCTCGACCCGTTTGCGGTCCGTACCGAGGTACTTGTAGCCGGACTTCTCCACGGTGTTCGCGTGCTCCGTGGCCATCAGTGACGACCTCCCGTGCTGTCGTCGGTCGCCGCCGCGCCGCAGCCGGCCCCGGCCGCACCGCAGCGGAGCTTGGCACTGGCGGACTGGACCGCGTTGACGATGTTCTGGTAGCCGGTGCAGCGGCACAGGATCCCGGAAATCTCGTGGCGCACCTCGGCGTCGGTCAGTTCACGACCGGTCTCGATGATCTCCTTTGTGCGCAGCACCATCGCGGGCGTGCAGAAGCCGCACTGCAGCCCCTGTTCCTCGGCGAAGGACTCCTGGATGGGGTGCAGCTCCGCGGGGTTGGCGGAAAGGCTCTCGACGGTCTCGATCGCGTGCCCGTCCGCCTGGACGGCGAGCATCAGGCAGGAGCGCACCGAGTGGCCGTCGAGGAGGATGGTGCAACATCCGCACACGCCGTGCTCGCAGCCGAGATGGACGCTGACAAGGTCGAGCTCGTCGCGCAGGAAGTCGGCGAGTGTGGTGCGCGTCGATACCGCGCGCGTCACGTCCCGGCCGTTGATGCGCACGGTCACGGTCCGCTGGTCGGTGCTGTAGTTGCTGCCGGTGGAGGTCGTCACTGGGGGTTGCTCCTCTCGTGGGCGCGGGCGACGGCCGCGGTGATCGCTCGCTGCACCACGACGGTGGCCAGGTGCTGTCGGTACGCGCGTGTGGCGTGCATGTCGTCTCCCGAGGTCACCGAGGGCACGATCTCCTTGGCGGCCCTGGCGATGTTCTCCTTGGTCGGCAGCTCGCCGGCCAGCGCCTGCTCGACCGCGGTGGCGCGGACGGGGGTGTCCGAGATGCTGGCGGCACTGACGGCGAGGGAGGCGAAGCGGCCGTCCTCGCCGAGGTTCACCACCGCGGCGGCACCGGCGAGCGCGAAGTCGCCCTCCCGCCTGGCGACCTCGACGAACCCGTGGCCGGCGGTCCACGGCATGACCGGGTAGCGGACCGCCACGAGGACCTCTTCGGGCTCCAGGGCGGTGGTCATCCAGCCCTCGAAGAAGTCCCGGGCGGCGATGGTGCGCGAGCCCGACGGGCCGCGCACGACCAGCGTCGCGTCGAGGGCCACCGCCGTGCACGGCAGTTCGGCGGCGGAGTCGGCGTGCGCAATGCTTCCACCGACGGTGCCGCGGTGGCGGTTCTCGATGTGGCCGATGAATTTGACGGCCTGGGGCAGCAGCGGCACCAGCTCCTGGACGAGAGGGTGGTCCTCGAGCTGGTACTGCCGGACCCCTGCGCCGATCTCCAGGACGTCGGACCAGCGCTCGATCTTCTGCAGGTCACTGATTTTGTTGATGTCGATCAGTGCCTCCGGCCTGGCAAGCCGGATGTTCAGCATGGGGAGGAGACTCTGTCCTCCTGCGAGGACGAGGGAGTCGATGCCGTACTCGCTCTTGAGCGCGACGGCTTCGTCGACGGAATCGGGATCGCAGTACGTGAATGCGGGCGGCTTCATTGCCTGTCCTTCGGTGCGGCTCCTGCGGAAGGGCGGGTGACCGGGGGCCCGGGGCCGAGGTCGGCGGGGGTGCGGTTACCCCGAGATTACGGCGGGCCGTCCGGTAGGTGACTGTGGTGCTCCACAGGGTGTGGGGCGGATCATGTGTTCTCAACCATGGGACGCCCGGTCCTGGGCGGGGTCTGAGCTGTGCGCGGGAGCGTGCGGGTGGTGATCGAGATTGACGACGATGGCGTCCTGCGTACTGCGCGCGACGATCATCCGTACCGGCTCGGTGTCGCTGCCGTTCTCCTCCCAGTGCACGGCGCCCGGCGGGATGAACACGAAGTCCCCCGCGTGCGCCTCGCGGGCCTGGTCCAGCCGGTCGCCCACCCACCAGCGGCCGACGCCGCTGAGCACGTACAGAGCCGTCTCCGACTCGCCGTGATGGTGGACGCCCGTCTTCGCGCCCGCCGGGAGCACGGACAGGCCCATCCACAGCTCCCTGGAGCCGAGACGTTTCGCGGACACCGCCTCGAAGCGCTGCAGACCCGGCGTCTGCGGGGTGTCGTCGTCGAGCTCCTCGTGCCGGACCACCTGTACCTCGGGAACCTCAGGCATGGCGTGGATCTCCTTCCTGTCGTACGGATGTCTACTGTCTGACGGCCGTCGGCTTCACCGGTCCGGGCCGTACAGCCCGAATCGCAGCGAACGGTCGCGAGGATCGGCGGTGCCGTCGACCTGGTAGCGGGTGCCCATGGCGCGGACCCGGCTCAGCAGGCTGCGGCCGAGCTCCAGCCGGCCGGGCTCCCACGTCTCCAGGGCGGAGACCACGTCGCCGCCGGTCTCGCGCAGCGCGGCGGCCAGAGCCCACGCGTCGGCGGCGGCCTTCGCGGTGCCGGCGGCTGCGTGTGGCCGCGCGGCGAAGGCGGCGTCACCCGTGAGAGCGACCCGGCCGAAGGCCATCCTGGGCACCTCGATGTCCAGGACGGGCTGGATGAACGGCTCCTCGGTGCGCTCCACGAGCTCGGCCGCGGCCGGTGCCAGCAGTTCCCGTGCCGCGGCGCGCAGTTCCTCGACGTAACGGTCCTGGACCATCCCGGGGTGTACCGACACCGCGCAGGGCAAGCCCCGCTTGTCGGTGAGCAGCTCGTCCAGCTCCGGCCCCTCGGCGACATTGCGGTACCAGACGTAGTTCAGATGCCGCTTGCCGATCTCGAGCTCTCCGGCCGGACCGGGGATCGGGTACATGCAGATGTGCGTGCTCGGTCCGACCGAGTAGGCGAGCGAGTCGTGCAGCAGTTCGAATGTCTCCTCACTGACCTCGCTCTCCAGCACGGTGCCGCGCCATCCGACATAGCCGGAGTACTGCGCCCGGACCTCCGGCAGCAGCCGCCGCCGACCGGTCGAGGAGATGCCGTCCGCGAACACCACCAGGTCGGCGTGGACCCGCCGCCCGCTGACGAACCTCAGCGTCACCTGGTCGGCGTCCTGGTCGAGCCCTGCCACATGCTCACGCAGGTGGTATCGCTCGGTTCCGAAATCGTCGAGGAGGGCCCGGTAGGTGGCCGTCCACGAGGTGAACCGCCATGCGCTGGGCTCGTCATGAATGACCTCGTTGCCCCGTCCGAGGTAGCGCAGCGTGGACGATCCGGTGCTGACCTTCTCCACCGCGGCGATTCCACCGTGCTCCTGGAACCAGCGCACGGTGTCGGGCTGCAGGACCACGCCCGCCCCGCGCCCGTCGAGCAACTCGGGCGACCGCTCGTACACATCCACCTGGCAACCGAGCTCTCGCAGGGCCAGGGCGGCAGTCAGGCCGCCCATGGACCCGCCGACCACCGCCACTCGCAGCGGACCGCATTCGTTCATCATCTGCCTCCAGGTCTGTTCTGGCCTTGAACAGACTGGCCTTCGAGGCTCGGGCGGAACATGTGTGGCTACACGATGAAAGGCCATTTTGCTGTGGACTCCCACAGTCCTGCGGAACGGCCGAGGGCGCGTGCTCCGGCGACCAGCCGACGCCCTTGCTCCAGCCGGGGTGGTTCCCACTCCGCGAGAGCGTCTGGCACATCAGTGCCCGTACGGCTGACCGCCGCGGCGAGGGACCAGCCGTCCTCGACCGCCTTCGCCGCGCCCGCCGTCGCGGGAGGACGGGAAGTGAAGGCCGCGTCGCCGATCAGGCAGATCCGCCCGACGACCATCCGGGGCACCGTGACGTCGACGATCTGCTCGACGTACGGCTCCGGTGCCCGTGACACCAGCTCGGCGAAGGGCGGCGGCATCATCTCCGCCGCCGCTTGCCGCATCCGTTGCACGGATGCGTCGGGCACCATGCCCGCCGGCACCGTCAGTGAGCGCTGGGTACCGGTGCGGTCGGTGAGCGTCGCGGTGAGCGCCCGGCCGTCCGGGAGGTCGCGGTACCAGACGAAGTCGAGCAGGTGCCCTGGTGCGGGGCTCACCCTCACATGGCTGTCCGGCAGCTGGAGAAAGCTCACCGCACCGGCGAGGGCCCGGGCCGCGGACGGCGACAAAGAGCTCTCGTGGACTCGGCCACGCCAGGCCACATATCCGGCGTAGCGCGGGAAGGATCGCGGAAGCAGCAGCCGCCGGCTCGTCGAGCCGGTGCCGTCGGCGCAGACCACCAGGTCAGCCCGCTCGATTCGCCCGCCGCGGAAGAGGGCCGCAGCGGATCGACCGTCCTGCTCGAGACCGACCACAGCGTGGTTTCGCTGCACCCGGTCCCGGCCCAATGCCGTCAGCAGCGCCCGGTGCAGCGCGGCCCAGGACGCGAAGCGGTGGGCGCGTGGCTCTTCACGAAGGAGCACGCCCTGGGCGTTGAAATGGCGCACCGTTCGCGCCACGCCGATGTGGAAAGTGCCGCACTCGGCGAGCAGCCGTTCGGTCGACGGAGGCAGCAGCACGCTGGCGCCGTCGTCACGCGGTTCGTGCCCGTTGCGCTCGAACACCTCGACGTCGGCACCCGTCCGATGCAGGTGGAGTGCTGCATTGAGCCCGCCGAGAGAGCCACCGATCACGACGACACGTGGAGGCACGGGCACTCCTTGGCGATTCGGTAACAGTGTGTGCCTCCACTGTTCCGGGGCGCCTCCCACTCCCTCAATGTGTGCCGGCACCCCCCTTGCCGGATTCGCTGTGTGTCGGCACAGTGAGGGCCGTGCGCGAAGCGATATGCAGCCCTAACGATGACGGCATGAACGATGTGCGGCGATGGCTTGCGGGCGTCGCCGAGATCGCAACCGCGGTGAACAAACCCGTACCACTGCCGGTGCTCCTGGATCTGGTGGCCGAAAAGGCCTGCACCCTCATGGGTTATGAGCTCTGCGCCGTGCTGCTGGCCAACGACATGCGGGACGCGTTGGTGATCGAGGGCTCGTACGGCCTCACCCCCGAGTACGTCGCTCGCGTCAACACCGACCACCCGATCCGGCTCGGGCCCGGGCCGCTGGGAGAGGGGCCGTCAAGCCGGGCGTTCAACAGCGGCAAACCCCTGCCGATCGAGGACATCACGGTGGAACCGATGTTCCGGCCTTGGGAAGAGGTGGCGCGCGAGCAGGGCTACCGGTCCATGGTGTCCGTACCGCTCAGGGTCGCCGGGACACCGGCCGGTACATTGAACTGCTATCGGACCCAGGTCCACACCTTCGCCGCCGACGAGCTGGACCTGCTGATCACGCTGGCCGACCAGGCGGGGATCGCCATCGAGACCGCCCGGCTCCGGGACCGCGAACGCGACACCATCGCCGACCTCGAGGAGCTGAACGAGTCCCTGACCGCACAGCACCGGCTGCTGCAGGAGGCCGAGCAGATCCACCGGGATCTGACGTCCGTTGCATTGCGCGCGGCCGGTGTGCAAGGTGTCGCCGCCGCCCTGTCCGGACTCCTCGCCCGCCCCGTGCTGATCACCGACCCCGCTGGGCACCCGCTCGGGAGCGCCGAGAAGGACGGGACCCGACTGGAGGTCCCGCACGTCGAGCAGGCGGACGGGACCGGCTCCGAACGGCTCACGGAGCTGCCCGACCCGGAAGGCGGCCCACGGATCGTGGCGCCGGTGCTGCTCGGCGGAGAGCTCGTGGCGCGGATCTGGCTGCCGGGCCGGCTCATCGACCTCGGGCCGCTCGGCCACCGCGCGGTGGAACACGGGGCCACTGTGGCCGCCCTCGAACTGCTCCGCCGCCGCACCGCGCTGGAGGTGGAGTGGAGGCTGAGGGGGGACCTGCTGAGTGATCTGCTCTCCGGCGTCGCGTCCGGGACACTCGGCTCGCGCGCCCAGACGCTGGGCCACGACCTCTCCCGGCCCCACGCGGTGCTGGTGATCAAGGCGGACACCGCCACCGCAGGCACGGCGGGGGCGAATCTCGCGGCTGGTACGGGTCCGGCCGACGTACGGCGGCTGCTCGGCATCGTGCACAGCGCGACTGACGGTGTCAGGCCGCGCCCGCTCGTCACCAACTGGGGTGAGTCCGTGGTGGTGTTGTGGCCCGACGACACGTCGAAGAACCAGCAGGCCGACCCGGTGACTGCCGGCCACATGATCCGCCGGGCGATCAGCCGGACGCTGAACGATGCCACCGTATCCGTCGCGGTCGGGGCGAGTTGCTCCGAACTACGCGACTACGCCGCGGCTTTCCGGGTGGCCCGTGGCGCCCTGGAACTCGCGCAGCTGCGCGGAGGGCGGAACCGGACGGTCACCCTGTCCGAGCTGGGCGTATACGGCCTGCTGCTCCAACTCGACGACCCCGGCGAGCTCATCCGCTACGCTGATCGAGTCCTGGCACCCTTGCGCGCATACGACTCCCGCCGGGACGCCGCTCTGATCGAGACGCTGCGGACCTACCTGGAGCAGGAGCTGAACACCGCCCGCACGGCAGCCGCGCTGTATGTACACCCGAACACCGTCGGCCTGCGGCTCAAGCGGATCGAAGAATTGCTCGGGTCGCCACTCTCACACCCGGAGACACTCCTGCAGGCCCAGGCCGCGTTGATGACCGAGGACGTGCTCGGCCACGCCTGGCCCGAGCACGCCCAACAGCTCGGCGACAACGCCGCACGTTACGACCGCAGGGCTCCTGCTCCGTCCAAGACCGGCGGCTCAGCCTGACTCCGTCGGACCGACACGACGCGGAAGCGGTCCGCTGCCGCCTCGATTCCACATACGCGCCGGCCATGGACCTGGACGATCCCGGCTTCCACCACAGCGTGCCGGCCGAGCGGTGCGCGCCTGGCGGCAAAAGGGGCTGCCCAGCGTCCACCCCGCCGACCGGGCCCTGTCCCTGCCCGCAGGTCGCACGGCCTGCGCCGGCCGGCGGTCGCCGAAGCCGTCCGTGGTTCCTACGACCAGGCCAAGGCGTCGATCGAGAGGCGGTGCGGGAAGGTGCTGGGCAAACGCCAGGCCGAACACCTCGTCACCGAGGCAGCCCGGGACATCGACGCCTTCTACCAGCACCAGATCCCGCTGTGGCCCGGTACGCCGCCACCGCGCAACACCCCCCGGACAGGCGGCGGAGCGCCTCGGCGACCCGCTCCGCGCCAGCCCCACGGGCGCACCGACGAACGCGTCGTCACCGCGATCGAGGAGGCCCCGCGCCGCCGGCGCGGCCGTTCCAAGGGCACCATCAAGCGCTTGGAGCCCCTGGACACGCGGATCCCGGACGCCGGTACGGGCGCGGCACGGTGCCCGTACCGTCCCAGGCCACCTTCCACCGGCTCGTCCACCAACTCGCCGGGCCCGCCGGACACCCCCACCGCCCCGCCCGCACGCTGCCCTCCCCCACCGGCAGGCGGGCGTTCACTCCGACCGTGGTGCTGTGATCGGCACCACCCCGCCTGGACGTCCTGGCCGTCTTCGACGACGGCACCACCGGCCGCCCCGAACTCACGATCGCCGTCGACGTCGCCACCCGCGCCATCCTCGCCGCCGTCCTGCGCCCAAGCCGGGACCGGGCGGGGGATCGCGCACCTTCGGCACCATCAACGCGCTGCTGTGCCAGCACCTGCCCGGCCACACCGGCTCCGACGTCACCCGCCGCGGGCCGGACGCCGAAACCGAGGCCTGCTTCAGCGTCGCCCAACTGCAGGACCTGCTCGACGAATGGCTCGTACCACCACCGCCTCCACGAGGACCTGCCTGCCCAGGAAGGCGCTCACCCCGAACCAGATGTGGGCCGCTCTCATCGCCGTGGCCGGCTACGTAACCCTCCCCTTGAGCGGCAGCGACTACCTCGAACTGCTGCCGGTGCAGGCCGTGAGCCGCCGAAAACCGTCCCCCCACGCGCCTGTGATGCCTACCGGTGGCCGTGCACGACCGCAGCAGTCACATCGTGTGGCAGGAGGTGGGGATGCAGCCCACGACCCCTTTCGTCCTTGGAAGCCGCGGCGCCGTGCTCGGCGAACTCGGCGTTCACCATGCACCATTGCCTGGGAGGTCATTCTCCTGGCAGAGCGGGCGGTTCACCGGAGAGCTCGTAGTCCAACAGCAGGTCGATCCTGCGCTGGTGACGGCCGCCCTCGAACTCGATGGTGAGGAAGGCGTCCACGATGCGCTCGGCCTCCTCGACCGTGTGCATTCGAGCGCCGATACCTGCCAGTAGTGCGTTGTTGTGCTGGCGGGCCAGTCTGGCGGTGTCCACGCTCCAAATGAGCGCGGCGCGGGCGCCGGGGACCTTGTTCGCGGCGATCTGTTCCCCGTTGCCGGAGCCGCCGATGACGAGACCGAGGCTGCCCATGTCTGCCACAACGCGCCGCGCCGCCTCGACGCAGAACGGTGGGTAGTCGTCGTCCGCGTCGTAGACGGTGGGACCGACGTCGGTCACCTCGTAGCCGAGGTCGGAAAGCCTACTGACAAGGTGGTTCTTGAGTTCGAATCCGGCATGATCAGAGCCAAGGTAGATGCGCACGCTGGCAGTGCTCCTAATTTCGCGGATCGGTGGGTGTTCGGTGGATTGACGTGGGAAGCAGGTCGGGAGAACTGGGGGTGTCGGGGTCCTGATTCAGGCTCACGGGAGGCACGGCAAGCCTCAATGTCCGGCTACTGATCGGCTCGTCTATTGCGTGGCTTGTTTCGGCTGGACAAGTCCGAGCTGTCGTTCGATCGTTGCCCACAGGTCGGCATGGTCGGAGACCGCACGACCGTCGTCGCGAGCGGCCCACACCATGGTGACAACGGATTGCAACCGTGTGCCGTTGTCGCCGACACTCGGCACACGTGGTACGGCGTCCGGCCCGAGTTCGACGAGGTGGTCGGGTGAGGTGGTGTGCAGTGGCAGTCCGGGCGCGAGCAGTCCGCTCAGGTCGGCGGCGACATACGTTGGACGCGAAGGCCGCTCAGCGAATGCCAGGTCCCGCAGGCGGGAGGCCCCGCTCAGGACGAAGAGCGAGTCGAGGCCGGCCGAGTTGGCGCCCTTGATGTCGGTGTCCAGCCTGTCCCCGCACACAAGGGTCTCCGACTGAGCGGTGCCGAGCCGGGAACGTGCCAGGTCGAACAAGGCTGACTGCGGCTTGCCGACCACGTGCGGTGATGCGCTGGTTGCCGTCTGCACCAGCGCGACCAGCGCACCGTTGCCAGGCGCTTGCCCGTACGGCGTGGGCAACGTGAGGTCGACGTTAGTTGCTACCCAGATGGTTCCGGCTTCGACGAGGTAGCCCACGGCCGCGAGCTCGCTCCAGGAGACGTCGGTTCCCAGTCCCTGAACGACTGCCTCGACCGGTGTGTCGCCCAGATCCGCGACGCGGACCGGGGTCAACCCGGCTTCGGTGAGTGCCTCAGCGACACCCGGCCCTCCCACCGCACACACCGGCGCTCCTTGAGCCAGACGCTCCGCCAGGTGTGCCGCGGCCGCCTGGGAACTAGTGACCACCGACCAGCCCTGCTGTACGAGGCCCAGCCCGCGGAGGTGGTCGCCCACGCTCCGGGGAGAGCGGGATGCATTGTTGGTGGCGAACACGACCGGTACGCCGTGCGCCGTGGCCCGGTTCAAGGTCTCCACCGCATGAGGAACAGCGGTTGCGCCGCGGTAAACCACACCGTCGAGATCACAGATCAGTCCGCGGTAGCCCGTGATGACGGGTTCGGCCCGGACGGACGTCGTGGTGATCTCACCCATCATTCGAATCGGTACTCCTCTTCGTCGGCCTCGCCATCGTCGGGGTGGCAGCTACTCGGCTTCCGGGGACGAAGTGCAGGAAGCCAGCCATTTTCTACTCACCCGAATCCATCCGAGGTGGTCGCGTCACCTGGCGTGCCGGTGTTCGGACTTGACAAACCGCATTGTGTGCGGACTCGAACACATCACAAGGGACTGTGTAGTAGTGCGGCCCGAGTGGTGCTGTACACCGCTGAGCAGTTCGCTGCCGGTCACTCCGGTGGCGCAGAACAAGACGTTCTCTCCGCGCACCAGGTCGCCGGTGCAGAGAACGTTGTCGGCGTCGTGGCCGGCTTCGGGCTTCTTTTCGCCTTGCTCGAAGCCTTGGGGTCGTAGCCGGGCCTGCAACGACCCACCCATGCAGAACAGGGCAGCCGCGGCGATGACTCCCTCCGCTGCTCCCCCTGTGCCCAACAGCATGTCCACGGGGCTCTCGGGACACGCCGCGGCAATCGCGCCCGCGACGTCGCCTCCCTCTATCAAGTGGACCCGCGCACCTGCCTCGCGGATTTCGCGCACGAGTTCCTGATGCCGGGGCCGGTTGAGAACGGCAACGATGACATCCGACACTCGAACGCCCTTGACCGTGGCAACCGCTCGCAGGTTCTCCACGACCGGACGGCTGATGTCGACGACGTCGACGTAGTCGGGGCCGACGGCCAGCTTCTCCATGTGGAGAACGGGCGACGGGTCGTACATTGCACCGCGCTCGGCTACCGCGGCCATCGAAAGGGTGCCGTCGCCTGCGCTGATGCCGATGTCGCATGCCGGCCCGTCCCCATCGCCGACGCACTCCCCCTTGAACAGGACAGGCGTATCTCTCTTCTCGCCCTCACCAATCACCACAACGCCGCGCATCGGCACCGGCATGATGAGCTTGTGCATCGCATCGATGGCAGCGACCTTGCCGCTGTTCTTGGCGCCGCGTCCGACCCACCTGTCGGCCGCGATCGCGGCGGCCTCGGTGACACGTACGAGTTCGAGAGCAAGAGTGTGATCGGGTCCCCCGGTGCCGGCGGATGACACTGCGCCACATTCCTGAGTTCTCATCGGCATCCATTCCGGCAGGAGACTGTACGAAGGGTCTGCAACGTACTCGGCCACGACGACCATGGACATCAAGCTGCGGGAGGCCGGACCGGCGACTCACGTGGCCGATCCGGTCGCCCTCTTCATCGAGACAGGCCGCCGGCGAAGTGCAGCAACAGGCATCGATGGGATGCCGGCTCGAAGAACGGAGCCGGCAGCATCGGGCCGGCTGACCCGTCAGCGGGCGGCGGCGTTCGCGATGGCTCGCTCGGAGAGCGCCTTCTGGGCGGCATCCCAGTTGGCGTTGTCGCCCCGCCATGTCTCCAGAGCCGGCCCGACCAGTGCCCTTCCGAACGAGTAGGTGAGCTCCCAGGGAAGCGGACTGAGATCCTGCATCGCCCCGAGGTGCTTCGTCGCTACTTCCGGACTCTGTCCACCGGAAAGGAAGGCGATGCCCGGTACGGACGCCGGCACAGTCTCCCGCAGGGCGTCCACCGTGGCCCGGGCGACGTCTGTCACCGAGGGCTGCTCCGAGCTGTCGGTCCCAGCAACCACCATGTTGGGCTTGAGGACGATGCCGTCCAGTTGCACCTGCATCAGGTTGAGCTCGTCGAACAGCGACTCCAGCACGGCAGTCGTCACCTTCTGGCACTGCGCCAGCGAGTGGGCACCGTCCATCAGCACCTCGGGCTCCACGATGGGCACCAGGCCTCCTTCCTGGCAGAGGCCGGCATACCGCGCCAGGGCGTGCACGTTCGCTCGCACTGCACGGTCCGACGGTAGATTGTCACCGATCTTGATCACCGCGCGCCACTTGGCGAACGTCGCGCCGAGGCGCACATAATCCTTCACTCGCTCGCGCAGCCCGTCGAGACCTTCGGTGATCGTCTCGTTCGGGGCTCCCGCCAGCGGCTTTGCTCCGGTGTCGACCTTGATTCCGGTGAGAATCCCGAGATCGGCGAGGAACTCCGGAAACGTGCGCCCGTTGGACACTTTCTGACGGAACGTCTCGTCCGCGAGAATAATGCCACTGATCGATTCCGAGAGCCGAGGGGTCGTAACAATCAGCTCACGGTACACCCGACGATTTTCCTCCGTTGCCTCGACCCCCACCTTCTCCAGCCTGGAGGACATCGTCCCGATACTCTCATCGGCAGCAAGGATTCCGCGCCTGTTAGAGACAAGTGTACGCGCAATTTCATTCAGAGCTGACATCTGTCGTTAATCCTCCTGTGCTCGGCACCGAACGGTGTGGCATGTTCGTGATTGGTTCGACAATCCGGTCATCGACTCGGTGGGAATAGACCGTGATGCTAGATCGCTGTGGTGATGCTCGCCTCCGCGAGTTGAGTACCCTGGACTTTCTGTCCAGTCTTGACGACTCGCATCGGACTACCCTTCGACGCTGCAGTCTCCACAAGTTCTCGCGCATACTCCGGGAGACCCCGGCGTTCACTCCAAGCCGCATAAATGGGTTTTGCCGGCATCTCTTGGTCAACGGCCACCTGATGCAGCCGACCTTCCGCGAGTTCGGACCTCACGGTGGAAATATTCAGCACTGTCACCCGCTGGCTTGTAGCAACTGCTTGCTTGATCGCAGCGTTAGAGGGAAGCTCAATGTAATTTCGCGGGGCGCGTGCAGCTCCCAGTAGCTCGTCCGTGAACTCCCGGAGTCCTGAGCCGCGCTCGCGCAGGACGAGTTGAGCGTCTGCCAACTCCTGCACCGACAGGGGACTGGGCCTCATGGCCCACGGGTGCCTTGAGCCGACCACCACGGCCAGCTTGTCGTCGCATATGTACCGGGTGACCAGGTCTTCGCGATAACTCTTCTGCACTTGGCTTCCGGCCTGACACCAGCCGTCAATGAACGCGAGGTCGACATGGCTCGCAAGGATCAGTTGGTGGAGCGTGTCGACACTGCCGGTCTGCACCTCGACACGTGCCTCGCCGAACGAGAACCCGGAACGGTTCAACCATTCAGGGATCAAGTGCTCCGAGACAGCCGGGCTGGCCGCAATCCGTAGACGTTTCACATTGGAGGACTGGGACCCGGGTCCAAATTCCAGCAGTTCTCGTGCTGCATGCATCAGATTACGGGCGTACTTGGCCAGTATTTCTCCTTCCTCGGTGAGCTTCGAACCGGCAGGAGAGCGGTCCAGCAGCCGAAGACCAAGGCGACGTTCCATCGCTCTGATCCGAATACTGGCGGCTGGCTGTGAAAGGTTATGCGCTTGAGCGGCCTTTCCTACGCTGCCATAGCTCTCGACCGACAGCAGCAAATCGAGGTCGGCGAGCTGAGGCATCTTTGATGGAAGCACCATGTTTTCACCTCTCGCTCCAGACTGACCTGTTCGTCAGCATGCGCGGCATGCGAAGCGTGCCGAAATCAGGCGTCCTGCGACGCTTTCAAGTCCCGCAAAGAAACGCCAGACGAGACTGTCGGTCCACCGGTTGAGTACAGCTGTGCCGCATTGCTGCAGCAGCACAACTGGTCACACCAAGCGCATAAATCCGCTTGCTACGCCTTCCCTGTCTCGAGCTCACAGTTGTCGGCTGCACCTGAGACGGTGCGTAAGAAGCCTGCAACGGACCTGAATGAGTGGTCAATCTCTTGGCCACGAACGCGCGCCGAGCGCGTATGAACGGTGTCCACATGGTTACCTGCGGGCCATAAGCCCTTGTTCAGCGTTGTGCCTCCGCAGGGTGGGGACGGCCTTGATGATGACGGTTGTGCGGTCGGGCTGATCGGGGCGGACTCCGGCCGTGCCGTGCCGCGTTCGACGGGGCGCTCGGTCCTGGGCCAGTGCGCGGTTGACGGTTGCGTGGTGTGGGGTGGTTCGCCGCGGGTGGCCGTTTGAGCCCGGTGGTGACCTGGGGCCGGCGCCCTGTTGGGCGCGGTCGGGCCAGGCGGGGACGCCCTGTTGCCCGCAGATCCAAATGATCCGGGCCGCGGGCCGGTCGGGCCACGGGTGCTGCCCGGCCGGCCCGCGTCGCGCGGGGGGGGTGTCGTGACGGCGCAGGTGGACCAGGGCGTCCAGCGCACGCCGGTGCGGTGGAAGCCACACCGCCGGTCACCCTCCACCGCGACTGAGTCACCCGGAGTTGCCGTGCCCGGCCGTCACGCGGGTTTTGCTCGGCTTCTGCAGCAAGGCACGTCCGCGCCCAGTACTGCGAGTACAGTGCGGTTACGAGGGTAGTCAAGTGCGTCGCCACAAAGGGACCTTGGGCACCCTCACCTCATGCCTGCAGGCCTTCGGGAACCTATCGGCGCCACGACGCACTATGTCACCGCGGATCTCGACGAAGGGCCCATCACCGTGCAGGAGGTGGTCCGGATGGACCACGCCCTCGGTTTTGAGGAGATGGTCGCCCGCCGGCCGTGACGTGGAGTGTGTGGCATTGGCCCACGCCGTGCAGTGGCACGTGGGACACCGGGTACTGCGCAAGGCAACGGTACGGTCGTCCTCCGCTGACCGTACCGACATAACACGCGAAAGAGGGAACTTCGACATGACTCACGAGGTGCGCGGCGTCGTCGCCCGGAGCAAGAAGGCGCCGGTGTCGCTGGAGACGATCCTGGTCCCCGACCCCGGTCCCGGTGAGGCGCTGGTGAAGGTCCAGGCTTGCGGGGTATGCCACACCGACCTGCACTATCGGGAGGGCGGAATCAACGACGCCTTCCCCTTCCTGCTGGGCCACGAGGCGGCCGGGGTCGTGGAGGCCGTCGGCGAGGGCGTCGACGAGGTGGCTCCCGGCGACTACGTCATCCTCAACTGGCGCGCCGTGTGCGGCCAGTGCCGCGCCTGCAAGCGCGGACGCCCGCAGTACTGCTTCAGCACCCAGAACGCGACACAGAAGATGACCCTTGAGGACGGCACCGAGCTGGAGCCGGCCCTGGGCATCGGCGCCTTCGTGGAGAAGACCCTGGTCGCCGCCGGCCAGTGCACCAAGGTAGATCCGAGCGCCGCGCCGACGGCCGCCGGCCTGCTCGGCTGCGGCGTGATGGCCGGCCTCGGAGCGTCGATCAACACCGGCAACGTCGGCCGCGGCGACTCCGTTGCCGTCATCGGTTGCGGCGGTGTCGGCAACGCGGCCATCGCCGGCGCCCGCCTCGCCGGCGCCGCGAAGATCATCGCTGTCGACGTGGAGGAGAGAAAGCTGAACTGGGCCAAGGACTTCGGCGCCACCCACACCGTCAACTCCCGCCAGACCGACCCAGTCGAGGCCATCAGGGAGCTGACCGGCGGCTTCGGCGCCGACGTCGTCATCGACGCCGTCGGCCACCCGCAGACCTACGAGCAGGCCTTCTACGCCCGCGACCTGGCCGGCACCGTCGTCCTCGTCGGCGTGCCCACCCCGGAGATGAAGCTGGAACTGCCGCTGCTGGACGTCTTCGGACGCGGGGGCGCGCTGAAGTCCTCCTGGTACGGCGACTGCCTGCCCTCCCGCGACTTCCCCATGCTCGTCGACCTCTACCAGCAGGGCCGGCTCGACCTGGACGCCTTCGTCACCGAGACCATCAAGTTGGACGAGGTGGAGAAGGCGTTCGAGAAGATGCACGACGGCGACGTGCTGCGCTCGGTGGTGGTGCTGTGATGACCGCAGGCATCGAACGCCTCGTCACCTCCGGCACCTTCAGCCTCGACGGCGGATCCTGGGACGTCGACAACAACGTCTGGATCATCGGCGACGACGACGAGGTCCTGGTCATCGACCCGGCCCACGACGCCCAGGCCGTCCAGAAGGCCATCGGCGACCGTCGGGTGACCGCCATCGTCGCCACCCACGGCCATAACGACCACGTCAACGCCGCCCCCGCCCTCGCCGACCTCACCGGCGCCCCGGTCCACCTCCATCCCCAGGACGAGGTGCTGTGGCGCATGACCCACCCCGACCGCCCCGCCGATCGCCCCCTGGCCGACGGCGACGTCTTGGAGGTGGCCGGCACCGCTCTCACGGTCATCCACACCCCGGGCCACGCACCCGGCGCCATCTGCCTGTATGCGCCGGCGCTGCGTGCCCTCTTCTCCGGCGACACCCTCTTCCAGGGCGGCCCCGGAGCCACGGGCCGCTCCTACAGCGACTACGACACCATCCTGGCCTCCATCCAGGACCGGCTGATGCCGTTGCCGGGGGAGACCGTCGTCCATACGGGTCATGGCGACACGACCACACTCGCCGCCGAGGCGCCCCACCTGAGGGAGCTGCTCGCCAAGGGCTCCTGACTGAGCCCCTCCCGTGTCGGGGGGACGGGCCCGTCCGTGCGAGACCCAATACGAAGATGTCTCACGTGGCGAGTCGCCAGCTTCCTGTAGCAGGGTGAGGCGGCGGCGAGGCCACGCCTGACAGGCACGCGGGTTGGCCGGTGGGCCCGTCCGGGCAGGGGCCCGGCGAGTAGAACAGGGGGCGACACCGTGACGTAGCGGTGTCGTTGCTGTTCGTAAGCTCGGCGTCGCCTGCCGGTGGCAGCCCGCCCTCGGTGTGTTGTCCGGACAGGTTGGTGACGCGGCCGGCTGGGCTCTGGCTGTCGATGCCGGTGTGGGGCCGGTGGTGGTTGTACCGGTCCAGCCGGTCAGGAACCGCTGCCTGCCGTTCGGTCTTGGAGGTGTAGGGCCGCTGGTAGGCCCGTCCTCGAGCAGGGTGCGGTGGAAACGCTCGACCTTGCCGTTGGTCTGCGGCCGCCAGGGCCGGGTCCAGTGAGGGCTGATGCCCTGGTCGGCGAACCAGGCCGTGGCGCGGGTGAGGAAGGAAGGTAGACGTAGCCGGCCATGGACCGCTTCCGGTTGGCGCGACCCGCCTGGCGGCCGAGGACCTTGTGGCCGCCGCCGTCGGGGATGCGGCCAGCTTTTTGACGCCGATGTGGACCAGCTCGCCGGGACGGGCGCGTTCGTAGCGTCGACGGGGTCGCCGGTGGGCCGGTTCAGCACGGCAAGCGCAAGCAGGCCTTGGCGGCGCAGGATGCGGTAGGCGGTGGAGGATGCGATACCGACACCGGCCGCCAACCGCACAGGTCCGATGCGGTGCTCGCGCCGCAGGTGTACGACCCGTGGCTCCACGGCGGCCGGGGTGCGGCGCGGCTGGTGGTGCGGACGGCTGAAACGGTCATGCATGCCCTCGGTGCACAGCTGCCGGTAACGGTCCGCCCAGCGGGCCGGTGTCGTGCGGCTGACTTGGAAGCGTTCCGCTGCCCGGCGCAGCGGCCAGCCGTCGTCCACGACACACCGGGCCAGACGTAGTCGGCCGGTCGGAGTCAGCGGGGCATTGCGACGGCACACGAGGGCCTCCTGGACGCCGGTTGTAGATGTCGCAATCCACACCGAACCCAGAATGCCCTCACCCGTTCAAGCAACCAGCACGCGTGTCACCAACGTCCCGGCACAACACACCTAGCCCGTTCTGTGCGCCGCGTCGCACGCTCGTGCTGCCTGCATGATGAGAAGCTCGGTTCGCTCCTCTCTGACGGCCTTCAGCACGTTTGCGGAGAGCAGCTTGTTGTCCAGCAGGTCATCCGTACCCGCCAGCACGCTTTGCTCAACGTAGGTGAAATGAGGATAGAGCGCGCGAGCGAACGCCAACACGAACTCGGGCTCGGCGGTTCCTGCCATGCTCTGCAAGGCCCGCAAGTAGCGGTCCGCGTACGGAGTGAGCAACGCCTCCTGTCCCGGTTGCCGCAGCCCCGCCATGATGGCTTTCCGTTCCGCAAGCGAAAATCCATCGCTGAACAACCGGGTCCACGCTTCTTCTTTGGCGGCACGGGTGGGGCGTGCGGCCTCCACCAACAAGGCGTTCCGGCGGCCGCTGTCCCCCGGGTCGGCTTCCGTCGCGACGTCCAAGAGCCCGTCGATGTCGCCTCCAGTCGACGCGAGGCGGAGCAATCCCCGCCACCGCAGATCTCGGTCCACCTCTAGTCCTGCCCAGGGGGACCGCCCACACACTATTTCGCTCAGCAGAGCGTGGCCGTCGGCCTGGAGGACACCCACGAGGATGCGGGCAAGGACCAGCTGGTGATCGGTACCCGCAGCGGCGCCGTCCAACTGCTCACGTACTTGGCGCGCCAAGACCTCGAGCATTCGGCAACTGCTGAACGGGTCCCCGTAGACCCGCACCGCCTGCACCGCCCGCTCCAAGAGCACTTGGAGGACGCCGACATCGCTCTCCAGCACTCCATGCGTGAGAACCGCGGCTGCGTAACTCCGCGCGGGCAAGTGTGCGTCGAGCACGTCGTCCCACAACGCTCCCCAGACGACTGCTCGCGCTCGTCGATCATCCAGTGCGGACAGGCTGCACAAGGCCGTCCGTCGAGATCGTGGGTCCAGCCTGACCTTGACATGACTCACCGCATCGTCATTGGGCACCAGCAGGTCCGGGCTCGCGTCGAAGACGGCGAGTTCGCCTTCGCGCCTACCGGGACTGAGCGACACATGCGTGCGTTGCCGCAGCACCAACTTGGCATCGTGGTCGTCGAACGTAGCGATCCGCAGATTCAGGTGACGCGGCGGAACGTCGGGATCGGGACACTGCACTACCCGATCGCCACCCGCATGGCGGACCACCTCCACCGTGTTGACACCGCGGCGCAGCAGCCATTCGTCCACCCACCGGTCCACATCTTCGTTCGACACCTGCCGCAGCGCCGCCACAAAGTCATCGAGGCCGGCGTTTCCCCACGCATGCGTCCGCAGATACGTCCGCACACCGGCGACGAAAGATTCCCAACCCAAGCGCTCCGCGAGGTCATGCAGCACCGCTGCGCCTCTCAGGTAGACGATCGGGCCGAGATTCGACCGCGCAGCATCGGTGTCGGCGGTTTCCACCCGGATCGCGTGGCTGGTGGGCAACTGGTCGGCATGTCGAGCTATTGGCAGGGCGTGGTGTGCAAAGGCGGTCCAGCCTTCCCCGTACCGCGTCGCTTCAGCCTGTGCGACGACCGCCATCATCGTCGCGAAGGCCTCATTCAGCCACAGATCGTCCCACCAGCGCATCGTCACGTAGTCGCCGAACCACATGTGCGCCATCTCGTGCAGCAAGACGTCGGCTCGTCTTCGCCGCGCGTCCTCAGTGACACGATGCCGGAACAGGAGTCCCTCGTTGAGCGTCACACAGCCCGGATGTTCCATTCCTCCGAACGCGTACTCGGGCGCGAAGACGTGGTCATACTTGGTGAACGGGTACGGAAGGTCAAACAACTCGCTGTAGTAGTCGAGGCCACGGCCGATCACGTCGAACAGTTCGGGCGCTTCGCCGGCGAGCTCCTCGAAGAGCGAGTTCCGCGCGTACAGCGCCAGCGGCACTCCGCTGTGACTGGAACGCAGTCGCCGGAACGGGCCGGCGGCGAAGGCCACCAGATACGGCGGCAGCGGTGGCGTGCGTCCGAAGCGCCACGTCGAACGCTCCTCGCCTGTGGGCGACAGCGGCTCCTCGTGGTCGGTGTTGGCAACCACGACCCAGTGAGTGTCAGCGGTGACGGTCAGGTCGACCGTTGCCTTCAGATCGGGCTGGTCGAAACAGGCGTACACCGTGTGCGCCGCGAAGGGTTCGAATTTGGTGTGTACGTAGACCTGTCCGTCAAGCGGGTCGCGGAAACGGTGCAGCCCCTCACCCGTTCGCGAATATGAAGCAGAACCGACCACTCGAACCGTGTTTTCACCAGGTCGCACGTCGAGCCGGACACGCGTCCCGTCGTGCGCGTCCGGCCCGAGCGCACGGCCATTGCACTCGACCGATTCGACCTCCCCCGCGAAGTCGAGAAAGATGAACGCATCCCCCGAACAGGCCTGGAAGCGAGCCACAGTACTCGTCGCGAACTTCCGGTCACCCACGGTCAGGTCGAGTTCCACCGCGTAGTGCACGTCGGAGATCTCGGCCGAACGCGCTGCCGCCTCTCCCTTCGTCAGCACGTTTCTGGACACGACACGACCTTCGCCTGGCATACGTCAGTTACCGCGCGCCGCCCCGTGCGGGCGGCGGTAGACGAGCTCCTCGCGGATCGTTTCGCCGTCTGCCGCGACATCCGCCTGATTGGCGCGAACGAGAGCGTCCTGCACCAAGTGGTGGTCGGGTGAGTGCATGCAAACCGGATCGGTGCGCGCCGGATCGCCGGTCAAGGCGAAGGCCTGGCACCGACATCCGCCGAAATCCATCTCCTTGCGAGGACAGCTACGGCACGGATCAGCCATCCACTCAGTTCCCCGGAATGCCTCGAACGCCTCGGACTTCGACCAGATCCACGCGAGGTCGTGGTCGCGAACCGAGGAGAAGTTCATCGTCGTGATCTCCGCAGCCACCGGACACGGATACACGGTGCCGTCGGGTGCCACGGTCAGTGCCGTCTGCGCCCATCCGCCCATGCACGGCTTCGGATAGGGCTCGTAGTAGTCAGGGAGGATCCAGAGGAGTTCCATGTGCTCCCCCAGCTCGGCCTTCCGGCGTTTGTAGACGCCCACAGCCTCCTCCAGCTGCGCCTTGGTCGGCAGCAGCAGGTCGCGGTTGCGAAGAGCCCAGCCGTAATACTGGGTGTTGGCGAGCTCCAGTCGCTCGGCGCCCCACGACACACAGACGTCGATGATCGCGTCCAGACGAGGCAGGTTCATCCGGTGCAGAACCACATTCATGTTCAACGGCAGTCCGGCCTCGCGGATGATGCGCGCAGCTTCCTCCTTTTTGTCGAATCGCTTGCTCGCTGCCACCAAGTTCGTCGACTCAGCGGCGTCGCCCTGAATGCTCAGCTGGGCGCTGTTGAGCCCCGCCGAAACGAGCGACCTCGCACGACTCTCCGTAAGCCCGAGGCCGCTGGTGATCAAGTTCGTGTACAGGCCGAGGCGACGACACTCGGCGACCAGCGTCTCCAGATCGCCGCGAACGAGCGGTTCACCGCCTGAAAAGTGCACCTGTACGACCCCGAGGCCGGCTGCATCGCGGATCACCCGCAACCAGTCTTCGGTCGCGAGCTCATCCTGCCGATCGAGCAACGCCAACGGGTTCGAGCAGTAGACGCAGTGCAACGGACACTGGTGCGTGACTTCGGCCAGCAGGGCGTACGGATGCGGCATACCGTTCATGTGACCACCACCCAGCCCCGCTCACGCGCATCATGAAGGAATGTCATTACGTCGTTCGTGAGATCGGCAACCTCGAAATCTTGCTCAAGCTGAGTGACCACCTGCCGCACAGTTCGGCTGCCGTCGCACAATCCCAAGATCGCTGCCCCAGACTTGTTCAGGAGCACGACCCTCTCCGGCAACAACAGCAACTCCACGTCTCGGACGCTGTCGTGTCTGAGCATCGCCTTGGTCGCCAACCGAGGAATGGCCGTCAGATCGGATTCGTCCATCACGGCTTCTTGCTGTACGCGAGTTGCACGGAGTCAAGCAGGCTCCAGAGGACATCACACTTGAACTCCAGCGCTCGTACGCAGGCGTCCTGCTGCTCCCTGGACTTCGCGTGGTTGATCACCAGGTCGAGCAGATGCGCAATGTCTTTGGGCTGCTGGGTCAGTCGCGCACGGAAGTACTCCAAACCTTCCGTTGCGATCCATGGGTAGTGCTGCTGGACGTCGGCAATCCTACGGCTGAGCAGATCTGGCGCGAACAGTTCGGTCAGGGCCGACGCCACGGCCTCCAGCCACGGCTTCCGGTGACAAAAATCCACGTAGGCGTCCACGGCGAACCGCACTCCGGGCAGCACCGAGTCGCCGTCGAACAATTCTCGACGGGTCAATCCGACAGCTTCACCGAGGCGGACCCACTTTTCGATACCGCCTTCGTCTCCCGTTCGCCCGTCATGATCGATGATGCGCTGAATCCACTGGCGCCTGTCCTCCCGACCGGGAAGCTTGGTCAGGATGAAAGCGTCCTTCACCGGCAGGTTCACCTGATAATAGAAGCGATTCCGCACCCAACCTCGGAACTCCTCCTCGGTCAGCAAGCCCGCGTGCATTCGCTCGTTGAACGGGTGCAGATGGTGGTACCGCTTTTCTCCGATCGACCGCAGTTGCGCTTCGAATTCCTCAGCAGACCAAGCGTTCATATTTCCACCTCCAAGCCGGCTCGACCAACCTCGATACCCAAGCCCGTCAGCCAGCGCCGCTCCTTGGAATCTTCGTCGAGGATAGGGTTCGTGTTGTTGATGTGGGTGTAGATCTTCCGTTTCGCAGGAAGCGCAGCCAGAGCGCGGGCAGAACCGTCGTCGCCACTGATGGGCATGTGCCCCATGGAGCGTCCGGTGCGACTTCCTGCCCCTTGGCAGGACATTTCGTCGTCCGTCCAGAACGTGCCGTCCAAGAAGACGCAGTCAGCCGACGCAACCTGCTCGGTGAACTTCTCGTCCCACCGGGGCAGCGTCGGCGCGTACACCAGGGTCCCGCCCGTCACCTTGTCCTCCAAGCGGAAGCCCACCTCCCACTCCGACCCGCGAAGCCCTGAACCTCCTACGTAGCGAGGCGGCTTGGATCCGGTCAGGAAGGCAGTCGCGCGCAACCGATCGTCCAGGTCAACCGGCTTGCCGATGTCAACCGGAGACCATGAGAGATCCGCGTAGTCGCTCAGCAACTCCCGAACCGGGAACCGCCGGGTCAGCGCCTCCAGCACGGGGTCCGTCCCGTACACCGTCAGCGACGACTCCTCACGCAGCATCAGCAAGCCGATCGTGTGATCGAACTCTGCGTCCGTCAGTAGCACACCGGCAACCGGCGTCGTCCGAATACCGGGACCCGGATGCAAAGAGGGATCCGCCGCTATCTGATGATGGACGTCCGGGGTGGCATTCAACAGAAGCCACCGCTCGCCGTCTCCGGAAACCGCAATCCCTGCGTGTGTCGTCGCGACTTCAGGCTTGACACGGGCCTTTCGGCACCCCGCGCAAGCGCAATTCCACTGCGGATAACCTCCGCCTGCCGCCGCCCCGAGGCAATGAATAAACACAGCGCGAAAAACAATCCGTTAACGCCGGCGCAGGCGTTCGCCAGCTTCAGAGTACGCATCGACTACCGAAAAAACAGGCGTTTCCCACCTCATGGCGTCCTCCTCAAGTTCGACCATCGACAGTGGCCGTACAACAACAAGCACCGTTGCCTGTCGAGGGTTTAGTCAGGGCGACCATCGGTTACAGTCGGCCTGGACTCACCTTTTTCTTTTCACAGCTTATTCGTCCTCGCCTACCTGACAACCGACTGCGAACGAACGGCACCGAACCGCTGACGGACGGCTGCCGTGCCGCCACGAGCGGACTGCTGCAAACACTGAGCGTTTTCAGCGTGGCCACCGACCGGGTGATGACCGCGGTGCCCGCAACGCACAGGGCTCCCACGCCGATGGGTGAGGGGTTCGAAGCCTCAGTCTGTTGGCCCAGGAGCCTGGCTGGTCCCCTGGTTTGCCGCACTCGACCTGCCGCATGCGCTGGTCAAGTGGGTCACAATGCTCATCGGCGTCGCCAGTGAGGGTGGTGCGGCGCTGCAAGCTCCCGCCGCACCAGCATGCCCTCGTCGGCCTGGTCCACCTGCGCCGTCACCACACCCTCGCGCGCGACGCGAGCCGGCCGGGAGCAACAGGGCGTCCCCGCCTGGCCCGACCGCGCCCAACAGGGCGCCGGCCCCAGGTCACCACCGGGCTTAAACGGTCACCCGGCGGCGAACCACCCCACACCAACGCTGAACAAGGCTCATCGCAGGAGCGCTGGCTGCCGGCATCCGACAAGCTGCTTTCCCCCGCCCTGCGGCCGCACGCGATCCAAACGGAAAACTCAGCCGACGGTGATGGGTGGCTATTTATTGTGCGCATCACGGGATTGTGCTTTTGCATGACGCGGGGTGTTGCCGGGTTTTGGGTGGTGGGCAATTGTTGTGAGGGTTGGTAACCGATCTTGTGCTCGGTGGC
>NZ_JBFAWL010000033.1:0-46339 GCF_040680275.1 Streptomyces sp. NPDC052079
GACCTCCGTGACCGCCTGCTCGTCCAGCGGGTGCAGCGGCTGGTCCGTGGTGGACAGCAGCGTCTCCGGGGTCGCCTCCCGGCCCAGCAGATGCATCCCCCGGTCCCGGGGGATGAAGGGGGGCGGCCCCCCCTTTACACGCGCATCGGCTGCGGGGACTCCCGGCGTGCCGGGTCGGGGCCGTCGTACTCCCGGATGACCTCGTACCGCGTGTTCCGCTCCACCGGCCGGAACCCGGCATCCCGGATCAGGTCCAGCAGATCCTCACGCGTCAGCTTCTCCGGCGTACCGAAGCCGTCCGCGTCATGCGTGATCTTGTACTCGACGACCGACCCGTCCATGTCGTCCGCCCCGTGCTGCAGCGCGAGTTGCGCCGTCTGCACCCCGTGCATCACCCAGAACACCTTGACATGCGGCACGTTGTCGAACAGCAACCGCGACACCGCGAACGTCTTCAGCGCCTCCGCCCCCGTCGCCATCTGCGTCCGCGCCTGGAGCCGGTTGCGTACCTTGCCGTCCTTCATGTCCACGAAGTCGTGCTGGTAGCGCAGCGGGATGAAGACCTGGAAACCCCCGGTCTCGTCCTGGAGTTCACGCAGCCGCAGCACGTGGTCCACGCGGTGGCGGGGCTCCTCGATGTGCCCGTACAGCATGGTGCACGGGGTCTTGAGCCCCTTCTCGTGCGCCAGCCGGTGGATCCTCGACCAGTCCTCCCAGTGGGTCCGGTGGTCGACGATGTGCTGCCGCACCTCCCAGTCGAAGATCTCCGCGCCGCCGCCGGTCAGCGACTCCAGCCCCGCGTCGATCAGCTCGTCGAGGATCTCGGAGGCGGACAGCCCGGAGATGGTCTCGAAGTGGTGGATCTCGGTGGCGGTGAACGCCTTGAGCGAGACGTCCGGCAGCGCGGCCTTCAACTCCCGCAGCGAACGCGGGTAGTAACGCCACGGCAGATTGGGGTGCAGCCCGTTGACGATGTGCAGCTCGGTCAGGTTCTCCGGCTCCATCTCCTTGGCGAGCTTCACCGCCTCCTCGATGCGCATCGTGTACGCGTCCTTCTCCCCCGGCTTGCGCTGGAAGGAGCAGTAGGCGCAGGAGGCGGTGCACACGTTCGTCATGTTGAGGTGGCGGTTGACGTTGAAGTGCACGACGTCGCCGTTCAGCCTCGTCCGCACCTCGTGCGCCAGCCCGCCCAGCCAGGCCAGGTCGTCCGACTCGTACAGCGCGATGCCGTCCTCACGGGTCAGGCGTTCGCCCGCCCGGACCTTCTCCTCCAGCTCGCGCTTGAGCCCGACGTCCATGCCGCTCCTCTTTTCCTCGACCTCTCCGGCCTTCTTCAGGCAGACCCGTCCCACCGTACGCGCCGCCTACTGCACCTCTTCGGGCAGCTCACCGACGCGGTTCTCCCACTTGGTGGAGAGCACGATCGTCGTACGAGTACGGGAGACGCCCTTGGTGCCGGACAGCCTGCGGATGATCTTCTCCAGTCCGTCCACGTCGGTCGCCCGCACCTTGAGCATGAAGGAGTCGTCGCCGGCGATGAACCAGCAGTCCTCGATCTCGGTGAGGTCCTTCAGCCGCTGTGCCACGTCCTCGTGGTCGGCGGCGTCGGAGAGCGAGATGCCGATCAGGGCGGTGACCCCGAGGCCGAGCGAGGCGGCGTCCACGGTGGCGCGGTAGCCGGTGATGACTCCGGCCGCCTCCAGCCGGTTGATGCGGTCGGTGACGCTGGGTCCCGACAGGCCGACGAGGCGCCCCAGCTCCGCGTAGGAGGCGCGGCCGTTCTCCCTCAGCGCCTGGATGAGCTGCCTGTCCACCGCGTCCATTCGAATCGAGCCTTCCACTGAAGAGGTACGAAAATGTCTGAAAAGGGTGGTGCTGTCGTGCTGTGTCGTGGGCCGACGTGCTCAGTCGGTGCGGGAAGCGCCGCCGAGTTCGCCCTTCCAGCGGCGGTAGAGGCGGTGCTCGACGCCCGCCGCGTCGAGGACGCGTCCGGCGACGAAGTCCACCAGGTCCTGGATGTGGGTCGCCCCCGCGTAGAAGGCCGGTGAGGCGGGCACCACGGTCGCGCCCGCGTCGTCCAGCGTCACCAGGTGCCGCAGGGTCTGGCCGTTCAGCGGGGTCTCCCGTACGGCCACCACCAGCCGGCGCCCCTCCTTCAGGGTCACGCTCGCCGCCCGCTGCAACAGGTCCTTGGACAGCCCGAGCGCCACCCCGGCCACACAGGCCGTGGAGGCGGGCACGATCAGCATGCCCTTGCTCGGGTACGACCCCGAGGACGGCCCGGCCGCGAGGTCCCCGGCGGCCCAGTGCCGTACTCCGTCGAGGTCGACGGTGAAGGTGTCCGGCTTTCCGTCCGCGCCCCGGGACAGCCATTCCCGCAGGTCGTCGCGCCAGTGGGCGTCACGGAAGGCGATGCCGGTCTCGTCCAGGAGGGTGAGCCGGGAGGCCCGGCTGACGACGAGGTCGACGCTCTCACCGGCGGCGAGCAGGGCGCGCAGCACCGAGGCGGCATACGGGGTGCCGGAGGCGCCGGAGACCCCTACGATCCAAGGCGTAGGCCGCGTCTGTCCTGGCTTGACTGGGTTCACAACACCGAGCCTATCGGGAGTCACAGGGCGGGAACCGGCCGAGGGGGCCGGGCGTTCCTCTGAGAGAACGGCTCCACGGCGGGGGGTGGAAGATGTCGGGTACGTGTCCGCAGTGGTCGCGGGGCGACCGGGCCATGGCCGCGGCCAAGCTGATGGCGGGCTGGGTGGCGCTGCTGTGGCTGCTCGAAGTGATCGACGTGGCCGCCGGGCACGCCCTGGACGAGTACGGCATCGTGCCGCGCATCCCGTCCGAGCTGGCCGACATCCTCCCGGCCGCGTTCCTGCACTTCGGGTTCGCCCATGTGGCGGCGAACAGCGTGCCGTTGCTGGTGCTCGGCTTCCTGGCGGCGCTCGGGGGCATACGCCGGTTCCTCGCCGTCTGCGCGCTGATCGTCGTGGCCGACGGTCTGGGGGTATGGCTCATATCCCCGGCGCACACCAACACGGCGGGCGCCTCCGGCCTGATCTTCGGCCTGTTCGGCTACCTGGTGGTCAGCGGCTTCGTGGAGCGCCGTCCGCTGGGCGTGCTGGTGGGCGTCCTGGTGGCCGCGGTCTGGGGCGGCTCGATCCTCGCGGGCCTCGCGCCCACCCAGTCCGGCATCAGCTGGCAGGGTCATCTGATCGGCCTGGCGGCGGGGGTAACGGCGGCCTTCCTCCTCCGCCGCCGCCCGGCGGAACCCCGGGAGCCGGTCCCGTGAAGGCCGCGACGCCTTCTTGACATCTCCAACGGCTGTGGGGCGGCTGTCGGTTCCTGATCGGCGTGTGAGATGTCGCCCAGCCCGTCGGCCTGTCGTGGCGCCCGCCGGCGGCCCATACTTCGGGACCTGACGAGTCGACGGAGGAGGGGGCACGATGAGCGCTGCGGCAGCAGGAACCTGGAGGCTCGGGGACCTGGAGGTGAACCGCATCGGCTACGGCGCGATGCGGCTGACGGGCAACGGCATGCTCGGCAACTCCGACGGCGGGCCGATCGACCGCGATGCCGCCGTCGCCCTGCTGCACAGCGCGTTCGAACAAGGCGTCGACCACATCGACACGGCTGCCTTCTACTTCTCGCCGCTGCGGTCCGCGAACGAGCTCATCAACCGGGCCCTGTCGACCTGGCCCGGTGACGTGACCGTCGTGACCAAGGTCGGCCCGGCGCGCGACGCCTCCGGCGAGTGGATCGCCGGCGTCCGCCCGGACCAGCTGCGCGGCCAGGTCGAGGAGAACGCGCGGCAGCTCGGCCGGGACCACCTGGACGTGGTGAACCTACGGGCCGGCGGCCTCGGCACCGATTCGGTCGCCGAACACTTCGGCGCCCTTGCCGAGCTGCGCGAGGCGGGCCTGATCCGTCATCTCGGGCTCTCCGCCGTGCGGCCGGAGCACGTGGCGGAGGCCCGGACGATCGCACCGGTGGTCTGCGTGCAGAACGCCTACGGCCTGGACTGGCGCCGGGCCGACGAGACCGGGCTGGTGGACCTGTGCGCGGAGCTGGGCATCGCCTTCGTCCCGTTCTTCGCGGTGTCCGGCCGGCGGCGCGAGGCGGCCGCGGAACGGGAAAGGGACGCGCGTGTCCGGTCCGTCGCCCGCGCCCACGCCGCGACACCGGCCCAGGTGCGGATCGCCTGGACCCTGCACCGCGGGCCGCACGTGCTGGCCATCCCCGGCACGGCGAACCCGGCGCACCTGACGGAGAACATCGCCGCCGGACGCCTCCGCCTGACCGCCGAGGAACTGTCTCTTCTCGACGGGCCGGCCCTTCAACCCCGCCCGCTCACACGGTGAGCCCGCGCACCAGCAGGTCGAGCAGGGCGCAGACGAACAGGGCGATGCCGATGAAGCCGTTGACGCTGAAGAAGGCGCGGTTGAGGCGGGTCAGGTCGGTCGGGCGGACGATGGTGTGCTCGTAGACGAAGGCGCCGGCGACGATCAGCAGGCCCAGCCAGAAGAAGGCACCGGCGTCGGTGAGCACCGCGTACCAGACGAACAGGGCCGTGGTGACGGCGTGGCAGACGCGGGCGCCCCATACGGCGGCCGGGATGCCGAAGCGGGCCGGGACGGACTTCACGCCGATCTCGCGGTCGGAGTCGACGTCCTGGCAGGCGTAGATCAGGTCGAAGCCGCCGATCCAGATGCCGACCGCCAGACCGAGGACCACCGCGTCCCAGGACCAGGTACCGGTGACGGCAAGCCAGCCGCCGACCGGTCCCATGGCCTGGGCGAGACCGAGGATGGCCTGCGGGAAGTCGGTGAACCGCTTGCCGTACGGATACACCACCATCGGGATCACGGCGACGGGCGCGAGGGCGAGGCAGAGGGGGTTGAGCAGGGCCGCCGCGCCGAGGAACACGGCCAGGGCGATCAGGGCGCCGGTCCAGGCGTGCCGGACCGACATCGCGCCGGTGACCAGCTCCCGGTGCGCGGTGCGCGGGTTACGGGCGTCGATCTCCCGGTCGATGATCCGGTTGGCGGCCATGGCGAAGGTCCGCAGGCCGACCATGGCGACGGTGACCAGCAGCAGCCGGCCCCAGTGGATGTTGCCGTCCCACTCGTACATCGCGGTGAGCGCGGCGATGTAGGCGAAGGGCAGTGCGAACACCGAGTGCTCGATCATGACAAGGCGCAGAAAGGCCCTGGTGCGTCCGGGTTGCGAGGCCGGTCCCGGCTCCACCACCCCGTCGGCTGTGGTCATCATGCGAGGCTCCCGAGGAACGCGTCGAGGTCGGCGAGCAGCGCGGCCACGGGCAGCGGGCCCGTCTCCACGGTCAGCGGCTTGCCGGCGTCGTCGGGCGGGGTGACGTACGCGGTGAAGGCGCAGGTGCCGGCGGCGTCCGGGCGGGCGTCCAGCCGCAGCACCGAGCCGCCGTCGACGGTGAACGGGCCGTCGTCGGCGGCCAGTCCGGCGCGCAGCCGCCGCGCGAAGTCGGCGGGTTCCGCGTCGCGCACGCCCGGCAGTTCGAAACCGTCGCCCTCGCCGCCGTGCTCGAAGAGCACGGCCCAGGTGTCACCGGCGCCCGCGAGTTCCTCCGGCGTGACGCCCGCCTCCTCGGCGGCGCGGCGCACTCCCTGGTCGCCCGGGTCGAGCTCGGGGCGCACCAGGGCCACGTAGTCGGTGTCGGTGCCGATGAACAGCGCCGGACCGCCGACGGCAAGGGCACTCACAGTCCGTACTCCTTCCAGCGGCGGTCGACCTTCGCCGCCGTCTCGGGGTCGGACTCCACCATGTCGGGCCAGCCCCCGTCGCGCGTGTACCCCTCCTCGGGCAGCTTGCGCGTCGCGTCGATGCCCGCCTTGCCGCCCCAGAACTGCTGGTAGGAGGCGTGGTCGAGATGGTCGACGGGACCTTCGACGACGGTGAGGTCGCGGGCGTAGTCGGTGTTGCCGAGGGCTCGCCAGGAGACCTCGTGCAGGTCGTGGACGTCGCAGTCGGCGTCGACGACCACGATCAGCTTGGTCAACGACATCATGTGGGCGCCCCAGATGGCGTGCATCACCTTCTGGGCGTGTTTGGGGTACTTCTTGTCGATCGAGACGATCGCGCAGTTGTGGAAGCCGCCGGACTCGGGGAGGTGGTAGTCCACGATGTCAGGGACGATGATCTTCAGCAGCGGCAGGAAGAAGCGTTCGGTCGCCCGTCCCAGCGGCCCGTCCTCGGTGGGCGGCCGGCCGACGACGATCGACTGGAGCAGCGGCCGCTTGCGCATCGTCACGCAGTCGATGGTGAGCGCGGGGAAGGGCTCCTGCGGGGTGTAGAAGCCGGTGTGGTCGCCGAACGGCCCCTCGGGCAGCATCTCGCCCGGCTCCAGCCAGCCTTCCAGTACGACCTCGGCCTGCGCGGGCACCTGGAGCGGCACGGTCCTGCAGTCGACCATCTCGATCCGCTTGCCCTGCACGAACCCGGCGAACAGGTACTCGTCGATGTCCCCGGGCAGCGGCGCCGTGGACGCGTACGTCACGGCCGGCGGGCAGCCGAAGGCGATGGCGACGGGCAGCCGCTCACCACGCCGGGCGGCGACCTGGTAGTGGTTGCGGCTGTCCTTGTGGATCTGCCAGTGCATGCCGATGGTGCGCTTGTCGTGGCGCTGGAGCCGGTACAGGCCCAGGTTCCGGATGCCGGACTCCGGGTCCTTGGTGTGGGTGAGCCCCAGATTGAAGAAGGAGCCGCCGTCCTTGGGCCAGGTGAACAGCGCCGGAAGCCGCTCCAGGTCCACGTCGTCCCCGGTGAGCACGACCTCCTGGACGGGCGCGTCCTGGGACTTCACCTTCTTGGGCGGCACGTGCGTCATCGCGCCGAGCTTCCCGAAGGCCTCCCGCACCCCGACGAAGCCGTGCGGCAGCTCGGGCCGGAGCAGCCCGCCGATCTTGTCCGAGATGTCCGCGTACGACTTCAGTCCCAGCGCCTTCAGCAGACGGCGGTCGGTGCCGAACACGTTCATCGCGAGGGGCATGCTGGAGCCGCGCACGTTCTCGAAGAGCAGGGCGGGACCGCCGGCCTTGTTCACCCGGTCGACGATCTCACCGACCTCCAGATACGGGTCGACCTCGGCCTTGATGCGCTTGAGGTCGCCCTCGCGCTCCAGCGCCCTGAGCAGGGAGCGAAGATCGTCGTAAGCCATGCGGTCAAGTATCCCCGAGCGGTTACCCTGGCCCTGTACCGCCCACCGCTTTCGCTGGAGAGGCCCCATGCTGCGGGTGCTGATGTTTCTCGTGCCACTGGCACTGAGCGTGTACGCGTTCATCGACTGCATCAGCACGCCGGACGAGGACATCCGTCATATGCCCAAGCCGTTCTGGGCGCTCCTCGTGCTGCTGTTCCCGCTCGTGGGCTCGATCTCCTGGCTGATCGCCGGCAAGAAGCGGCACCCCGCGGGCGCGGGCGGCTCCATCGGTTCCCCCTGGAGCCGGGGCGGCCGTCAGCAGTGGGTGGCGCCGGACGACAACCCCGACTTCCTCAAGTCCCTGGACGAGGACAAGGACGACAAGCCGGGGGACGGCGACCGCGGCAGCGGGGGCTGACCGGCCCCGCCGGCGTCAGCGCAGGCGGGACGACGACAGGATCGACAGCAGATGCGCCGGGACCATCACCCAGGTGATGACGGCGAGCGCGGCCAGGGTCCAGCGGGTGGGGTCGATGCCGTCGGTCAGTGCGTCGGCGACGGCCGCGGCGAGGAGGACGAGGGACGCCTCGATGCCGTTGGTCACGCGGTGGATCTTGAACGCGGCGGCGATGCGGCGGACCGTGGCGACGCCCTGTGAGCGGGGGCGGGTCGACTCGTCGTCGGCGACGGTCAGGCCGCGGCGGGCGCGGGCGACGTCCACCAGGTCGGTGGAGGCCTTCAGCAGGACGACGCCGAGGGCGGTGGCCACGCCGACCGACAGCCAGCCGCCGACGCCCGACTCGGCGGCGCGGTAGCCGGCGCCCGCCATCAGCGCCGCGTCGGCGAGATAGGCGCCGAGCCGGTCGACGTAGATGCCGGCCGCGCTGTTCTGGCCCTTCCAGCGGGCGACTTCGCCGTCCACGCAGTCGAAGAGCAGGAACAGCTGCATCAGGATCACGGCGAGGACCGCGCCGGTCAGGCCGGGGATCATCAGCGCGGCGCCCGAGGCGACTCCGCAGACCACCATGGTCCAGGTGAGCTGGTCGGGGGTGACCGGGGTGCGCACCAGGTGGCGGGTGGTGCGCAGGGAGATCTTCCGCATGTAGAGCCGGCCGGCCCAGTGCTCGCCGTTGCGGCTCTCCATCTTGGCCTGCGGCTGGCAGACCTCCCGCAGCTCCTCCAGTACCGGAGCACCCATGTCGTTCCTCCCAGGCCCAACTGCCGTCCGCGCGACGGTGATCGGGTCAGCGTACCCAGGCGGTGCGGCGCGCCCGACGGGGTCGTCGGCGGGGGACACTGGGCGCATGGACGCGATCGATGCGGTGACCGCCCGCGCCTGGCTCGCCACGGCCCTGGCGGAGGCCCGCGCGGGGCTGGAGGAGGGCGGGATTCCCGTCGGTGCGGCGCTGTACGGTGCCGACGGTTCCCTGCTCGGGCGGGGCCGCAACCGCCGTGCAGGACGGGGATCCGTCGGTGCACGCGGAGACCGCCGCCTTCCGCGCGGCGGGACGGCAGCGGTCGTACCGCGGTACGACGATGGTGACCACGCTGTCCCCGTGCTGGTACTGCTCCGGCCTGGTCCGGCAGTTCGGCATCTCCCGGGTGGTGATCGGCGAGGCCGCCATCTTCCACGGCGGGCAGGACTGGCTGGCGGAGCAGGGGGTGGAGATCGTGCTGCTGGACGATCCGGAGTGCGTCGCGATGATGCGGGAGTTCGTCGCACGTTGTCCACAGCTGTGGAACGAGGACATCGGGGCGTGACAGCCGAAGGCCGGTTCCCGTGACCCGTGTCGCGGGAACCGGCCTTCGCGGGGGCCCGGTGCGTCAGAAGCCCGCCGACTGCAGCACGCCCAGGCCGACGTCGGCGTAGGAGTGCTTGCCGGAGACGAAGATGTTGACGCCGTAGTAGTTGAACAGCCAGCACCCGAAGGCGGCCAGCGCCAGGTACGCGGCCTTGCGGCCCTTCCAGCCGGCGGTGGCGCGGGCGTGCAGATAGCCGGCGTAGGCCACCCAGGTGATGAAGGACCAGGTCTCCTTGGGGTCCCAGCCCCAGTAGCGGCCCCAGGCGTCACCGGCCCAGATGGCGCCCGCGATGATCGTGAACGTCCACAGCGGGAACACGGCGGCGTTGACGCGGTAGGCGAACTTGTCCAGCGAGGAGGAGGCGGGCAGCCGCTCCAGGAACGAGGTCGCGAAGCTGCCGGGCTTGCCGCCGCCCGCGAGCTTGTTCTCGTACGAGTCCTTGAACAGGTACATCACCGTGGTGATCGCGCCGACGTAGAAGACCGCGCCGCACAGGATCGCCGTGGAGACGTGGATGTACAGCCAGTACGAGTGGAGGGCGGGAACCAACTGGTCGCTGGCGGTGTACAAGACAGTGACGGCGAGACCGAGATCGAGGAGGACCGAGGTGGTCAGGAACAGGCCGATCCAGCGCACGTTCTTCTTCAGCGCCAACAGCAGCAGGTACACGCCGACCGCGGTGGTGGAGAAGGTGATGTTGAACTCGTACATGTTGCCCCACGGCGCCCGCTCGACGGACAGCGCGCGCGTGAGCACCCCGCCGAACGCGAGGAGGAACGCGAGCACGGTGAAGGACACGGCGATACGCCCGTAGAGGTCGCCCTTCTCGTCCCCGCCGTGCGCCCCGGGCCCGTCCGGCACGTCACGGGAGCCGCTCGCGGCCCGTACGACGACCTTCGGCCGGTCCAGTACGGCGGTGCCGCCGGCCTTGTTGACCGTGACGGCCGGTGCCGTCCTCACCGTGGCCGCCTTCGGCGTGAGCGCGGCGGCCGTACGGCCGACCTTGCTACGGCTGCCGAAGAGCCACTCCGTGATGTACGCGAAGAAGGCGAGGGTGTAGATCGCCATCGCGGAGTAGATCAGTACGTTGCTGATCTCCGCGAGGTTCTCGTTGGTCGCGGCGGCGAGAGTCACTCCTGCTCAGCCCCTTCGGCAGGTACGGCTTCGGTGTCGGTGGGTCCGGATGTCTTCGGGTCGGTCTCGTCCGGGGTGCCGGAGTCGTCGGACTCGTCGGAGTCATCGGAGTTGCCGGACTCCTCGGAGTCGTCGGGTTCCGGCGCCCCCGGCGCCTTGTCGTAGAGGAGTCCGGCGAGGTCGCCGAGCTCCTCGGGGACCTTCGCGGACTCGCTGCGGCCGAGGCCGGCCATCTCGACGACGGTGACGCCGTCGGCGCCGCGCACCGCGCGCACCCACACGCGGCGACGCTGGATGAACAGGGATCCGGCGAGTCCGGCGATCGCGGCGACCGCACCGCCCAGCGCCCAGCCACCGCCCGGCTCCTGGACGATCTGGAAGCCGGCCCACTCCTTGACGCCGTCGAAGGTGACGGTGCCGGCGCCGTTCGGGAGGGTCATGGTGTCCCCGATGGCGAGCTGCTTCTTGAACAGCTTCCCGTCGGAGTCCTTGAACTCCTCCATGTTGGTCTTGTCGAGCTGGTAGATGCTCTGCGGGGTGCCCGCGTCGACGCCGAGATCACCGTGGTAGGCGGAGAGCGCGAGCATCGGGTTGATCAGCGCCGGGAAGACGGAGAGCATCGAGCTGCCCTCGCCCCCGTGCGTGGGCAGGAAGAACGCGTTGAAGCCGAGCTGCTCCCGCTCCCCCTTCGCGTTGCGGTAGCCGTCCATGACCTTGACGGCGCCCGAGGAGGTCACGTTGCCGTCGAGCGGCAGCAGGGCGACGGCCTCCTTGTCCATGACCACCTTGCCGCTCGCGTCCTTCACGGTGAGGACGGGCGCGTAGCCGTGGCTGACCAGGTACACCTTCGAGCCGTCGATCTCGAGGGGCTTGTTGACCTTGACGGTGGTCTTCCGCTCCCCGCCGTACGCGCCGACGCTGTAGGTGAGGTCGGCCTCGTACGTCCGGGGGGTGCCCCGGTTCGGCCCGGTCGGCTCGTAGGTCCCCTTGAAGTCCACGAGGTCGAAGCTGAACGGGTCCAGGTCGTCCTCGGTGAACAGGTTCCCGGAGCGGAAGTCGTCGTACTGGGTGAGCGTGTTGGCGAAGCCGCCGCCCTCGACGATCAGCTTGTTGCCCTCGTACTTGAAGAGCTGCCCCCAGGCGAAGGCGATCAGCATGACGATCAGCGCGACATGGAAGACCAGGTTGCCGACCTCGCGCAGATAACCCTTCTCGGCGGCGACGGCGTCCCCGACGACATGGGCGCGGAAGCGGCGCTTGCGCAGCAGCGCCAGGGCGGCCTCGCGGACCTGCTCGGGTTCCGCCTCGGTGCGCCAGCCGGTGTGCGCGGGCAGCCGGGTCAGCCGCCGGGGCGCGCCCGGCGGGCGGCCGCGCAGCTGGCCCACGAACTGCCAGGTGCGGGGCACGATGCAGCCGATGAGGGAGATGAACAGCAGGATGTAGATCGCGGAGAACCACACCGAGCTGTAGACGTTGAAGAGCCCGAGCTTGTCGTAGACCGGCGCGAGGATGTCGTGCTTCTCGCGGAAGTCGGCGACCTTCGTGGCGTCGATGCCGGTCTGCGGGATGAGGGAGCCGGGGATCGCGCCGAGCGACAGCAGCAGCAGGAGCAGCAGGGCGACCCGCATGGAGGTGAGCTGCCGCCAGAACCAGCGGGCCCAGCCGATGACGCCCAGGGACGGCAGGTTGGGCTGCTCCTCCTGGGGCGCGGTGGACAGCTGGGAGCCGGCGGCGCCCAGGTCCTGGTCGTCGCCGGCCTTCGTGGCGTTGTCTGTCGTGGTGTTGCTCATCGGATCAGATCCCCACAGTGAAGCCGTTGGACCAGGTCTGCATGTGCTGCACGATGATGTCCCACACTCCGGTGAGCAGCAGCAGTCCGGTCGCGATCATCATGATGCCGCCGATGCGCATCACCCAGGTGTAGTGGCGCTTGACCCAGCCGAAGGCGCCGAGCGCCTTGCGGAAGGCGACGGCGGTGAGCACGAACGGCGCGCCGAGGCCGAGACAGTACGCGACCGTGAGGAGGGCGCCGCGTCCGGCGGTGGCCTCGTTGAACGACAGGGCCGTGACGGAGGCGAGCGTCGGACCGATGCAGGGTGTCCAGCCGATGCCGAAGAGGGCGCCGATGACGGGGGCGCCGACCAGTCCGGTCGTCGGCCGCTTGTGGAAGCGGAACTCGCGCTGGGTGAGCCAGGGCATCAGGCCCATGAAGAAGACGCCCATGAGGATCATGAAGACGCCGAGCACCCTGGACAGGACGTCCGACTGTTCCTGGAGGGTCTGTCCGAAGTAGCCGAAGAAGGCGCCGCCCGAGACGAACACGGCCGTGAAGCCGAGGACGAACAGCGAGGCACCGGCCACCATCCGGCCGCGCCGGGCCTCGGCCAGGTCGGTGCCGGAGACGCCGGTGACATAGGAGAGGTAGCCGGGGACCAGTGGCAGCACACAGGGCGAGAAGAAGGAGACGAGCCCGCCGAGCACGGCGATGGGCAGGGCGAGCAGCAGCGCCCCGCTGCGCACCGTCTCGCCGGGGTCCGCGGCCAGCATGGACACTCCGGTCACGTCACTTCTCCGCGAGGACCGGGTCGATCATCTTGCGCAGCTTCTCCTCGCTGAGTGCCTGGAGCGAGCGCGCGGCGATCTTCCCGTCCCGGTCGAAGACCAGAGTGGAGGGGACGGCCTGCGGGTTGAGGGTGCCCTTCTCGAAGCGGAGCATCAGCTTGCCGGTCGGGTCGAAGAGGCTCGGGTAGGTGACGCCCTGTTCCTCCTCGAAGGCGCGGGCCGGACCGACGGTGGCGTCACGGGTGTTGATCCCGACGAACTGGACGCCCTCGTCCTTCAGGTCCTGGTGCACCGCCTCGAAGTTCTTGGCCTCGGCGCGGCAGGGCGGACACCAGGAACCCCACACGTTGACGACGACGACCTTGCCCTTGTAGTCGTCGACGTCGAGTTGCTCGCCGTCGACGGTCTTGCCGGACAGGTCGGGGGCGTCGGCACGGTTGCCCTTCTCGACGGTGGCGATGCCGTCCGCTCCGGCGACGTAGCCGGTGTCGCCGCCCCCGCCGGACGTCCCGCCCGAGCCGCACGCGGAGACGAGCAGTGCGGCCGCGACGGCACCGGCGGCCAGGGTGGCGCGACGGCGGACGCGGGTGGCGCGGTGCGAGCTCTGCGGGGCTCGGTTCGAGCGCTGGGGGGCGCGGCTGGCGGCACTCATGTGAAAAGTTTCGCATGCCCGTTCCGGGGATCTTGCGCACCCCCCTGCGCACTCCCGTTGCGGGCGGAAACCCCTATATCAGGCAGGGTCGCCGGTCTCCGTTCCGGCGGTGCCGCCGGTGTCCTTCGCCAACGCCTTCCAGCCACCGGCCGGTTCCTGGCCGACGTCCAGGGTGCGGAGCGCGTCGAGGACCTCGGGTTTCTGCACGTCCAGCCAGTCGGTGAACTGCCGGAAGGAGACGAGCCTCACGTCTCCGCCCTTCTCCTTCTCCCGCGCGATGTGCGCGAGCGCCTTCGCCACGGCGCCCATGTAGATGCCGCCGTTCCACTCCTCGAAGTGGTTGCCGACGAAGAACGGCGCCCGGTTTGTCTCGTACGCCCGCTTGAAACCGGATATATACGCACCGGCGGCCTGTTCACGCCAGCCCGGGTAGTTGTGGGCAGGCGCCTTGGTCGTATTGAGGGACTGGTTGGCGAGCATGTTGTAGTCCATCGACAGGACTTCGAAGGAGCGCCCGGGGAACGGTATCTGCTGGAGCGGAAGGTCCCATATGCCCTGCTTCTTCCTCGGCCAGACCTGCCGTCCGCCGGGCGAGGAGGCGTCGTAGCGCCAGCCGAGCTCCCGGGCGGTGGGCAGCAGTTTGTCCTGGCCGAGCAGACAGGGCGTACGGCCGCCGACGAGTTCCTTGTCGTAGTCGAACGGCAGGGACTCCAGGTCGGTCCATCCGGAGTTGGTACGCCACTCCTTCACGAACGACTTGGCCTGCTCGATCTCGCTGCGCCACTGCCGCGGCGTCCAGTTGCCGACGCTGCCGGAGCCGGCGCAGAAGTGGCCGTTGAAGTGCGTGCCGATCTCATGGCCCTCGAGCCAGGCCCGGCGGAGGTTCTTCAGGGTGTCCTTGATGTGCCCGTCGGTGAGGTAGCCGATGTCGGACGCGCCGCGCGGGTTGTTCGGCGGGTCGTAGAGCCGCTTCTTCGACTCGGGGAGCAGATACACCCCCGAGAGGAAGAAGGTCATGGACGCGCCGTGCTCCTTGGCGAGGTCCAGGAAGCGCGGGAAGAGCCCGTTGCCCACCTCACCGGCACCGTCCCAGGAGAAGACGACGAACTGCGGGGGTTTCTGACCCGGCTCCAGCGGCACGGGCCGCTCCGGCTGGTGGGGCTGCTTGCCGGTGAAGGAAGTCGAACCGTCACCGATCGGGCGGGCCGTCTTCGTCGGCTTCGGCTTCCCGGGCCGGTCCGTGCCCCCCGTACGGGAACCGTCACCGGGTATCGAATCGTCCGAGCCTGTGTCGCCGCCGCAGCCCGCCAGTGAGACGGCGGCAGCGGCACCCGCGCCGAGCCCGAGCATTCCCCTGCGGGAGAGAGCACGCATGGCGTCCCCCTTCGTCACGTCCTCTGGTGGTCACTCATTCAGAGGACATGACGGAGCGGGAGGTTCCCCTCAATTGCGAAGGTTTCGCAACGAAGTGGCGCGCGGCCGTCACCGGATGCGGCTTACGGGCGTTACAACCCGAAGTCCGCAGCGGGCGAGGCGGCTTGGCATGACCCGCCGCCGGAGCCCGCGCCTCGGTGATCACGCCCCGAAGGCCTTGCCCTTCCCCTTCACCGGCTTGGCGCCCGCCAGCAGATGCGCCGGCACCAGGTCACGGGCCGGCTCGCTGTAGCCGACGGAGACGATGCGGTCCCCCCGGTAGGTGAAGGTGGTCAGCGAGGCGAGCGTGCACTGCCGCTTGCGCGGGTCGTGCCACAGCCGCCGCTTCTCGACGTAGGACCGCACGATCCAGATCGGCAACTGATGGCTGACCAGCACCGCCTCGTGGCCGCGCGCCGCGTCCTTGGCCGCGTTCAGCGCGCCCATCATGCGGACCACCTGGTCGACGTACGGCTCGCCCCAGGACGGCTTGAACGGGTTGACCACGTGCTTCCAGTTGGCCGGGCGGCGCAGCGCCCCGTCCCCGATGCCGAAGGTCTTGCCCTGGAAGACGTTCTCCGCCTCGATCAGCCGCTCGTCGGTGACGATGTCCAGGCCGTGCGCCTTGGCGATGGGCTCGGCCGTCTCCTGTGCCCGCTCCAGCGGGGAGGCGCCGACATGGACGATGTCGCGGGGCGCGAGGTGCTCGGCGACCCGGTCGGCCATGCGGCGGCCCAGCTCGGAGAGGTGGTAGCCGGCGAGACGGCCGTACAGGATCCCATCGGGGTTGGCGACCTCGCCGTGCCGCATCAGATGGACGACGGTGACGTCCTCGTTCTCGGCGTGCTTCTCCGGCGTACTCACGCGGTCGCCTCCGCTGCCGCTCGGGCCGCCGCCGGGAGGGCGTCGGCGATGCGCTGGAGGGCCCGCTCGTCATGGGCCGTGGACACGAACCAGGACTCGAAGGACGACGGCGGCAGGTAGACGCCGTTCTCGAGGAGGGAGTGGAAGAACGCGGTGAAGCGGAACGACTCCTGCGCCTTCGCCTCCTCGTAGTTCCGCACCGGGCGGTCGGTGAAGAACACCGAGAACATGCTGGAGGCGTTCTGAAGCGTGTGCGCCACGCCCTCCTTGGTCAGCGCCTCGGTGACGAGCGACCGGATCTGCGCGGAGACGGCGTTCACCTTCTCGTACGCGGCGTCGTCGAGCAGGCGCAGCTGGGCGAGCCCGGCGGCGGTGGCGACGGGGTTCCCGGAGAGGGTGCCGGCCTGGTAGACGGGGCCGGCGGGGGCGAGGTGCGCCATGACGTCGGCGCGCCCGCCGAAGGCCGCGGCCGGGAAGCCGCCGCCCATCACCTTGCCGAAGGTCATCAGGTCGGGGCGGACGCCGTCGACGCCGTACCACCCGGCGCGGCTGGTCCTGAACCCCGTCATCACCTCGTCGGAGATGTACAGCGCCCCGTTGGCGGCGCACGCGTCCTTGAGGCCCTGGTTGAAACCGGGCAGCGGCGGTACGACGCCCATGTTGCCGGGCGAGGCCTCGGTGATCACGCAGGCGATCTCACCGGGGTGCGCGGCGAACGCGGCGTGCACGGCGTCGAGGTCGTTGTACGGCAGCACGATGGTGTCGCCGGCCTGGGCGCCCGTGACACCCGGGGTGTCGGGCAGCGCGAACGTGGCCAGCCCGGAGCCCGCGGAGGCGAGCAGCGAGTCGACATGGCCGTGGTAGCACCCGGCGAACTTGATCACCTTGGTGCGCCGGGTGAAGCCGCGCGCGAGGCGGATCGCCGACATGGTGGCCTCGGTGCCGCTGGAGACGAGCCGCACCTGCTCCAGCGGCTCGACCCGGGCGACCATCTCCTCGGCGAGCGCGACCTCGCCCTCACCGGGCGCACCGAAGGAGGTGCCGCGCGCGACGGCCTCCTGCACGGCGGCGATCACCTCGGGGTGCGCGTGCCCGAGGATCATCGGACCCCACGAGCAGACGAGGTCGACGTACTCACGGCCGTCGGCGTCGGTGAGCCGGGGCCCGGCGCCGGACACCATGAACCGCGGCGTGCCGCCGACGGCGCCGAAGGCACGCACCGGTGAGTTCACACCACCGGGAGTGACGGCCGCGGCACGATCGAACAGCGCCTGCGAGACTGGGGCTTCGTATGCATATGGCAGTTCGCTCATGACCTGCGACTTCTCCGACCTTCTCCGACGTCCCGGTTCTCGCCGGGCTGCGGGTGCGTGTGACGTGTCTCAGGGTAGGCCAGGGGCGGCCTCCGACATCCGGCCCCCGATCCGGTGTGATCTGCGAAACTGTGGTCGGATACACACAGCTCACACGGCCGGACAGCCGGAGGCTGCGAAGGTCCCGCGGACAAGATGTTTCACCGCACGTTTCGGCGGGCGGCCGTGGGGGAGGTCACTGACACGATGATCGGGTTGCGCGGCGGGGGCCACGCGTCCTAGAAAAGCAGTCGGGTGGAGATATGCATCGCGGTGGCGGACTGGGCGAGGGGACTGACGACCTGGGTCCTCGACGTGCCCGGCGGGGAAGGCACCGGCGCGAGGCGGAGGAGACGGACGAGACGCGCCGGATCCATGGTGAGCCGGGGCTGACCGGCCCGCTGAGGGGGGCGGAGAGCAGGAATGGTGGTCGGGTGGGGGTGACGTACAAGTACTTCGGCGCGCCGGACGGCGCCACCGCGGCCCGCGTCCCGATCTCGATGCGCCCCGAGGAACTCGGCGGCGACGAGCTCGGCATGAACGGCATGTTCACCAAGATCAAGCCGGAGACGATGGCCGCGATGGTCCTCACGGGCATCGAGGGCGTCCCCCTGCACAAGGTCCCGCCCCTGGAACTGGTCGTCCTGCATCCCGACTACGCGGTCGTGAAGCTCCCCATGACGGTCGTCGACCCCCTGCGCGGCATAGGCGAGGAGGCGGTCGGCGCGGCCGCCTTCATCTGGTCCACGGTCCCGGACCGGGGCGGCCCACGGGACGCCTTCAACGTCTACCAACTGCTGCACGAGTGGCAGGACTTCTCCCACCGGCTGCATGAGGCGGGGCATCAGGCTTATTGCCTGGTGTGGCCCTGAGCTGGGGTTTCGTGAGGGTCGGGCGAGGTCTTCGGGCCTCGCCCTTTTGCGTGCCGGGGAGGGGCCGCCAGGCGGCCAGGGCTGGCTTGGTTTTGCTGGGGCTGGTGATGTGCCCTACGGCTCTCCGGTTTCCGGCGGCTCCGCGCCGGTGAAGGCTTGGCCGATCGCCTTGCGGGTACGGGTCTCGCTGGACGGCAGCACGCATGTGCGGCTCGGGCAGTGCCTCAGCCGATGCAAGTGTCGCCGTCGGTGTATTGGTCCAGCAGATCACCCAGAGCGGAACGGCTGAGGATCACAGGTGAGAGGTCGAGGGCCTTGGAATCGCGCACCGCCGCGTACGCACCGAGGTCGGCAATCTCGACGCAGTCGTTGGCGCCTCCGCTGTAGGAGCTCCTGCGCCAGTGCGCGTTGTGCAGTTCCTCGGTGCGGGGGCGGCGGGGTGGAATCGTGCTCAAGGTTCGAGCTCCTCGGCAGTGCGGATGAGGCGGGTAAGGGTCTCGGCCGGACTGAGGGCAGAAGCCCTGAGCTGGTCGAAGGTGTCCGTGTAGTTCTGGACATCGCTGTGGGACTCCAGATACACGGAATTATCGGGGTTCTCCAGCCAGACCAGCGGAGCTGTGTGCTCAGGGAAGGTGAGGATGACAAAGGGGCCGTACAGACCCGGATGAGCACCGAGGGTGAACGGGAGGAGCTGGATGGTGACGTTCGGTTGTTCGCCGACCTCGACCAGGCGCGCGAACTGCTGACGCATCACGGTGGGTGAGCCGATGACGCGGTGGAGGACTGCTTCGTCCAGGACGGCCCGCAGTTCGGCGGGGCGCTCACCGGACAAGCGGCTTTCCTGACGTTCCATGCGTACCTTGACCAGAGCGTCCACCTGATCGGCACTGAGATCAGGACGCATTTGGGCAATGACGGCGCGAGCGTAGTCCTCCGTCTGAAGCAGGCCGGGAACGAGCAGGGGCTGGTAGTTGGCCAGCCCGACGGCACCTGCCTCCAGGGCGAGGTAACCGTCGTAGCGGGTCGGGGTGAGAACCGTGGAGTACTTGCGCCACCAGGGCTTCTGCTGTTCCTTGTCGGCACGCACCAAGTCCAGGATATCGTCGCGCAGCTCGGTGTCCGTGACGGCGTAGCAGTCGAGGAGGGGAACTAAAGCAGCTTCCCCGCCCCGACACGTGCCGCATTCCGGAGGAGCTGCTGGGAAGGGCCGCCCGCGACCTGTTCGCTTCGGCCTCGGCCTATCCGCCGACCGCCCCAGAACCACTACCTGCGGACGTTCCAGCTTCTACCCAAGCCGGTTCGCCGGCCCACGATGACGACCCGGCAGAGATCGTCGCCCGAGCCCGCCAGCTGGCCTGCGGCAACGTCGACCAGACCACTCTGTCCTTTCTCGCCTCCCGGATCGAGGTGATCACCGAGCGGTACGAGAAGGACGGGCCGGACGGCCTGTGGGGACAGACAAAGAGCCTGCACAGCATGGGGTACACCCTGCTCGCGGGTCAGCAACCTCCATCCGCACGCAGGGAACTGTTCCGGATCACTGCACGCGCCGGCGGACTGCTCGGCTACATGGCGGTCAACACCGGCGCGTTCCGCCTGGCTGAGGCGTACTGCGCCGAAGCGCTGGAACTGAGCCGGGCGATCGGCGATCTCGACACCGAGATGTGGGCCTGCGCCACCCAGTCCTTCGCGGCGTACTACGCAGGCCGTTACGACGAGGCCGACGCGCGGGCCGCCGCCGCGGTGGACCGGGCGCCGGACCACCCGCAGGCCATCCGGCTGCTGGTCAACGGCCGGGCCCGGGCGCTCGGCAAGCTCGGTGACCGGAACCAGGCCGAGCGGGCCATCGGACGGGCGCTGGAGCTCTCCGACTGGCATGATGTGCCCGTCGGCCTGACCTCATGCATCTCCTTCTTGCCGTATGGGCGGGCCCGCACCCTGGCAAATGCGCTGACCGCCCGTGTCGCTCTGCAGGACACCGGGCACGTGCTGCGGGACGCCGACGACCTCGACGACCCGGTCGAGAAGTCCGACTCCGCGTGGAGCCGCTCGCTGGTCCGCCTCGACGTGGCCACCGCGGTGCTTCAACAGCGAGCACCGGATGTGGAGCACGCCATGTCCCTCGGGCAACAGGCGCTCACTCTGGCCAGCCCGCTGCCGATCAGTTCGGTGCGGCAACGCTCTCGGGATCTGTACGAGCGAGCAGCCCCTTGGCGGTCCCGGTCGGCGGTGCGCGAGTATGGCGAACAGCTCCGCGTCCGGGGCTGTCAGCTCCCGCCTGCTGAGGCGGGGTGATCACGGAGGAGTTCGCCGGGTGTCTTGGCCGCACGTCCAGCTCAGCGCCGATCCCGCAGCCTTCCCTACCCACCCCCCGGCCGACCTGAGTGACCCGGCGGTGATCGCGGCACACGACCAGGCCGCCTTCGACGCCGTGGAGACCATGGTCGATCACTGGGATCGGCCCGGCTGGACGGCACAGACCCGGGCGTACTACTGGATGCTCACCTTCCCCGGCAGCCCAGCGTTGGCCGACCTCGCTCTTCGCTGCCAGCAGCACCTCGCGCGGCTCGGCCTGGACCCGGTCCCCGACGACGGGTTGCACATCACGCTCACACGCGTCGGTTCCGCCGCAACGCTGCCGCTGAGCCGTCTCGATGACGTCATCAGCGCGGCGGCCCCGCTTCTCCCGGCGGCCTGCCGCCTGCGGGCGGTCCCGCTCGCGGGTTCTCGGGGAGCCGTACGCCTGACGGTCGCCCCTTGGGGCCCGGTACTGGCGCGGCACTCGGCCCTCAGCGAGTCCATGGCTTCGCTCGGGCTGGCGCCCCGCAAGCCGACCGCGCTGTTCCGCCCCCACCTGAGCCTGGCCTACAACAACCGGCCACGCCCCGCTGCCCCGGTCATCGAGGCCGTCACCCCACTCCGGGGCCTGCACCAGTCGATCTGCACGTCCAGGAAGTGCAGTTGGTGGAGCTGCGACGCGAGGACCGCGCCTATCGGTGGAACGTCGTCAAGAGCCTGCCGCTCGGCTGACTGCCGTTTCCCCGCGCCGCAGGACGGCAACGACCGGCTTGCCGACGGCGGTGGTCTCCACACGTACCATCGACGTGCCAGCGTCTGCACCAGCCACAGCCCACGGCCGGACTCGGCCAGCGGATCGGCAGCCGTCTCCGACAGGTGCACACGACCGTCGTCAGGCTCCGAGTCGTGGACCGCGACGATGACCTGATCCCCGTCGATCTCGATGGTCAGACAGTCAGGGCCGGCCGTCGTGTGTCGCACGGCGTTGCCCACCAGCTCGGATACGACCAGCACAGCGTCGTTCAGGTGGCCGAGGGGAATGTTGCGGGCGCCGGGCAGGTGGCCGGCGGCGTATTCGCCGAGGCCGCTCCTCGATGATGGTGCAGCCGTACAGGCGGGCGTTGGCCTGATCAGCAGTGACGGCAGTGGGTGCCGCAGGGATTTTTCCTTGCCCGGTCGGGGTTGTCCCTTCTGTAAGATACCCAAGGGGGTATCTGGAAGGAGTGTGGGTTGTGGAACTGGCGATGGCGGCTGAGGAACTGAAGACGGTGGTCAACCGGCTGCGCCGGGCACAGGGCCAGATCGCCGGTGTGATCAAGATGATCGAGGAGGGACGGGACTGCGAGGACGTCGTCACCCAGCTCGCCGCGGCGTCCCGGGCTCTGGACAAGGCCGGTTTCGCGATCATCGCCACCGGTCTGCAGCACTGCCTGACCGACGCGGACATGGCCGCTTCCGGCGACCGGGAGCAGATGCGTACCCGACTGGAGAAGCTGTTCCTCTCTCTGGCCTGAGCTTGGGTACCCCGGCATCCGGCTCACCCGCCTGAGTCTCCGCCCACCCGGCCTGCCGAGGGTACGGAGCCGACGGGTGTCCTATGGTGGCTGAGTCTCCGAGCGGACGCAGGATCGATGATGAAGCGAGCAGTGGCACAGAGGCCGACACACGTCGGCTTCCGCGGTGTGCTGGCTCTGCTTGTAGCCGTGGTGGCGCTGTTGTGCGTCTTTGGACACGCGGAGCGTGGCGGGCCCGGCACGCCCCCGTCCGCCGCGCAGCATGTCCATGCACCTACCGCCTCTGAGGGGTCCGGCGGGACGGCGGCGCCATGCGGCAAGAAGGTGCTCACCGATCACAGCGCGCAGCGAGCAGAAAGTGTGGCGCCGACGGCTTCGTGCCCCGGTCCCGCAGCCCTTCATACTGCCTCTACGCCGTCCCATTCACAGCTCTCCGGGATGCTGTCGGGCGGCCCGGCTCCGCCGCCGCCAACGACACTTCACTCCGTTCTGCGGATTTAGACCGGCCTGTTGGTCGTGTCCCTGAATCCTTGGAAACGGAGCTTTTCAGCATGCCTTCTTCCCCGCGCTCATGGAGTCGGGCGGGTGCAGCACTGCGTGGTTGGCGGACCCGGCAGTGGACTGTGGCGGGCCTCGGTGCCCTGGCCACAGCGATCCTGGTCGGCGCACCCACCGACGTGGTGCCCAATCCGCTGTTCGACCGGTCGGTCCCCGTGCAGTGGTGGAACTACCCGGCTCTCGTCGTCACGGCCGTACTGGCAGGCATCGTCCTGACCACCTATGTGCGCCAACCCGCTGCCCCCTCGGGGCCCAAGACCCACAACGGCGGCCGTCTGGGAGTGGTCGGCGGCGCGCTGTCCTTCTTCGCCGTCGGCTGCCCGGTCTGCAACAAGCTCGTCCTCTTGCTCCTCGGAGCTTCCGGAGCCTTGAGCTACTGGGCTCCCCTGCAGCCACTGCTGGCTGTCGTGTCGGCGGGACTGCTGGCGGAAGCCGCGCTGCGCCGCCTGTCCTCCCAGACCGCGTGCCCGGTCACGGCATCTGCCTGATCTGCGGCCCGGTTCTGCCCCTTCTCCCTCACATCTGAGGTGTTCCATGACTGCATCCACACCGTCTTCGTCCCGCCGCACCCGCAGGCGCGCCATCGCGGCCGCCGCGGTCCTCGCCGCCGCCGCGGTGGCCGGGGCCTTCGCCCTCACGCTGGACGGCTCCGGGGGCCGCAACGAGGCAGCGGGCGAATCCGCCGTCGTCAGCGGGTCCGCCGCCCCGGCGCCCGCCGACGAGACCCTGCTCGCTCTTGCTCGCCGCGATCCCTCCGATGCCCTGGCCGTCGGACGGGCGGACGCCCCGGTGGTGATGATCGAGTACTCCGACTTCCAATGCCCGTTCTGTGGCCGGTTCGCCCGCAAGACCGAGCCCGAACTGCTGCGCTCGTACGTCGACAAGGGCGTCCTGCGCATCGAATGGCGCAACTTTCCCGTCTTCGGCGAGGAGTCGGAACAGGCCGCGCTCGCCGGCTGGGCGGCCGGGCAGCAGAAGAAGTTCTGGGAGTTCCACGACGTCGCCTACAGCAAGCCGCGTGAACGCAACGCCGGTGAGTTCAGCGCCGAGAACCTCATCGACATGGCCCGTGAGGCCGGAATCACCGACATCGAGCGGTTCCAGGCGGACATGGCATCCGGCAAGGCTCGCAGCGCCGTGCAGAAGGACCAGGAGGAGGGCTACAACCTCGGTGTGACCAGCACTCCGGCGTTTCTGGTCAACGGCCGGCCGATCCTGGGGGCTCAGCCCACGGCCACCTTCAAGGAAGCCGTCGAGGCCGCGGCGAAGGCGGCCGGGCGATGAGCGAGGCCGGACTGGCGGTGGCGTTCCTCGGCGGTCTGCTCGCTCTGCTCAGCCCGTGCAGCGCACTGTTGCTGCCTGCCTTCTTCGCCTACTCCTTCACCAGTCGCACCCGGCTGGTGGCGCGCACCGGCCTGTTCTACCTCGGTCTGTGCACGACACTCGTGCCGCTCGGCGTGGCCGGCTCGTTCGCCGGCCGGCTCTTCTATGGACATCGGGACACCCTGGTGACAGCGGGCGGATGGACGGTCATTGCGCTGGGCGTGGCCCAGATCGCCGGGTTGGGCTTCGGCTCCCGCCGGATGGCGCAGGCCGCGGGCGGACGCCGTTCGGGCGCTCGGTGCTGTCGGTGTTCGCGCTGGGCGCGGTGTACGGGCTGGCGGGGTTCTGTGCGGGGCCGATCCTCGGAGGCATCCTGACCGTGGCGGCCGTGGACGGCGACCCTCTGCACGGCGGGGTACTGCTCGCCGTCTACGCCTTGGGGATGGCGGTTCCGATGTTCGTGCTGGCGTTGTTGTGGGACCGCTTCGATCTGGGCCGCAAGCGCTGGCTGCGAGGGCGGGTCTTCCGGGTGGGTCCGGTGGCCCTGCACAGCACCTCGGTCGTCGGCGGCGTGCTGTTCATCGCGCTCGGTGCGGCTTTCCTCGCCTTCGACGGCACGTCCGCGCTGCCGTCGGTGTTGAGCACCGATACCGAGTTCGCCCTGGAAGAGCGCTTGTCCGACCTCGGCGCAGCGGTGTCCGACCGGCTGACCGTGCTGATCACGGCCGCTGTGGCGGCGCTGGCGGCACTGCTGGTGCTGCTTCGCACGTTGAGAAGGAGGGATCCGCAGCCGTCACCGGAAGAGGAGACGTCTGCGCACGGGTAGCGCGCCTTGGCCGCATGCCTGGCAGGCGAAAAGGGAGGGGTCCGGTTCAGGATCCCTCCCCTCCCTTCGCGTGGCTCAACGGTTGCGCAGTGCGGCAAGCGTGTTGTCGAGGTCGGCGGCGCGGGGACGGTTGTGGGGCAACTTGGCGAGCAGGGCGGCCATGCCGCAGGTATTGGTCAGGGCGGAGAAGACCAGACCACCCGCGATGCCGGCGGAGAGCAACTGGAAGGCCGGGTGGATGACGAGCCCGAGCAGCAGGCCGAGCAGCACGATCACTCCTGCAGTGAGCCTCACCTGCCGTTCCATGCCCCAGGTGGCACGTGAGGCGCCCTGCGGGCGGTGCAGCTCGTGGCCGTCGGCCGCCCAGGCGCCGGTGCCCCCCGACAGGGTGGCGGCCGTGACGCCGTTCTCCGCGAGAATCCTGCCTGCGTTCTCGGAGCGGGCGCCCGAGGCGCAGACGACCAGGACGTCACCGCGTTCGGCGGCGTGCCGGATGTCGGGCAGCGCGCGCTGGATCTGGTCGAGGGGGACGTTGAGCGCGCCGGGGAGGTGACCGCCGGCGTATTCGCCGGGGGTACGCACGTCGATGACGGTCAGTTCGTGCAGGCGGGTGCGCGCCTCGTCGGTGGCGAGGGCCGTGGGTGTGGTCATGGCAGATGTCCTTACGGGTGCGGAAGTTGTGGTGGAACTTGATCTGACGGGAGCCGGGCAGCAGGCGGTCCTGAGATGCGCGTCGGCCGGAGAAGCTCTCCCGGTCCCTGCTTCTGGGCTGTTGACGGCCTTCGTGTTCAGACGATCACGTCGACGAGCATGAAGGCCGCCACCGCCAGCAGTACGCCGGCGAAGATTTTCTGAAGGGTGGTGCCGGAGATCTTCGTCGCCAGCCGTTTGCCGTCCCAGGCTCCGAGGATCGCAGCTCCGGTGAAGGGGCCGATGATCTCCCAGTGGAGCCCGCCACCGGTGCCGGTGCGAGCGGCGAGCGCGGCGAGTGAGTTGACCGTGATGACGAGCAAGCTGGTGCCCACTGCCCGCCGCATGGCCAGTCCCAGGACGCTCACCAGGGCGGGCACGGCGAGGAATCCCCCGCCGACTCCCAGGAAGCCCGTCACAGCACCGAGTCCGGCACCGGCGCCGGCCGCCTTGCCGGGACGGATCCGGCCCGGCGGCTCGGACGCGGACGGACGCAGCATGCGCAGGGCCGCCAGCGCGGCGATGACCGCGAACGCCGACGTCAGTACCGCTTCGGGCAGGCTCCCGGCGACGGCCCCCGCGAGGAAGGCGGGGACGATGCCCGCCGCGGCGAACAGCGCCCCCGTCTTCCATGCCATGTTCCCGTCGCGGGTGTGGGCGTACAGGGCCGTGACGGAGGTGGCGGTGACGATGATCAGGCTGGCGGTGGTGGCGGCGGCCGGTGTGAAGCCGAGCAGGTAGATCAGTGCCGGTACGGCAAGGACGCTGCCACCGCCGCCGAGGGCTCCGAGGGCGAGACCGATGACAGCCCCGGCAATGAGGGCGAGAACAAGTACAGTCACGCTATCCGGCCGCTGTTCCCGCGTTCGTCGACGACCGGGTGCCCGGCAGCGGCCCACGCGTTCATGCCGCCTTCAACGTCCACCGCCTGCGCTCCGCGTTCGGCGAGGAGCTTGGCCGCCTGCTGGGAGCGGTGCCCGCTGCGGCAGATCACCACCAGCGGTCGCCCCTGCGCCTGGGCGGGCAGGGTGGCGCCTGCGACCAGTTTCGTCAGCGGTACGTGCACGGCGCCCGGAGCGTGGCCCGTGGTCCATTCGGGCTTCTCACGCACATCCAGCAGGACGGCCTCGGGCTGATCGCCGCTGGTGCGACTGCGTGCCTCGTCGACCGTGACGCGGGGCCCTTTTCGGCGAAAGAGGAACATCACACGCTTCCTTCCTTGCGGGGGAACGGTCGGAATCAGCCGGAGGCCAGGGACAGACCGGCATCCGTCACGGCGTCGAAGCCGTCGTCGACGGCGACCACCTCGCGTCCGGCGGCATCCAGCAGGGAGGCGGCGATCGCCGCGCGCATCCCGCCGGCGCAGTGCACCCACACCGTCCCCTCCGGCACCTCGCCGATACGGCCGTGCAGCTCGTGGATCGGGATGTGGACCGAGCCCTCGATGTAGCCGCCCGTACGTTCCGAGTCCCGGCGCACATCCAGCACGACCACCTCGTCGCCGCGCTCACGGACCTCGGCGAGATCGGCGAAACGGGCACGCGGAAAGGAAGCGAGCTGCTCACCCTCACGGACCCAGCCGGCCGGGTCGCCGGTGGCGGCGGCGGCCGGACGGTCGACACCCACCCGCGCAAGCTCCCGCTGCGCATCGGCGATCTGCTCCGGGGTGTCGGCCAGCAGGGTGACGGGCTTGCCCCACGGGATCAGCCAGGCCAGGTAGGTGGCGAGCTTGCCCTCGCCCTCGAAGTTGAACGACCCGGCCACGTGCCCCTCGGCGAAGGCCATACGGCTGCGCAGATCCACCACCCACTCACCCGCGGCCAGCCTGGAGGCGATCTCCTCCGCGTCCGCACGCGCGGGCGGGGTGAGGTCGACCGGTGCGGGGCCCGCGGCGTTGGCCGGGCCCATGTGCGCGTAGTAGGCGGGCACATCGTCCAGGCCGTCGAGCATCCGGGCGACGAAGGTGTCCACGTCCAGGGTCAGCGCGTCGTTGGTCTCGCGCTCCTTGCCGATCGTGGTCGCGTCCCCCTCGGCCTGGGATGAGGAACAGAAGCTGCCGAACCCGTGGGTGGGCAGCACCGGCACCTCGTCGTCCAGCTCGTCGGCCAGGCGGTGGGCGGAGGCGTACTGAGCTCGGGCCAGTCGCTCGGTCAGTCGCGGCTCGACCAGGTCGGGGCGACCGACGGTGCCGATGAGCAGCGACCCTCCGGTGAACGCCGCCACACCGCGTCCGTCCTCCGCGAGGGCGTAGGAGGTGTGGTGCGGGGTGTGCCCGGGAGTGGCGATCGCCCTCAGCACCAAGCCCTCGTCCACCGTCACGGTGTCGCCGTCGGCTACAGGGGTGCGGTCGAAGGACACCTGTGCCCCGGCCGGAACCAGGTACTGGGCGCCGGTGACGCGGGCCAGCTCCAGGCCGCCGGTGACGTAGTCGTTGTGTACGTGGGTCTCGGCCACGAAGGCGATACGCACCCCGCGGCGGGCCGCCGCGGCGATGACCTGGTCGATGTCGCGCGGCGGGTCGACGACCACCGCGGCATGGGGCCCGCCGGCCAGATAGCTCCGGTTGCCCAGACCCTCGAACTCAAGGGTGTCAACGAAGAACACGGCTCACGACTCCTCTCGGACGGTTTACCCCGGGGGGTATCTGGCGCTCACCATAACAGCTATACCTGGGGGGGTATTCCATGCATGGAAACCACCCCGCTCAAGGCGTCGCCTCGCGCCCTGCGGGTACCCGGTGGGGTATAGAGGAATCAATCGTTCCGCACTATCCGGGAGTGTCCGTGTCCTACGACCGCACCGTTCGCCTGGCCGCCACCGACTTCGACACCGCCGTCACTGCCGTACGCAAGGCCCTGGCCGACCAGGGATTCGGGATCCTCACTGAGATCGACGTGGCGGCCACCCTCAAGGCGAAGCTCGGCCACGACATGGAGGACTACCTGATCCTGGGCGCCTGCAACCCGCCGCTCGCGCACCGGGCCCTGGAGGCCGACCGCTCCATCGGCCTACTGCTTCCCTGCAACGTCGTCGTACGCCGCGACGGTGACCAGATGCTCGTCCAGGCTCTCGACCCGGGCACCATGGTCACCCTCACCGGTCTGGACACCCTCAAGCCCGTCGCCGACGAAGCCACTGCCCGACTCGACGCCGCACTCAACGCCCTGGCCGCCCTCTGACCTCTCCCTGTCCGGCGGCCGGGAGGCGGTCCGATCGGCGTTCGTGCCGGCCAGCACGTCCTGTCGGCGCAGCAGCCGGTGCAACAGGATCCCGTCGACGCAGCCATCCAGCCCCACAAGATCGTCGGGGACCTCGATCCGCGGCGAGCACACGGGCCAGCCGGTCCAGCCCGAGGGCACATCCAGGGCACATGAGCCTGGGAAACGGCGTTGACCCGTGAGAAGTACCGAAGGCAGTTTTCGCAGGTCAACGCACACTTTCCCCAGAAGTGCCAGGTCAGCGCACCGCCGCGTTCAGTCGCTGCACGAGTGGCAGGACTTCTCGCACCGGCTGCATGAGGCGGGGCATCAGGCTTATTGCCTGGTGTGGCCTTGAGCCGTCCGTGCGTCCGGGTCGGCGGGGTGGTCAGTCGGGGCCTCGCAGCGCGGCCGTGGGCGCGTGCTCCGCTTCAGTCCCGGGGCTGCTGCCGCTGCTTGGGGTAGGGCGGTTTCGGCTCGGCGCCGGTCTCCGGGCCGGCGTCTTCCGTATGTCCAAGATGGCCGTGAGCCTCCTGACTACGTGGGTCGCTCCCGGCGGTGTCCCACGGAAGCCCGCCCGGAGGCAAAACCCCGGCCGGTCCACCGGGTGCGGAACACGCCGGATTCGGGGCCTGGGGCCTGGGCACACGGGTCGGGGTACGACCCATGTGAGCCTTGGTGACGAGGGAGGCTCCCGATGCTCTTGGCATACCCCGCCACGCCATGACCAGGACCGTCGACCTGCCGACGTTCAGCAGCCTCGATGAGCTCACCCGGCTCATCACCCGTCGCCGCGGCCTCTACGTGCGCTGGTCCCGCGGGCCGCAACGCGACCTGCCGAGGACGAGCAGCACGGACGATCTGACCGGAGTCGAGCTGCCGGGCCTGTCGGCCAGCCCGCTGGACCTCGAGGACTGGTGGGGCGAGCGCCCCGTGCGCATCTGGGTCGCCCGTCGCCTGTACGACTACTCCCACCTGCCGCAGGTCAAGGACGCCCGGACCCGGCCCTGGGTCCTGCACGGCTCGGAGACGGCCCGCGGACCGGACAACGAACCGCTGGTGACGGACATCGAGCCCCTCGGCTGGATCGCCGACGAGGTGATCACAGACGCCTGCCGCATCGTCACCGAACAGCCAGGGCGCTGGGGCCCGCTCGACCGGGACGAGTCTTCCGACCCGCTCTCGGCGTCCCCGGGGCGATCGCCGAGCAGAGACGACCGCCAGTGACCCCCGGCCGCCGGTCATGAGCCGCAGCAGCCGCCCGCCGGTGCTTCCCCGGTGGCTGTGTCGGCCGCCGCCGCGGGTGTGGCGAGCTGTACGAGCTGCGGTTCCGGGGCTGCGCAGCATCCGCCGGCGTCGGTCTGCCGGCTGTCCGGTGTGTCGGCGGCCATGGCCGCCGTGCTCGACCTGCGCGGCTGATGCCGGACCGCGGGGACAGGTTCGCCGCTGAGCGCGCTGTCCGCACGCTCGGTTGACCCGCCGGAGGGAACCGGGCGGCCCGCGGGTCCGAGCGGTGGCTGGAAAGCGCCCCTCGTGAACAGACTGAGGACCACGTCTGAGCTCGTCGCCTGAATCGGGGGTACCCCCAGCGGCGCGCGCATCCCTCGTCCTCAGGAGGCACACCCATGACGTTCAATCCGCTGGAGCAGCGGGGCATCCCGCTGGACCGCCAGCTGCGCAACTGGAGTGAGCTGAATGTGGACCCGATCGACCCGGACCGCTGCGACCCGTACACCCGGTGCCGGATCATCACGATGAACGGGATCGAGGTGGAGGCGATGCTGTTCAGCCACCATCTCGCCCGCCACACGGCGGACCAGGACATCAAGCGGCAGCTCGCGCGGTCGCGCTACATCGAGGCGCAGCAGCAGAAGGTCGTGAACTGGCTGCTGCCCGGTGTGTCGTCGGTGCTGGAGACGACGATCGCCTACGAGCAGGTCGCGGTGGACCTGACGGCGTGGGTGGCGCGGATGGAGCCGGACCCGTATCTGAAGCAGGCGTACGAGTTCGGTGTGCTGGAGGACTTCGACCACCTGTACCGGTACGCCAACCTGTACGAGATGATCGAGCACCGCAAGGCGGAGTCGATCGTCGACAACCTGACCGAGGTCATGCCGGGCCGGCCCACGAGGTATCACCACCGCAATCCGGTCGACAACGTCCGGGACCCCTATGACAAGGACCGGACGGACCCGCTGTCCAAGCTGCACGCGCTGACGATCCTGTCGGCGGAGCAGCAGACCATGAACTTCTACATGAACACCGGTCCCACCTACATGGAGCCGATCGCCCGCCAGCTCTACCAGGAGATCGGGCTGATCGAGGAGGAGCACGTCACCCACTACGAGTCGCTGGTCGACCCGGGTGAGACCTGGTGGGAGCGGCTGGTCAACCACGAGTACAACGAGTGCTACCTCTACTACTCCTTCATGGAGCAGGAGAGCGACCCCAGGGTCAAGGCGATCTGGGAGCTGCACCTGAACATGGAGCTGGAGCATCTGCACGAGGCCTGCGACCTCATGCGCCGCCACGACGGCCGCGACCCGGCATCGGTGCTCGCGCCCGAGCTGCCCAACGTGCTCACCTTCGAGCCGAACAAGGGCTATCTGCGCGAACTGCTGGACACGCAGATCGACTTGACCACGCTCGGATCCGGCTACGTCCGCGAGGCGCACGAGCGGTTCGAGCAGCTGCAGCAGCAGATCCACGGCGGTGAGGCACCGCCGAGCGACCGGGTGATGACCGAGCACGACGAGATGTTCGGCCGCGAGTACCGCGTCCAGACCGAGGGCGAGCACCCCGACCCCGCGCAGCGAGAGAAGTAAGGGAGTCCAGATGTCCGACCTGAAGACCCCGCCCGCTGGCGACGACCGTGCCAGGGACGACGACGCCGTCGCATTGCTGATGCGCCAGCACGGTGACATCCGCAATCTCTTCGACGAGGTCGAGGCGGCCGAGGGCGAGGAGCGCCGGGACGCCTTCCGCCGGCTGGTACGCCTGCTGGCCGTACACGAGACCGCCGAGGAAGAGGTCGTCCATCCCTTCGCCCGGAGGGCTATCCCCGGGGGCGAGCAGGTGGTGCAGGAGCGGCTCGCCGAGGAAAGGGCGGCCAAGGAGACACTGGCCGCGCTCGACGCGATGGACACCGACGACCCCACGTTCATGCCGCAGCTGATGAGGCTACGCAAGGAGGTCCAGGAGCACGCGCGGGCGGAGGAACGCTACGAGTTCACCTATATCCGCCGCAGCAGCGACGCCACCGTTCTTGCCGGGATGGCGAAGGCGATCAAGGCCGCCGAGGCCATGGCGCCCACCCGGCCGCACCCCGGCGTCGAGTCCGCGGCCAAGAACATCGCACTCGGCCCGGTCGCCGCCGTCATGGACCGCACCAGGGACGCCGTCCGCAAGGCCATGGGCAAGTAGGTCCGGCGCCGGCCCGTAAAGCTCGTCAGCGGTGTCCCGGGCGACGGGCGGCACGGACCATACGGAAGACGACGGCCCCGGCTCCCGCCGCACCCAAGGCCGTCAGGGAAGCACGGCGGGCGGCGGGGCTGCCGACCGGCGCGAGGTCACGGAGCCGGTCGATGAGGCTGAGGGGGACGCCGAGCAGGGCGTTGCCCGGCGGACGCCGCGGAACAGCGGGGTGGGGGTGGGTCGGAGCGGTGGCCCGCACGGCTTCCCACGTGGCACCGATACGCCGCAAACGGTGATCGTCGAACGCCTCCCGGAGGTGGGGCAGCAGCTCGTCCTCCTCGTCCCGGATGTCCTCGCGGATGAGGCTGAACGCCTGCCGGATCCACTCGTGGCGCCGGGGGTCGTCGGGCGCCTTCTCGACCTGTGCCACCAGGTCGTTGATCGCCTGGTGCTCCTCTTCCACTTCGCCGGTCAGCTCCTCGCCGTGGGGGGCCGTACGGCGCAGGAGCGGCCACAGAACGGTCTCCTCCGCGAAGGCATGGCTGAACACCAACTGGACGATGTCCTGCCACAGGGCGTCGCGTTCGTCGTCCGCGCCGCCCGCCGGCCAGCGGTTCATCATCGTGTCGAGCGCGGCGTGGTCCCTGCGCTGGCGCATCAGGATGCTGCCGTCGCCGCCCAGCGCTGCGGGGTCCTGGCGAGTGATCGAGGTGGTCACGGTGGCTCCTGCCTGTGGTGGTGTGCTGGGCGCCGGGTTCCCAGCCACCAGGTGCCTCATGGCACCCCTACGATGACGATGTGCCGGTGACCTGGAGCAGCCGATCATGCAGTCGCCCTGCGGGGCGGGTGCTCGGGCTGCTGGTGATGGCGGTGCTGGCCGGTGTGCTGGGGATGCACGGTCTCGCGCCCGGCGGGGTGCCGGCGGCGCAGGGCGGTGCCGGTCACGCCATGGCGGCGGCACCGGCGGACGGTGTTCCGTACGCCGGCGCGGGCTGCTCGCACGATGACGGCGGGCCGGGGCATCTCGTGCACGCCGACGGGACGTGTGCGGCCGCCGGCGTCGGTTCGGCGTACACGCCCCCCGCACTGACCGGTGCCCCGTCGGCCGCTCCCCCGGCCTCGTCGGCCGCCGCCGGGTTCTTCGGGACACCTCACGACGGCCGGGCCCCGCCCGATCTGTCCGAACTGCAGCTCCTGCGGATATAGAGCCGCCCCGCCCGGCACCCAGGACCGGTGTTTCCGGTGACGGGTGCCGCGCGTTCGCGTGCTCCCACATCCATTCCAACCGCGCGTCGGGAACGGCGCGCGTCAAGGAGTTGCACCACCATGATCCACAAGCGTTCACTCGTCCGCCGTAGCGCCGTCGTCGTCGCCTCGGGTGCGGCCGCGCTCGCCCTGGCCGCGTGCGGCGGGGACGACGGAAACCCGGCCACCGGTCACGGCGGCCACACCGCCGGCGCGTCCGCCACCGCGTCCGCTTCGGCGTCGCAGGGGCAGCACAACGCCGCCGACACGGCCTTCGCGAAGGGCATGATCCCCCACCACCGTCAGGCCGTCGAGATGGCCGGCCTCGCCCCCGGACGGGCGCAGTCGGCCGCGGTGAAGAAGCTCGCCGCGGACATCGAGAAGGCACAGGCCCCGGAGATCAGGATGCTCTCCGGGTGGCTCACGTCGTGGGGTGAGCAGGTGCCCGCAGAGGGAGCCGACGGCCACTCCATGCACGGCGCGGACGCCATGGAGGGCATGGGCGGCATGATGACGGGCGAGGAGATGACCGAGCTCGGCAACGCGTCCGGCAGGGCGTTCGACACCGCCTTCATGGAGCTGATGATCAAGCACCACGAGGGCGCGGTGGAGATGGCGAGGACCGAGCAGGCCGACGGCGCCTACGCACCCGCCAAGAAGATGGCCGGCGACATCATCGCCTCGCAGAGCGCGGAGATCGCGCGGATGCGGGTACTCCTCGGCAAGGACTGACCGCCTCACTTCGGCACGGGGCGGGCACCGCGGTGCCCGCCCCGTGGCAGGGTCCGAAATACCCCAGGGGGGTATATGGTGGGTGTGGGACCGCACGGTCCTTGCGGCACGTCGATCGGGGAAGAGATCCATGGACCACAGCACGCACCACTCCGGCACCGCGCACGACCACGGCGGTCAGGCGCACGACCACGGCGGTCACGCGCACGGCACCACGTGGGCGACGGCGATGAAGGCGACGCTGCACTGCCTCACCGGGTGCGCCATCGGTGAGATCCTCGGCATGGTCATCGGCACCGCGCTGCTGTGGGGCAATGTGCCGACGATGGTGCTGGCCATCGCCCTGGCCTTCGTCTTCGGCTACTCCTTCACCCTCTTCGCGGTGCTGCGCGCCGGGGTGTCCCTGAAGGCCGCGGTGAAGGTCGCGCTGGCCGCCGACACCGTCTCCATCGCGGTGATGGAGCTGATCGACAACGCGATCATCGCGCTGACCCCGGGGGCCATGGACGCGGAGCTGTCCGACTCACTGTTCTGGTACGCGCTCCTCGGCGGCTTCGCCGTGGCCTTCGTGATCACCACGCCGGTCAACAAGTGGATGATCGGCCGCGGCAAGGGCCACGCCGTCGTACACGCCTACCACTGAGCCGCCCGCTAGTCGTCCAGCAGCCGCGTCAGGGCCGCCCGGGCGCGGGTCACGCGACAGGGTCGTCATCGACCTGTCCGCCGCCCACATCCGGGACGCCTCGCCGTGACCGCGCTCGACGCCATAGGGACCAAGTACGCGGGGTGGAACCGGTCAGTTTCCGAGAAGCGGACGCGACCGGACCGCCCCTACCGTCGGAGGCATGAACTCCATCGACTCCGTCACCCTGGAGGTGGCCGACCCCGAGGCCGCCGCACGCTTCTACACCGACGCCTTCGGACTGGACCGCTCACTGGTGCGCGTGCGGGGCTCGGAGGAGCCCACGAGCGGCTTCCGCGGTTTCACCCTCTCGCTGGTGGTGTCCCAGCCGGGCAACGTCGACGCGCTCCACCGCGCCGCCCTCGACGCCGGCGCCACCTCCCTCAAGCCCGCCGAGAAGTCGCTGTGGGGCTACGGCGGCGTGGTCCGGGCGCCCGACGGCACGATCTGGCAGCTCGCCACCTCGTCGAAGAAGAACACCGGGCCGGTCACCCGGGAGGTCGACGAGATCGTCCTGCTGCTGGGCGTCGAGGACGTCAAGGCCACCAAGCAGTTCTACGTCGAGCGGGGCCTCACCGTCGGCAAGAGCTTCGGCGGCAAGTACGTCGAGTTCGCCACCGGCCCGGACACCGTCAAGCTGTCGCTGTACAAGCGCCGTGCCCTCGCGAAGGTGGCGGGCGTCCCCGCCGACGGCACCGGCTCGCACCGGCTCACGATCACCAGCCCGCTCGGCCCGTTCACCGACCCGGACGGCTTCGTCTGGGAAGCCGCCGGCCAGTAGCCGAACACCTGGGTCCCCGTCCAGCTGAAACCCCGCCCTACCCAGCTGCGGGCAGTCGTGCCTCCCCCAGTGCCTTAAGGGCCTGGGAGGTACCCCCAGGGCGATGGGGGTCCCCCCGCTCGAGCGAAGTCGAGAGTGGGGGAGGGTGGGTGCGGCGGCACCGGCTCAGCGCCGCCAGCTGAAACCCCGCCCGGCCACCCCAACGCAGGGCTGCCTACGCTCCCCCCGCACCCCCCACCGTGAACCCCGTCACCGTCCCCCCGCCCTCCCGCCGGAAGGCATACGGCGCGCCGCCATGCGCGAGCGCGACCTCCCGCACGATGGACAGCCCCAGCCCCGACCCCGGCAGCGACCGCGCGTCGGCGGCGCGGTAGAAGCGGTCGAAGACCCGCGTCAGGTCGTCCTCGGCGATACCTGGCCCCCGGTCCCGCACCTCCACCCGCGCCACCCCCGGCCGCGCCGGCCCCGCCACGCTGATCTCCACGGCCCCGCCCCCGTCCCGGTCGAACTTCACCGCGTTCTCGACCAGATTGGACACCGCCCGCGTCAGCATCCCCGGCCGCCCCTCGGCCGTCGTATCCCCGCTCGCGCTCACGAGGATCTCCCGCCCCGTGCGCCGCCGCGCCGCCCCCGCCACCTCCTCGGCGATATCCGCGAGGTCGACCCGTTGCGGTGGCTCCGTGTCGTACTGCCCCGCGGCGAGGTCGACCAACTCGTTGACGAGATCGGTCAGTTCGCGCGCCTCCTGGGTGAGATCCGCGACGAGTTCCTCACGCGTGCCGGGCGGCAGTTCGTCGATGCGGCGCAGCAGCGAGATGTTCGTACGCAGCGAGGTGAGCGGCGTACGCAGCTCGTGCCCGGCGTCCTGGACCAGCCGGCGCTGGTCCTCCTCGGACTGGGCGAGCCGGCCCAGCATGCGGTCGAAGGCGCGGCCGAGGCGCCCCACCTCGTCGTAGCCGGCGACGGGCACCGGGATGCCGAGCCGCCGGGTGCGGGCGACGGCCTCGGCGGTGCGGGTGAGGACGACCAGACGGCGGGTGATGCGGCGGGCCAGCCACCAGCCGAACAGCCCCGCCCCGACCACCACCGCCGCCATCAGGATCAGCGTGCGCCGCTGGAGGGCCCGCAGCAGGTCCTCGGTGTTGCTGAACTCCTGCGCGACCTGCACCGCGCCCCGGCCGCCGCCCAGCGAGACGGTCGCGACCCGGTAGACGTCGTTGCCGACGTCGACGTCCGCGTGCACGACCACCCGTCCTGCCGTCACCGCGCCCGCGATCCGGCGGTCGGAGCCGACCACCGGCAGCCCGGGATCCCCCGGGTCGAAGACGCTGCCGTCCGGCCCGAGCACCTGCACATCGGTCCGGGCGGGCCGCACCAGGTCGTGGCCGGGCGCGGCGGACGAGAAGTCGTGCGGCGTCATCCGGTTCTCCCGGACCTCGCCGCGCAGGTCCTGGACGACCTCGTCGAACACGGACTGCTGGTCCACCCGCACCAGCCGGGCCGCCGCGTTGTACGACAGGATGCCGACCAGCACGGTGACCGTGGCCGTGACCGCGGCGAACGCCACCGCGAACGTGGTCCCCAGCGACAGCAGCCGCAGCCGCCGACGCGGGACCGACGGCCCCTGCACCCCGCCCGCGGCCACTCAGCCCTCCCGCAGCACGTAACCCACCCCGCGCACCGTGTGGATCAGCTGAGGTGCGCCGGGTTCGTCGAGCTTGCGGCGCAGATAGCCGACGTAGACGGCGAGGTTCTTCGAACCGGGGCCGAAGTCGTAGCCCCAGATGCGGTCGTAGATGGTGGCGTGCTCCAGGACGACGCCCGTGTTGCGGATCAGCAGCTCCAGGAGTTCGAACTCGGTGCGGGTCAGCTCCAGCTCCCGGCCGCCGCGCCAGGCCCGGCGCGCCTGCGGGTCCATGCGCAGCCCGGCCGCCTCCAGGAACCGCCCGGCGGGCTCCGGCTGCCGCTCCGCCATGGGCCCGGGGTCCGGCGCCGGCGTCGCGGGGGCCACCCGGCGCAGCAGGGCACGCAGCCGGGCGAACACCTCCTCGACGTCGAACGGCTTGACGACATAGTCGTCGGCCCCCGCGTCCAGTCCCGCGATCCGGTCGGCGGTCTCCACCAGCGCCGTCAGCATCAGCACCGGTGTGCGGTCGCCCTCGGCGCGCAGCACCCGGCACACCTGGAGGCCGTCGATGCCGGGCATCATCACGTCGAGGACCAGCACATCGGGCCGCCTGCGGTGGGCCTGCGCGAGGGCCTCGACCCCGTCGGCGACGGCCGTGACCCGGTAGCCCTCCAGGGTCAGCGCGCGCTCCAGCGCGTTGCGGATGGCGCGGTCGTCTTCGGCGAGCAGAACGGTGTGCGGCACGCGCCCAGTGTGCCAACCGCCGGAGTGCCCCGGATCCGGCGGAGGGTTCCGGGGCACGCTTCTTACCGGTATGTCATCCGGCGGGCCGCAGCGCCGCCAGCCGCTCCTCGAAGGGGGTGACCTCCTCGAAGGAGTCCCGCCGGGGCCCCGGGCGGGTGCCGGACACCCCCGCCATCAGCGCCGCCAGCTCCCGCCCCGCGCGCTCGACGCGCCCCTCGAGCCCCTCGGCGCCCCAGTCCTCGGAGGCGGCGTAGACACCGGTCGGGACGACGACGGCCCGGAGGTAGGAGAAGAGCGGACGCAAGGCGTGGTCCAGCACCAGCGAGTGCCGCGCCGTACCGCCGGTCGCGGCGATCAGCACCGGCTTCCCGGCGAGGGCATCGGGGTCGGTGACGCTCAGCGCGTCGAAGAACGACTTGAACAGCCCGCTGTACGACCCCGAGAACACCGGGGTGACGACGATCAGCCCGTCGGCCCCGGACACCGTGTCGAACGCCTCGGACAGCGCCCGGCCGGGGAAGCCGTTGGTGAAGGTGTGCGCGATCTCGACCGCGAGGTCGCGCAGCTCGATCACCCGGACGTCCGCGGGACCGGGCTCCGGGGCGGTCGCGGCCGGGGCGGCGACCGCGGCCAGCCGGTCGGCGAGCAGCCGCGTGGACGACGGCACGCTCAGTCCGGCCGATACGACGACGAGCCTCATGCCCGCGCTCCTTCCTGCTTCCTGGCGGCGGCCAGCAGCGAACTGTGGGTCGGCGCCTCCGGCACCCCGGCCGGGCGGTTCCTGGCGAACTCCTTGCGCAGCACCGGCACGACCTCCTCGCCGAGCAGGTCGAGCTGCTCCAGCACGGTCTTCAGCGGCAGGCCCGCGTGGTCCATCAGGAACAGCTGGCGCTGGTAGTCACCGGCGTAGTCACGGAACGACAGCGTCTTCTCGATGACCTGCTGCGGGGACCCCACGGTGAGCGGGGTCTGCTCGGTGAACTCCTCCAGCGAGGGCCCGTGCCCGTAGACCGGCGCGACGTCGAAGTAGGGGCGGAACTCGCGCACCGCGTCCTGCGAGTTCTTCCGCATGAACACCTGACCGCCCAGGCCGACGATCGCCTGCTCGGGCGTGCCGTGCCCGTAGTGGGCGTACCGGTTCCGGTACAGCTCGACCATGCGCTTGGTGTGGTCGGCCGGCCAGAAGATGTTGTTGTGGAAGAAGCCGTCGCCGTAGTACGCGGCCTGTTCGGCGATCTCCGGCGAGCGGATCGAGCCGTGCCAGACGAACGGCGGTACGCCGTCCAGCGGGCGGGGCGTGGCGGTGAAGCCCTGCAGCGGCGTGCGGAAGCGTCCCTCCCAGTCGACGACGTCCTCGCGCCACAGCCGGTGGAGCAGGGCGTAGTTCTCGATGGCGAGGTTGATGCCCTGGCGGATGTCCTGGCCGAACCAGGGATAGACCGGTCCGGTGTTGCCGCGGCCCATCATCAGGTCCACCCGGCCGTCGGCCAGGTGCTGGAGCATCGCGAAATCCTCGGCGATCTTCACCGGGTCGTTGGTGGTGATCAGGGTGGTCGCGGTGGAGAGGACCAGCCGCTCGGTGCGTGCCGCGATGTAGCCGAGCATGGTGGTCGGCGAGGACGGCACGAAGGGCGGATTGTGGTGCTCGCCGGTCGCGAAGACGTCCAGGCCCACCTCTTCGGCCTTCAGCGCGATGGCGACCATGGCCTTGATCCGCTCGCGTTCGGTCGGCGTACGCCCCGTGGTCGGGTCGGGGGTGACATCCCCGACGCTGAAGATCCCGAACTGCATGGCGGCTCACCCTCCGGTCGTTGACGGTTCAACTATACGGGCAAACGACTTCCCCACCCTGCCTATTCCCCCAGCCCGGATGGCCCGCGAGCGCTACGACGCCGAGACGGCCCATGGCCCTAGACAGCCCCCGACCGCAGCCGGGCGGCCTGCTCGGTGCCGAAGTCCGTCGCGCGCCTCATGTGGTCGATGAACAGCACCAGTTCGGCGTCGTCCAGATCCTCGAACAGCTTCACCAAGCCGCCGCCGACCCGCTCCCACACCCGCCCGAACTCCGCCGCCTTCTCCGGCACCGGCGCCACCAGCACCAGCCGCCGGTCCCCCGCGTCCCGCTCCCGCGTCACATAGCCCGCCCGCTCCAGCCGATCCACCAGCCGCGTCGCCGAGCCGGTCGTCAGCCCCGTCAGCTCCGCGATCCGTCCGGTCGTCACCGGGCCGCCCTCCAGCGTCAGCAGGTTCAGACACTGCAGATCGGTGGGATGCAGCCCCAGATGATCGGCGAGGGCCTGGTTGAGGAGGGCGTACGACGCCATATGACGCCGGGACACCACGGCCAGCTCCTCCATCAGCCGCGGCCGCGCGTTCCCCGGCATCCCGCACCTCCCAGTCCCTTCTACGTACCCGCATGTATCCCCCGTGCGGACCGCGGCAGGCGCCCTCCAACAGGTGACAGGGGCCGGCCCGCGCCCGCATGCGAAGCTGCGGGCATGCTGATCCTCCGCTCCGCCGCCCTGTTCGTCCTCGCCGCAGTCCTGGAGATCGGCGGCGCCTGGCTGGTCTGGCAGGGCGTGCGCGAGCACCGCGGCTGGATGTGGGCGGCCGGCGGTGTCCTCGCGCTCGGCGCCTACGGCTTCGTCGCCACCTTCCAGCCCGACGCGCACTTCGGCCGCGTCCTCGCCGCGTACGGCGGCATCTTCGTCGCCGGCTCGATCCTCTGGGGCGTGGTCGCCGACGGCTACCGCCCCGACCGCTGGGACATCACCGGCGCACTGGTCTGCCTCGCCGGCATGGCCCTGATCATGTACGCCCCGCGCAACAGCTGACGCCCCCCGGCGACCGTTCCCGCCGTCACCCGACCGGCCCCGCATATCCTGGCCGGACACGGCCAGACCCGCGCACCCTGTCCGGTCCGCGCCCCCCGCACCGATCCGTCCGACCCGCCCGATCGCCGAGGAGCAGTCCCCATGGCCCCCGCCGCACCGCCCGCCGCGTCCCGCATCGCCGTCGTCACGGGCGCGAGCAGCGGAATCGGCGCCGCCACGGCGCGCCGGCTCGCCGAGGCCGGGTACCGCGTCGTCCTGACCGCCCGCCGCAAGGACCGCATCGAGGCGCTCGCCGAGGAGATCAACGCCGCCGGCCACGCGGCCACGGCCTACCCGCTGGACGTCACCGACCGCGCGGCCGTCGACGAGTTCGCCACCGCCTTCCGGACCATCGGCGTCCTCGTCAACAACGCGGGCGGCGCACTCGGCGCCGACCCGGTCGCCACCGGCGACCCGGAGCAGTGGCGCACCATGTACGAGACCAACGTCCTCGGCACTCTCAACCTCACCCAGGCCCTGCTCCCCAAGCTGGACGCGAGCGGCGACGGCACGGTCGTGGTCGTCACCTCCACCGCCGGGCACGCCACCTACGAGGGCGGCGCGGGCTACGTCGCCGCCAAGCACGGCGCCCACGTCCTCGCCGAGACCCTGCGCCTGGAGATCGTCGGCCGCCCGGTGCGCGTCATCGAGATCGCGCCCGGCATGGTCAGGACGGAGGAGTTCGCGCTGACCCGTTTCGGCGGCGACACCGAGAAGGCCGCCAAGGTGTACGAGGGCGTCGCCGAGCCCCTGACCGCCGACGACGTGGCCGACACCATCACCTGGGCGGTGACCCGCCCGCCGCACGTCAACATCGACCTGTTGGTGGTCCGCCCGCGCGCCCAGGCCTCCAACACCAAGGTTCACCGGGAGCCCTGATGGCCCACGACACCACCGAACAGCGCCGACTGGCCCTGGAGAAGAAGCGCGAACGCTACGTCTGGTACTACCTCGGCTACTTCCTCTTCGGCATCCACATCGTGGCCTTCGTCATGATCTACGCCGTAACCCACGCGAAAGCCGGGCACACCGCACCGCGCATCGCGATCACCGACCCGACCGTCGCACCCTTGCCGTAGTGCACGTCCGGCATCACGGCCAGACCCTTGATCCACGGCAGGGTGGTGACGTTCCGCAGCTGCTGGAGGGCGCCCTCCTCCACCGTCGCCGGGTCCGTCCACATACGGATCGGTACCTTCGCACCCGGTATTTCCACGTACGACATGACGTCCCCATTCCCCCGATAACCAGACAGAAGCCTTGAACCGCAAAACCGGCGCCAAGGTCGACGAAAAAGGATGACGGACCGGCGTCCACGGCAGTGCGTGCGATACACATTGTCCGGGCAGACCGCCCCCCTGCGGCAAGCGATTAACCAGCGGGGACACTGGGACGACCCGGCGGGCGCCGTCCCGCCCCCACCATCGAGAGGAGCCCGACCGTGCAGCGGAAGGCGTACGTATCCGGCGTCGCCGCGCTCCTGGCGGCCGTGCTGGCCGGCTGCACCGGCAGCTCGGACAGCGGCGGCCGGTCGGACAACTCCAACCCCGGAAGCGCCAGTACGGCGACCCAGGCCGCCCAGCCCGGCAAGTACGCCACGCTCCCGGAGCCCTGCGGCGCCGTCGAGGGCGCGACGCTCGACGAACTCCTGCCCGGTATCCGGGAGTTGCCCGACGCGGAGCGGCGCGAGAAGGCGTACGCGGGCGAGGCGGCCCTCACCTATGACACCGACCGCAGGGTGGGCTGCCGTTGGAAGGTGGAGTCGGCGCAGGCGACCGACCGCCTGGTGATCGACTTCGAACGGGTCGTCTCCTACGACAACGCCGTCAGCGACGACGCCAAGGCACAGGAACTCTTCGCGGCCCGGCAGGAGGCGGCGAACCTACCGAAGCCCACGGTCACGACCACCGAGTCCGGCACCCCCTCCACCGAGCCCTCCAGGAAGCCGAGTTCGTCTCCGTCGTCCGGGTCTCCCACCGGCTCGCCGTCCCCCGCCCCCTCCGACCTTCGGCCCCGCCTCCTGGAGGAGCTGGGCGACCAGGCCTTCCTCGACGACGAGCTGAACAGCTCCGGTTCGACCGCTCAGCAGCGCACGGTGACTGTGGCGTTCCGCACGTCCAACGTGATCGTGACCATCGAGTACGCGGAGCAGCCGATGACCGTCGGCGCCGTGCCCGACAGCAAGGAAATGCAGGACAGGGCACGGGAACTGGCCACCGAGTTGGCCGATTCGCTGAACGGCTGAGCACCCTGCAGAGCCCCTTCGGTCGTCCCCCCGAAGCGCACGAAGCAGGACCGCGCGGGTGGCTCACCGCGTACCGTGACCCCTCGGACCCGATCCGAACCGCAGGGAACACGAGCGTCATGAGTGAAGGAACCATGCAGCGACGAGCACAGCGAGAGCAGCCCGAGCGAGCGAAGCGCCTTACCCGCGTTCTTGTCTGCGCGGCCGTCGTCCCGGTGATGCTGATCGCCGCCGGCTGCTCCTCGGACTCCGGCTCCGACGACGGCAAGGACAAGGGTGCGAGCGCCTCCGCGTCGAAGTCCGCGAGCCCGTCCCCGACGGTGCGGGCGGCGGCGTACAAGAAGCTGCCCGAGGCGTGCGGGGTGCTGTCGGAGAAGACCCTGGACGAGCTGGCGCCGAAGGCGAAGTCGGGCAAGGAGGGCAGTTCGGACGATGTCTCGACGCGCGCCAGCTGCTCCTGGAGCAGCCTGGACAACAATGGCGTGAAGGGCTCGCAGTTCCGCTGGCTGAATGTGTCGCTGCTGCGCTTCGAGTCGGACACCACCCGGGGCCCGGGCGACAAGCTGGCCCAGGAGTACTACGACAAGCAGGTGCGGGACGTCCAGGCGGCCGAGGGCGCGAAGGGCATGCAGGCCGAGCCGGTCACCGGGACCGGTGACGAGGCGACGGTGGTGCGGTACGACCTGAAGAAGAAGGAAGGCACCTTCAAGCAGCACACGGTCGTGGCCCGCGTCGAGAACGTGGTCGTCACGCTCGACTACAACGGTGCGGGGCTGGCCGGTGACAAGACGCCGGACGCCGGCGAGCTGCTGAAGGACGCGAAGAAGGCGGCCAAGGAGGCGGTGGCCTCGGTGACGAAGGCCAACGGCACGGGCGGGGCGGGCAGTTCACCGTCCGGGTCCGCGTCGGGGAAGGCGTCGGACAAGCCGTCGTCGTCGGCCTCGAAGCGGTCCTCCGGCAAGAGCTGAGCCCGCTGAATCAGAACCGGCCACCCGTTCCCCGCACACATGTGCCACTCTGTTGCGCGCAACAACACGCACTGGGAGGGGAGTACGGGTGGCCGCGCCACTTCAGCTGACACGGACGCACCGGGTTCTCATCGGTGTGGTCGTCTTCGGGGCCGTGATCATCGCCGGTATCGGATTCGCGGGTTCGTACGCGGCTGTCCGCGAACTGGCCCTGCAAAAAGGCTTCGGCAACTTCAGCTATGTCTTCCCGATCGGCATCGACGCCGGTATCTGTGTCCTGCTCGCCCTGGACCTGCTGCTGACCTGGATCCGCATCCCGTTCCCGCTGCTGCGGCAGACCGCGTGGCTGCTGACGGCGGCGACGATCGCCTTCAACGGCGCGGCCGCGTGGCCCGATCCGCTCGGTGTGGGGATGCACGGCGTGATCCCGGTGCTGTTCGTGGTCTCCGTGGAGGCGGCCCGGCACGCCATCGGGCGGATCGCGGACATCACCGCCGACAAGCACATGGAGGGCGTCCGTCTCACCCGGTGGCTGCTGTCGCCGGGGCCGACGTTCCTGCTGTGGCGACGGATGAAGCTGTGGGAGCTGCGTTCCTACGAGCAGGTGATCAAGCTGGAGCAGGAGCGGCTGGTCTACCAGGCCCGCCTCCGCTCCCGTTACGGCCGCGCGTGGCGCCGGAAGGCCCCGGTCGAGTCCCTGATGCCGCTCCGCCTCGCCAAGTACGGCGTCCCGCTGGCCGATACGGCTCCGGCGGGCCTGGCGGCGGCAGGCATAGAGCCCGCGCTGATCCCCCCGGCTCCCGAGGTGGCTTCGGGCAGTCGTGCCTTCGGCGCGGCGACGCCTCCCGGCGAGCAGCGCCTGGAGCTCGAGGGCAACCAGAACCCGGGCCCCCAGGAGGACGCCGCCGGCAACCCGTGGCTCCACGCCCGCGACCCGCAGTCCGTCGAGTACCACGGCGGCTATGACCCCACGTACGACCCGGACGAGGAGTACGCCCGCTGGTACGCGGAGCAGCAGCAGGCCGAGCAGTATCAGGACCAGTACCAGGAGGAACCGCCGCTTCAGGAGCCCTCTCCCGAGGAGACCGGCAGCTTCCCCATCCCCGTCGTCCCTGGCGGCCGCACCCGCGAGCTCGGTGAGGGCGGCGGCACCCCCGCGTCCGACCCGGACGAGGAGGCGTACTACCAGGTGTTCCGTCAGTCGATAGACGGCAGTTACCCCACGCCCCGTGTCCTGGGCGACAACATCGAGGCCACCTACGGCACCACGCTGAGCCCGAGCGCCCTGAAGGCCCTCGCCGAACGCTTCCAGGCGCGCCATATGGCGGAAATGGAAGAGGACCACATCGCTTGACATCCTCGCCGCCCTGAAGGACGGCGATTCCCGCCTACCGCGCCGTTGAAGGCTGCGGTGTCGAGTGGGTTCCTGCTTCGCCGCGCGGTGCCGGGACGAGTCCCGGTCTTACCTGCGCTCCACAGGCTGACACGGCCAGTCCGGCCGCCTTGGCGATGTTGACCGCCGCGTTGATGTCCCGGTCCAGGACGGCCCCGCAGGCCCCGCAGGTCCACACGCGGACGTGCAGGGGCTTGGGGCCGTCCTTGACACCGCACTGCGAGCACACCTGAGACGTGGGCTCGAAGCGGCCGATCCGGATGAAGGTGCGCCCGTACCGGGCGGCCTTGTACTCCAGCATGGTCACGAACGCCGACCATCCGGCGTCGTGCACGGACTTGGCCAGGCGCGTGCGGGCGAGTCCCTTCACCGCCAGGTCCTCCACGGCGACCGCTTGGTTCTCGCGGATCAGCCGGGTGGAGAGCTGGTGGTGGAACTCGCGGCGCGCGTCCGCGACCCGGGCGTGTGCCCGTGCGACGCGGACCCTGGCCTTGTCCCTGTTCTTGCTGCCCTTCTCCTTGCGGGAGAGGGCGCGCTGCGCCTTCTTCAGGCGCTTCTCGGCCCGGCGCAGGAAGCGCGGGCTGCCGATCTTCGTCCCGTCCGAGAGGACCGCAAAGTGCCCCAGCCCGAGGTCGATGCCCACCTCGGGCGTCGTCTGCGGCAGCAGTTCCTCGGGGCCGGTCTCGACGACGAAGCTCGCGAAGTACCGGCCCGCACTGTCCTTGACCACGGTCACCGTGGACGGCGTCGAGGGCAGGCTGCGGGACCACTTGACCTTCAGGTCACCGATCTTCGGCAGACGCAGCTTCCCACCCGGCGTGATCGACCAGCGGGCATTCGCCGTGAACCGCACCGCCTGCCGGGTGTCCCGCTTCGACTTGCACCGGGGCGCGCCCATACGCGGGCGCTTGCCCTTCAGGCCGTCGAAGAAGTTCCGGTACGCGGTGTCCAGGTCCCGCAGGGACTGCTGGAGGACGACCGCCGACACCTCGCCGAGCCAGGCCCGCTCCGGGGTGTTTCTTCGCCTCGGTGATGAGCGCCTTCGACAGGTCCCCGGTCCTGGGGAACGGCAGCCCCTCGCTGCGGGCGGTCTCCCGAGCGCGCAGCGCGTCGTTGTAGACCACCCGCGCACACCCGAACGCCCTCGCCAACGCGCTGCGCTGACCGGCGCCCGGGTACAAGCGGAAGCTGTACCGAAGCTGCACGCCGATCATGATACGCAGTTGGTTTATGGGTATCGATCAGAACGTTCGTACAGGCCGCCACTGCGTCTTCCGGATGCATGTCCACTTGGTTTTCGTGACGAAATACCAGCACAAAGTCTTCGCCGACCGGCACCTGACGCGGTGCGAGGAGATCATGCGGGCCGTGTGCGAGGACTTCGAGGCAGAGCTGGTCGAGTTCAACGG
>NZ_JBFAWL010000034.1:0-46211 GCF_040680275.1 Streptomyces sp. NPDC052079
CCCGCGAACTGACGGGAGAATCCACGCCAACCTGGCGAATCGAAACGGACATGACTGCCACAACAGCCTGAACGGTGATCAGACGCTCTCTAAGAACTCCTGACAATCGAGGTGGTTGGATCGCTGCGGCAACGATGATCCAGGGGCGTGGGGTGGCGCGGCCGAAGCCGTGGGAAGTCGTGAGCTTCCGCGGCATCGCTACCCGATATGACAAAACCGCCACCTCCTAAGCGCCGGGCTGGGCCGGCACCCGTTCGAGCTTGCAACGGCATCGAGCGCCGGGGCACCCGTCCACCAGTGGCACTCCCCGCACTACGCCCTCACTCAGCAGTCGTAGCTCTTGAGCGTCTTCGAGGCACCAGTGGCCGACTTCAGGTAGTCGTTCTCCGACTTCAAGCTTTCGTTCTCCGCCGTCGGCTGCACCGGGCTGAGCAGATGCCGATCCGGGCGATCGCACGACATCTGGGCATCTCGAAGAACACCGTCAAGCGGGCCCTGGCGAACGATCGGCCGCCACAGTACCGGCGGCCGGCCAAGGGCTCGGCCGTCGAGGCGGTCGAGGTGCAGATCCGAGAACTGCTGCGGGAGACCCCGACGGTGATCGCCCCCGGCGCGGCGGTGGCTGGGGCGGCGTGTGCGGTCGTCGGGGTGAGGAGGGCGCGAGTACGGCGGCCGCGGCGGCTGTGGTGCGAGCCGTCGGCGCGTCCAGTGGGCCACCTAAGGTTCCGTGCCGTGGTGTACAGGGCCACAACCTGAGCGCGGCGCCGAACTCCTCCAGGGCCTGGCTGAGGCGCCCGTCCTCCCGGTGCTCACGGGCGCGGGCGACCCGTTCGGTGAACGTGCGGGCGTCGAGGCGCCAGCCGTCGAGGGAGAGGCGGTAGCCGTCCCCGGCGAGCGTGAGCCGCTCGGCCATGTCCGGATGGATCCCGCGCAGGTCGGACGCGACGTTGCGGATCTGTTTCGCGGCGGTGGCGGGCGCCCGGTCCTCCCACACGGTGTCGATCAGGCGGTTGAGGGAGAGGGGTTCGCCATCGGCGAGGAGCAGGGCACCGAGGACCGTCTGGCGCTTTCTCCCGGACAGCCCCAGGCGCTCCCGACCACACCACACCTCCAGCAGACCCAAGACACGACACTCCAACACGAGCCCTCATGCCTCCAAAGCGTTCATGAGCGGTCCAGGAACAGTTACGTTGGTGATTTTCGGCAACCCGTGCTCCCCGGCTGCTGAATTTCGGACACCGCCCGGGAGCGGGCGAATTGGTTGCGGAGGCGGTTGTCGACGGTGGACGACCTGTCAGGATGACCCAAACCCGTCACCGGACCGTCCCGTCGGGCCGCACCGGCCGGAAGAGAGCAGGCGTCCCCGCCGCGGCGGGGGATGACCAGCGGGAGACACCTGCCCGGTCCGTCGCCGGCGGCTAGGCGCGCCGGTCGGTGTCCGTCAGCGTGTGCCCGCCTCCGGCACCACTGCGTCCCGCGCCTGCGGGGCGGCCGTACCGCCCGGCGCCCCCGAGGCGACCGGCTCCGCGGCGCCCCGCTCCCGGTCGGGGGGCTGCGGGTCTTCCCGCTGGACGGAGGGCTTCATGGCCCGGTGTCCGCTGACCACGGCGAGAAGGGCACCGCCCAGCATGACCACGGCCGCGCCGCCCTGCGCCCAGGTGAAGTACTCCCCGAGGAAGGCGAAGGAGAATAGGGTGCTGAAGAGCGGGACGGCGAACATCATCACCGAGGCGGTGGACGCGCCCACGTCCCGGATGCCGCGGACGTACAGCAGGTAGGCCACGGCGGTCGGGCCGATCGCCATGTGGACTGCGTTGAGCCAGAACCCGCCCGACAACTCGCCCCACTGGACGCTGCCGAAGTGTGGCACGGCCATCACCGCGAGGGCCAGGGAGCCGGCGACGGTGGAGTACGTCACCGCCTGCACCGGGTCCATGCCGACCACCAGCCTGCGGTTGAGCAGGGTGTACACGGACCACACGGCGGCGCCGACGAGAAAGATGGTATCGCCCATGAGCCGGTCGGAGCCGCCCGCGCCGCCGGCGGTGGTGGTGGCGACGAAGAACAGTGCGGCGCCGCCGACGCCGATCCCCAGTCCGGCGATACGCGCGGGCCGTGCCGACTCGTGGCCGCTCAGGATCAGGACGAGGGACGTGATGACCGGTGTGAGCGCGGGGAAGATCACTCCGCCGTCGCTCGACGGGGCCATGGTCACGCCCCAGAAGAACAGCGCGTTGTAGCCGAAGACGCCGACTATCCCGGCCACGCAGGCGCCTAACACTGCCTTGAACGGCGGGCTCTGCTGCGGTCGCCGGACCAGGGTGATCAGGAGCAGTACGACGGCGCCGCCGCCGAACCGGAACAGGGCCGCGACCTCATGTGGGACATGCTCCGTCGCGTACTTCGACGAGGGGAAGGCGCTGCCCCACAGCACCATGGCGAACAGGAGCCAGGCGTAGGCTCCGAGGGGTTTGGTCTTCATGTCGCATCACGCTCGTTCGTCTTCTCGAATCCGGTGGCCGGCCCGGCGGGCGTGCCGATGGGCAGTCAGCCGCCGCCCAGGGTTTCGGCGATGACGCCGTGCACCCGGGAGGCATGCGTGAAAATGGCGAAGTGGTCGCCTTCCAGTAGGTGCAGGGTGAACTGCTCGGTCGTCTGCTCGCGCCAGGCGGCCAGATGGACCACGGTGGCCCTCGGGTCGTCGGTCGCGGCGAACGCGGTGAGGGGGATGTCCAGAGGTGGTTCCGGCGTGTACCGGTACGCCTCGCTGACCGCGAAGTCCGCGGTGAGCAGCGGGTGGAGCCTGCGCAGCATGCTCGGGTCGTTGAGCACCCAGTCAGGGGTGCCGCCGTGGTGCCGCAGGATGTCCGCCAGCTGTTCGATGGTCAGTTCCTCCAGCTGGGAGGAATGCTCCCCGACCTGGGGGGCGCGACGGCCGGCGACGAAGAGGTGCACCGGCGCCGGCGCGCCCATGCGCCGCAGTTGCCGGCACAGGTCAAACGCGCAGATCGCCCCGGTGCTGTGTCCCAGGATGGCGTACGGACCCTCGACGACGGCCGCGATGTCCTTGGCGAGCGCGGCCACTAGCGGGCCCACCTCGCTCAACGGTGTCTCCCGCCTGCGGGTTTCGCGGCCCGGCGGCTGGACAGGGCACAGGCCGATCCAGTCCGGCAGACCGGTGCCCCAGGCCCGGTAGGCGGAAGCCCCCGCGCCCGAGTGCGGCAGGCACAGCAGCCGGACGTCCGCCTGGTCGGCGGCGCCGAAGGGCAGCCAGGGAGTCGTGGTGCGCTGCGTGCTCATGATCCTCTTTCTCCGTGTCGATGCTTGGTCGGGAGCAGCCGTGAGGGACCTGGCGGAGTGGGCCCGTGACTCGAGGCGGTGACAGCCATGATCTTGGCAGCTAATTCAGGAAGGCTCCACTAGGACCGAAACTCCTGCGATAGATTGGCCATCATGCCGAATTTTGACGAGATCAATCGCGGTCTGCTTCTCGAACTGCAGAAGAATGCGCGCCGCTCCAACCGGGAGCTGGCGCGCACGCTGGGCATCGCCGACTCGACGTGCCTGGAACGGGTGAAGAACCTGCAGCAGAGCGAGGTGATCCTGGGGTACTCCGCCGAGGTGAACCTGGACGCGCTGGGCCGCGGCCTGAAGGCGATGATCGCGGTGCGGATCCGCCCGAAGAGCCGGCACGCCGTCGAGTCCTTTCGGGAGTTCGTGCTCGGCCTCGACGAGGTCTTGGACGTGTTCGTGGTGTCGGGAAACGACGACTTCCAGGTGCTGGTAGCCGTAAAGGACCCACAGCACCTGGAGGACTTCGTGCTGGACCGTATCGCGCAGTTCCCGTCGGTGGCCGACCTGAGCGCCTCCCTCATCTACGAACACCTGCCGCGTCGCCCGGTGGAGATCCTCGCGCCCAAGCCGAAGCCACGCCGCCATGCCCGGCCGTGGACCTGACGGGCGCGGGGCCGGAGCGTGGATGTGGCGGGCGGGTTCAGCGCACGGGACGACCGGCCCGCCGGTCCGCCCGGTGCATGAACGACGCCATCAGCCCGGCCGCGTCGGCCGGGTCGGTGAAGAGCGCGTAGTGGCCGCCGGCCGGCAGCACCGACAGCTCTGCCCCCGCGACCAGGGCGGCGGCGCGCTGGGTATGAAGGTGACTCACCATCTCGTCGTCCTCGCGCGCGACGAACAGGGACGGTACCCGCAGCCGGGCACAGGCCGCGACCGGGTCGTAGTCGTTCGCCGCACGGATGCCGTAGGCGAACCGGGTCAGCGCCTCGACGTCCTGCCGGTAGGGCCGCGTGACCATCCGCGTCAGCTCCTCGTCGAGAAGACCGAGCACGGCCGCCTCGTTGCCCCGTGGCCGTACCGCCTCGTGGTAGAGAGGATCGTCGGGTGCGTGACGTGCCGCGACAGCTCCGGAATGTCCAGGTGCCGGTCGTAGTTCATGCTGTTCTTGAACACCGAGCGGGACGTGTCCTGGTTCTTGACGCGTACCTCACGCAGGATCTCGGCCGCCTCGTCGGGCTCGTACAGCTTGACCGGGCCGGTGAAACCGTCCCGCATGAACCGCGTGATGCCGTCCTTGATGTCCTCGGGGACGATCGCGTCGTCGGCGATCGCCGCGCCGGAACCTACCGGCCCGATCTGAGTCTCGGTCATCGTGAGATCACGCCCTTTCAATGATTCCTGAACTCGTCGAAGCCGTCCCGGCACACGGCCAAGAACGATCACGGCAAACACGGAACGCCGAATGCTCCGTTGTGGCATCGACCGGATTACAGGAACATGCGGTTGCCTTTCGTGGACCATCCTTCGCGGACCTGTCCTCGCCCGGTCCTCATCACGTCCTCGCAGGTGCGGGTTGACAGCCCGTCATCCGCCGTCCGATGCTGACTTCACGACCCATCGGAAGCTTTTTGCTCACCGTCCCCCGGGTGGATTCCGCGGCACACAGAGCGAGGAGAGCTTAATGGCCCGGCCGGAAACACCCGTCAACATCGATGAAAAGCTCGCGAAAGTGACCGGCCTCTGGTCGCCGAAAACGGTTCTCGAGGCGAACGGTCTCGAATTCAAGGCGGTCAAGGTCCAGGGCGAATTCGTGTGGCACAACCACCCGGAGGGTGACGAGCTCTTCATCGTCGTGCGGGGCGAGCTGACCATCGATCTCGAGGACCGGGCGAGTGCGGTCGTGCGGTCCGGGGAAATGTTCGTCGTGCCGCGCGGTGTCCATCACCGGCCGCACGCCGAGCGAGAGTGTGAGATCGTCATCATGGATCCGCCCGGGGTCGTCAACACCGGTGAGGCGACCAGCGATCTCACGGCCGACGAGGAATGGATCTGACGGCCCCTCCCGGCCGGCCGCCAGTGGAAACGGCGCGGGACGGAGGGTCGCGTGCCGGCCGGGCCACCCGGCGTCATCGGATCCATTCGCCCTGCTACAGGTCGAGACTAGCCTCGCGCTTTCACGAAGCGGGCTGTCCGACTGGTGATCATGACAGCAGAAAGTGCCTCTGACCAGCGAGAATGAGGATTGCTGAGGTTCTTGTTCCCGCCACCGCCGGAGGCACTTTCCAGGTGAAGAAGCGTATCGGGTCCTATCCGCGTGTCCGCGTCGAGGCGGCGGCCGCGGAGTGGTTTCGCAGGCCGGGGCGGTGCTGCTGGTCGAGACGGCCCGCAAGTCCGGCCTGGAGGCGGCGATGTCAGCGGCGCTTGAGCCATGGCGGAAGGCCCGAGCGGTGCACGATCCGGGCACGATCCGGGCACGATCCTGCTGGATGTCGCGCTCGCCGTCGCGCTGGGCCTGGACTGCCTGGCCGATGTGGCCCTGCTGCGAGCCGAGCCGGCCGTGTTCGGGCCGGTGGCCTCCGACCCCACAGTCTCCCGTGCTGAGACGCTTGCGCTGAGATCTCCGTGCTGCGGCCCCCGGCAGCGACCGCCCGCGCCGAGCCGGCTTCGAACCTCCGTGCTGCGGCCCCCGGCAGCGACCGCCCGCGCCGAGCCGTCCGTGCTGTGTTCCGTGCTGCGAGCGCTTGGGCTTCGAACCTCCGTGCTGCCGCCCCCGGCAGCGACCGCCCGCGCCGAGCCGTCCGTGCTGTGTTCCGTGCTGCGAGCGCTTGCGCTTCGGGCCTCCGTGCTGCGGCCCCCGGCGACCGCCCGCGCAGAGGCCACCCGCCCTACTCCACGCTGTCGTCCGGCCGTACGGCGATGTGGTCGGGTTCCAGTTCAAGGGCGACGCGGTCTCGCATGTTCAGGGCGCGGGTGTACTCCGCGGGGAGTTGGAGGCGGCCCGCGCGGTCGAGCATGGCGTACTCGCGGGCGACCACGGTTTCGTGGCCGGTGACGGCGTCGACCTCGCTGCGTCGCAGCACCTCGGTCGACGTACGGCCGTCGCGGATGGCGACCGTGCGGCGGACCTCGCCCGCCACCGCCTGGTCGTGGGTGACGATCACGATGGTCGTGCCGAGCTGCTCGTTCGCGGTGCGGAACGCGGCGAAGATCTGCTCCGCGGTGTGGGAGTCCAGCTCGCCGGTCGGCTCGTCCGCGAGCAGCACCGAGGGGTCGCCCGCGAGGGCCACGGCGATGGCCACGCGCTGCTGCTGCCCGCCGGACATCTCGTGCGGGCGGCGGTCGCGGCAGTCGCCGACCTCCAGCAACTCCAGCAGCTCCCGCGCGCGTTCGGCGCGGGACCGGCCGCGGCGGCCGGCCAGCTGCATCGGCAGGGCGACGTTCTGCGCCGAGGTGAGATACGGCAGCAGATTCCGGGACGTCTGCTGCCACACGAAGCCGACGACGTCACGGCGGTAGGCGAGGCGGTCCTTCGCGGACATGGTGAGCAGGTCCCGCCCGGCCACGCGGGCCGCACCGGCCGTCGGGGTGTCCAGGCCGGCCAGGATGTTCATCAGGGTGGACTTGCCGCTGCCGGACGCCCCCACCAGGGCCATCAGCTCCCCCTCCCGCACCAGGAGGTCAAGCCCCTGGAGCGCCTGCACCTCCACACCGTCCGCGGTGAACACGCGCACCAGACGGTCGCAGATGATGAGCGCGTCATGGCCGTAGGACGGGCGGTCGCGGTCGGCCGTCACACGGTCGGCGAGTTCGGCAAGCGTGGGGTTCGAGGTCATCGGGAGCCTCCTGCGGGGAGAAGTCGACGCGGCACGGGGGCGGGCGGAGGCGGGTTCACCTGGCATCGCCTGCTCTCAGCTCCCGCACCGAACCCTTGCGCCCCGACCACCAGGCCTGCGCCGCCGCGATCCCGACGGACAGGGCGACCACGGCCAGCGCCGGCACCGCCAGCGACACCGGATCGGTGCGCAGCGCCGCCCGCCCCGCCGGCGACGAGGACGCGGAGACGGCGATGGTCGTCAGATCGATGCCGGGCGCCAGCAGCCGGACGGCGGCCCAGGCCGTGAGGGTGCCGCCGGCCGCCGCGAGCAGCGCCTGCGGCAGGGACTCCAGGACGAGCAGTCGGCGGCCCTGCGCCCGGGTGAGGCCCATGGTCCGCAGCCGGGCCAGCAGCGCGGCGCGTTCGGGGGCGGCGCGCAGCAGGGTCAGCAGCAGCGCCAGCACGGCGTATCCGGTGCCGGCCGCCACCGCCGCCGCGTAGACGCGCTCGGCGCCGGACTGCAGCGGCGAGTCGACGAACGCCGTGAGCCGCTCCGAGCGGATCTGGACCCGCGCCGCATCGCCCGCCGCCTTGCGCAGCGCGCCCGCGTCCGGGTGGCCGGTCACCAGCAGCGCCGTCGGCCGGGCGGCGGCCGGGGGCAGCCCCGACCGGTCCACGACCAGGAACTCCTGCCCGGCCAGCACCGGCGTCCGTTCCCGCACCGCCACGATCCGTACGGTGATGCGGCCGCCGTCCTCCAGCCGCACCGGGAACGGCCGGGTGCCGTAGCGGTCGGCGACGTCTGGGGACGCCAGGGCGGGCAGGACCTCGGCATCCCCGCGGGAGGCGCCGGAGCCCCCGGACGTCTTCAGTTCGTCCGTGTCGAACGTCCCGATGTCCGTGTGCCGGGCGAGGGCGGCGTAACCGGCCGGGTCGACACCGGCCACCGGCACGGACAGCCGGCCGTCGGAGGGATAGGCGTAGTAGGAGACGCTCACGGCGGTGACGTCCCGCACGCCCGGTGCGCGCCGGACCTTCCCGGTGAGCTCCGCCGGCAGCGTCCGCAGCGCTTCGAGGCGGGCGTCGGCGCCGACGGCGGCCGTTGCCGCGCGGTCCCGGGCGTCGGCCACACCGGCGAGGACGGAACCGCCGAAGGCGGCCGTGGTCAGGGCGGTCAGCAGCGCCAGCAGGGGCAGCACGGCGGAGCCCGGCGCACGGCCCGCGCGGGCCAGCGACAGCGGGCCGACGACCCCGCGCAGCCGCCCGGCCGGACGGGCCAGCCCGCGCAGCGGCAACGGGTGCAGACGCACCAGCACCAGGGCGGCGATCATCCCCAGCAGCACCGGGGCCAGGGACACCAGCTCGTCCCCGGACGCGGTCCCGCCGTCCGACGTGCCGCGCGTGCGCAGCGTCACCACCGCGCCCACCGCCAGGGTGAGCAGCGTCAGTTCGGCGACCGTGCGCCGCCGGGACGGGCGGGCCGACACGAGGTCGTCACGGGCCGCGTGCACGCGTACCGCACGGTGCGCGGCGACGGCCCGCAGCGGCAGCGCCACGCAGGCGAGGAGGGCGACGGCTCCGGCGGCTGAGACGGCGTACGGCAGCCGGGGCCCGGGGACCGTGAGCCGGGCGGCGGCCAGTCCCAGCGAGGCGGCGGGCACGGCCACCACCGCCGTCTCCGCCAGCAGCCGCCCGGCGAGACCGCGCAGGGAGGCGCCCCGGGCCCGGAGCAGGGTGAGTTCGGCGCGGCGCCGGTCGGCGGCGAGACCGCCCGCCATCAGCAGGACGACCGCCGCGACCGTGCCGGTGCCGAAGGCCGCGACGGCCACGACCGGGCCGATGGCGGAACGCAGTCCGGCGTACTCGCCGAACACCTCGTCGAGCGAGGTCTCCGCCAGCAGCGGCGACGAGACCGCGGTGCTCGCCCGCTGGAGCAGCGGGCCCGCCTCCAGGGAGGCCACGGCCGCCTTCAGCTCCGGCAGGTCGTAGCCGTGCAGGGCGGAGGGGTAGGGCGCCAGCATCCAGTACCGCTCGGGCATTCCGACCGTGCCCAGGAGGGCCGGGCCCGCGTTCGGGTGGAGCAGCAGCGCGCCGATCCAGAACTGGTTCCGCGACGGGTCGTCGGGGCGGGTCGTCAGGTTCGGGCTGTGCATCACGCGTGTCGTCGACCAGTACGCCTCTCCCGGGGAGAGCGGTTCGACGATTCCGGTGATCCGCACCGCGAGCGGGTCGCGTCCCACGGCGGGCACATGGAGGACGGAGCCCACCTCGATGTTCAGCTTGCGGGCCGTCTCGCTGCTGACGGCCGCCTCGACGGCCGTCGTCGCCGCGGTGACGTCCTCCGGGGCCTTCGGCAGCCGGCCCGCCGCCGGCCGGGAGTGCTCGGCGAGCCCGCTCTGGGCGATGAGGTGGAACTGCGGGGCCACCGCGTCCGGCTGGGACAGAAAGGGGTCCGGGACCTCGACCCGCTGGGTGGTGCGCACCCCGTAGGACGACTGGCCGGCGTCGACCGGGAGGGAGTCCCCGGGCAGCGCGAGGATCTTGACGTACGGTTCGCGCGCTGCCTCCTCGCGGAGGCCGGCCTCCCGCATGTCCTGCGGCATGACGACGTTGTCGTGGGAGGTGTACAGCTGCACGGTGGTGCGGGCGGGCCCGGCCACCTCCATCGACCGGCGCAGCCCCGCGTCGCCGTACCGGTCGACGGCGAGCGGCAGCGCGGCCGCCAGGAACGCGGTCATCGCGACCAGCACCGCGAGCGCCACCGAGGCCCCGGGCGCCGACCGCAGCCGCGTACGCACCCAGGGAGCGACCGCGCGGGGCCGTCTCGCACGACGTACCGTCATGTCACTCGCCTCCCCGTTCGCGCAGCGATGTCACCGGGTCCGCCCGGCGCAGCGCCAGTACGGCCGTGATCAGCAGCGGGACCGCGGCCACGGCGGCCAGAAGGGCCGCCACCCGGAGGACGGGCAGCTCCACCAGGACCTCGGGCACCGGGCGGGTGGCCTCCGCGGTCAGCATGACCAGGGGGATCACGGCGCGGGCCAGCACCGCGCCGAGCGGAACGCCCACCGTCAGCGCCAGCCCGACCAGCACCCCGTGCTCGACGAGCACCACCCGGGCCAGCCGCCGCCGGGAGGTGCCGAGGGCGCGCAGCACCGCGAACTCGGCGGACCGCTCGCGCAGCGAACCCGCCGCGCTCACCGCGAACCCGACGGCCGTCAGCGCCGCCGCCGCGAGGGCCGCCGCGCCGAACGCCGTGCCCGGCCCGGCGCCGAACGGGTCGTCGCGCAGCGCCTCGGCGATCTCGTCCCGCACCACCACCCGGGACGGGTCCACCTCGGGCCGGTCGCGCAGCGCCGCGGCCACCCGCTCCGTCCCGCCCGGCCCGGTCGCCAGCCACCACTCGTTCGGCGGCAGGCTCTCGTCCCGGCTCTCCTGGAGCACCCGGTTCACGGCCCGCAGGTCGACCAGCAGGGCGCCCCCGTCCGCCTTTCCGGCGGTCGGCGTGGACGGCAGTTCCCGCACCGACCGTACGATCCGTACCGGCACGGTGGCCCCGTCGATCCGCACATCCAGCCGCTGCCCGGTCCGCGCGCCCGTGGACTCCAGGTAGCGGTCCGTGGCCACGGCAGCGACCTCGGAGACCGCCCGCTGCGGGACCCGGAGGCCGATCGTGAGCGGCGAGGGCTGCCAGGCCATCTCCGTCGGGACGTATCCGGTGCCGTACGTGATGGTCGCCGGGTCGCCCGGGACCGTTCGGGGCCGGATCGGGCCCGTCTCCTCGCCGGGGAAGGACACCGGGCCGTCCGCGCGCGCGGACAGCTTCCACTGGGACGGCAGCGGCAGCGCACGCTCCCGGCCGCCGGTGTCCGTGGCGGTAAGCGAGGCGAGGGTGAGACGGTGCCGCTCGCTCTCGCCGACCGGCTGCAGCAGGTCCAGCCGGAGCCCGGTCACCGTCAGCTCCCCGGGTGGCGCCTCGGCGGCCTCCGTCAGGTCGAGGGTGAGCGTGTGCGGCCGCCCATCGGTGCGCAGCGCGCCGAGGCCGAGCGTGTACGGGACGCCGGAGGAATCCTCCACGGTGGCACTGACATCGACCGCGCTCTCCGGGTCCGCGCCCCGCATCCGGGCGGTCAGCGCCAGGCGACCGGTGCCCGCCGGGACGCGGACGCCCGCCGAGGCGCCCTTCGGTGACAGTCCGGCCACCATCGCCCGCACCGGCTCGGACGCCAGGTCGGGGCGCATCAGCATCGTGTCCGCGGCGTGCGCGGTGTCCAGGGCGAGCACGGTCGCGGTCCGGCCGGCGGACAGCGGCAGGCTCGTGCGGACGGCCGGGGCGGCCCGGCGTACGCCCGGTACGGCCGCGTACACCTGGGTACGGCCGAACGCGCTCTCCCCGCCGCCCAGTACCCGCAGCCGCGCGCCGGCCCGGAAGTCGGCCCGGTCGTCCTGCGAGCGCTCCCAGGAGGAGCCCTGGCCGATCGCCAGCATGCCCAGCGCCACGGCCAGCACCAGCAGCAGCACCGGTCCCGCGCCGCGCATAGGGCGGCGGCCGAACTGCCAGCCCGCCAGCGCCCCCGGCAGCCCCCGGCCCGCCGCCGCCCGACGCTCGGCGAGCCGGGCCAGCGGCGGCAGCAGCCGCAGGGTCAGTACCGTGCCGGCGAGCAGCGCCAGCGCCGGGGCGACCACGAGCAGCGGATCGACCCCGAGGTCCTCGCCCACGGCCCCGGAGGGCCGGCGGCTCAGCTGCCAGTACGCCACACCGGCCACCACCAGCAGGCCCACGTCCGCCCCGGCGCGCACCACGCCCGGCAGCGGTGTGGCGCGGCCCGCCCGGAAGGAGGAGGTGAGCGCGGGGCCCGTGACGGCCAGGGCGCAGCCGAGTGCCACGCCCGCCGACACCAGCCACAGCGCGCCGTTCCCGGCGACCGTGCCCATGGAGGCGTCCAGGCGCAGCCCGATCCGGGCCAGCGCGCCCTGTCCGGCCAGCAGCCGGGTGAGCGGTCCCGCCAGCAGCGGGGCACACGCCGCCGCGGGCACGGCCAGCAGCAGCGCCTCCAGGGCGGCGAGCCGGGCCACCTGGGCACGGGAGGCGCTGCGGGCCCGCAACAGCCGGGTCTCGCCCGCCCGTTCGGCGCTCAGCAGCCGGGCCACCAGCAGCAGGGCGCACACGGCGAGGAGGGCCAGCTGGAGCGCGATGATCAGCAGTGTGGAGCGGGAGACGAGCAGGGAGCGCTCGACGCGGTCCAGCGTGGCGGGCAGCTCGCTCCTGGCGGTCGCGGTGCCGCCCAGCGCCTCGGCCTTCGGCAGGGCGGCGGTGCCCTCGCGGGCCGCGTCGCGCAGCGCGTCGACGCGGTCGCCGGTCATCGTCGAGAAGTCGGCCGAGGCCAGCCAGCCCGCCGCGGCCGTGCCGACCCGGTTGTCGGTGAACGCGGCGGGGTCGGTGAGCAGGGGGCCGTACGTCGTGAAGTGGAGCGTGACGATGCCGCGGCCGTTCAGCTCGTCCAGCCGCCAGTACGGTGCCGCGGCGTTCACGGGGCGGTAGACGCCGGTGATGCGCACCTGCGCGGGCGGGCCCTTGAGGCGGTTGTCGAGGGTGAACGTGGCGCCTGGTGCCAGGTTCAGGGCGCGGGCGGCGGCCTCCGGGAGGGCGGCCTCGATCTCCGGGCCGGTGTGGTTTTGGGGCATCCGGCCCTTGGTGATCCGTACCTGGGTGCGGTCCAGCGCGGCGAAGTGGGTGAGGTCGGGTTCGTCCGTCTTCGCGTGCTCGCCCGGTGGGCGCAGGGAGCTGGGCAGGGCATATGGGCCGGAGCGGGTGAGTGATTGCAGGGTCACCGGGAGGCCGTCGAAGGACTTGCGGGCGGCTTCGCGTACGGCGGTGTCGGCGGCGGTGCGGCCGGCCGCGGGGATCTCGGCCTCGACGGCGAGGGTGGTGTCGGCGGCGTGGCGGGGGTCCGACAGGGCGTGGCGCAGGGCGGCGTCGCCGATGGTGGTGGAGTAGGCGGTGAGGGTCGCCAGGACCGCGGTGGTCAGGAGGACGGTGAGGAGGGCGGCGGCGAGGAGGGGGCGGTGGGTGCGGGCTCGGGCGAGGACGAAGCGTGCCGGGCTTGGTGCGGCAGTCACTCAACCCCCCGTGGTTGTCCAGACCTCCGGGTGATGTTGTCAGAGGGGGTGGGGTGGGGGTAAGCGGGTGGTGTGCGGGCTTGACCCGACTGTGATCGGAATGCGGTGGGGGGTGGTCGGTATGTGATCGTCCGGTGGGGTGTGGCCGTCAGGGGTTTTCGCCCCCGCCGCCCCTTCCCGTCCCGTCCCCGGGGGCGCTGCTCCCGGGTCCCCGCTCCTCAAACGCCGGAGGGGCTGGGTTTTGCCGGGGGCGCTGCTCCCGGGTCCCCGCTCCTCAAACGCCGGAGGGGCTGGGTTTTGCCCGAGGGGGTTGAAGCAGGCGTCAGTCCGGGGAGTTGATCATGGTGGCCGCTGCGTACGTGAGGTACTTCCACAGGGTTTGTTCGTGTTCCTCGGGGAGGTTCAGCTCGTCCACGGCGTCGCGCATGTGCTTCAGCCAGGCGTCGTGGGCCGCGCGGTCGACCTTGAAGGGGACGTGGCGCATGCGCAGGCGCGGGTGGCCGCGGGTCTTGCTGTAGGTGGTCGGGCCGCCCCAGTACTGCATGAGGAAGAGCGCGAGCCGCTCCTCGGCCGGGCCCAGGTCCTCCTCGGGATACATGGGCCGCAGCAGCGGGTCGTTCGCCACCCCTTCGTAGAAACGGTGGACGAGGCGGCGGAAGGTCTCCTCCCCGCCGACCTGCTCGTAGAAGGTCTGCTCCTGAAGCGTGCCGCGCCGAATCTCTGTCACGCCGTCCATGGTCTCAGACACCACGGCGTAGGACTCAAGGCCTCAGTACGGTGGAGCCATGGGCGGTGGCCGGGACCCCGAGGCGTGGGAGCGTCTCGCCGCGGATGCGCGGGCGGCGCTGGTGCGGGAGATCGACGCGAGCGGGGCCTTCGACGCCGACCCGGTGTGGCGCGAGGCGTTCGCCGCCGTACCACGCCATCTGTTCGTGCCGTACTACTACGTGGGTGCCGTCGGCGGGTACGAACGCCGGTGGGGCGAGCACCCCGATCCCGGCGCGCGCGAGCGGTGGCTGCGCGGCGCCTACGAGGACACGCCGCTGGCGATCCGGCTGCGGGACGGCGAGCTGCTCTCCTCCAGCAGCCAGCCCTCCCTGATGGCGCTGATGCTCGTGGGTCTGGACGTTCGGGACGGGCAGAAGGTCCTGGAGATCGGCACCGGCAGCGGCTACAACGCCGCCCTGCTGGCCCACCGGCTCGGCGACGACGACCTGGTCACCACCGTCGATCTCGACCCGGAGATCACCGAGTCGGCCCGCCGGCACCTCGAGGCGGCCGGGCACCGGCCCGCCGTCGTGACGGGTGACGGCGCCCGAGGAGTGCCCGCCCGCGCTCCCTACGACCGGATCATCGCGACCTGCGCCCTGCCCTCCGTTCCGCGCGCCTGGCTCGCCCAGTGCCGTCCGGGCGGCCGGATCCTCGCCCCGTTCGCCACCGGCCTGGTCGTGCTCACCGTGCGCGACCCCGGGCACGCCGAGGGCCGCTTTTTGCACACGCCCGCGTACTTCGTACCGCTGCGCGGCGCGGGGCGGTCATGGCGGGACCAGCCGGATCTGGAGGGGCTGCCGCCTGCGGCCAGCAGGAGCGATGTCTTCCGGTTCCTGCTGGCGCTGACCGCCGGCGCCCTGGATCCCCGGCAGGCGTACGACCTGTGGGAGAACGAGGGCAGGCCGCAGCGCGAACGCTACGGCCTGACCGTCGGCCCCGAGGGCGACCGCGCCTGGCTGGACGACCCCGCGGGGCCGCATGTCTGGCCGGTGCCTGCTGTCTAGCTACGTGGTCAACCCCGGCGGATGGTGATCGTCGTCCAGGCGCCCACGTGGACGCGGTCGCCGTCCTGGAGGGGGACCGGGACGAACGGCTGGATCGGCTCGTCCGAGCCGTTGACCGTCGTGCCGTTCGTCGAGTTCTGGTCGACGACCGCCCAGGTGCCGTCCGGCTGCTGCACCAGCACCGCGTGCTGGTGCGAGACGCCCGGGTCCTCCGGCGGCGTGGACAGATCGATGTCGGGGACGTCGCCCGTGGAGTGGCGGCGGCGGCCGATCGTGATCTGGTTGCCGGTGAGCTGGCGCTGCTGCTCGGGCGAGTACGCGGGCAGATTCAGGCCCGCCGCCTCGGGGCCCGAGCGGTGCATCATCGCCATGAAGTAGTCGCGGTCCGGACCGATGGTCGCGGTCCAGGTCGCCGGGCCCTGCGGGGGGTGGGGCTGCTGCGGGAAGCCGCCGGGCCCGGGCGGCGCCTGGGTGCCGCCGGGCTGCGGGTAGCCGTAACCGCCGCGCTGACCGGGGCCGTTCGGGCCACCGGGACCGCCCGGCGGGGGGATCACCCAGTCGTCGTCACCGCCGCCGAAGGACGGCCCGCCCTGCGGCGGGCGGCCGGTCTCCTGGGGGTATCCGGGCGGGGACGGCGGTCCGCCGGGCTGGAACGCCTGCGGAGCACCCGGGCCGCCGTGGCCGCCAGGGCCGGGCGGGGGCGCCGGGCGCGAGGGGTCGCCGCCGAAGCCGGGCGGGCCCGGCGGAATCGGCTCGGCGGGCCGGTTCATCTGCGACGGACGTGAGCCCTGGTAGTCGTAGGAGTCACCGCCGCCGTACGACGGGCCGGGCGGCTGCTGCTGGAAGGGTCCGCCCGGACCGGGGGCCGGCGGACGCGGGGCGGCCGGGGTGTACGACGTCGCCGTGTTCGTCAGGAAGTTCCAACGGCACTCCTCGCAGAACGGCGCACCGCCCTCACGTGGCGTACGGCACTGCGGGCACAGCTCCGCCCGGCCACCGGGGCCGCCGTAACCGCCGCCGGGGCCTCCGGGGCCACCGGTGGGACCGCCGGGCGGCGGGAATCCGTAGCCGCCGCCACCGGGCGGCGGAGGCGGGGGAGGAGGTGGGGGTACGGCACCCGCCATGCGGTGACCGCACACCTCGCACCAGTCGTCGGAACCCGACTGGTGTCCGTTCGGGCAGGTCGGCATGTCGGCGCTTCCCCCTCTCCTTGTCCGGCCGGTTCCGACCGGATTTCTCCAACCCCGAGGGGCCAGGCTCGATCACTTACAGATATTTACAGCTACTTACAGGTACTTACAGATCACTTCTTCACGCGAACGGTCTTGGTCGACCGGGTCTCGAGAGTCATCTCGTCGGCCTCCTCCACCTTCGCCTTCAGTCGCACAGTACCGGTCGCGGCGTCGACGACGTCCACCACCTTCGCAAGCAGTTTCGCAGTATCCGCGTTGCCCGACGCACTCGCGAGCTGAACGGCACGGCCCAGTTTGGCCGTTGCTCCATCGATATCTCCCTCTTTGCGCAGATCCAACCCTTGCTGGATGACGTGCGCCAGTTCGGCCTGCCCGGTGTAGTGGGCGACCTGAGGGTTGATCGACGTCGAGGCGGCCATGTCGTCGGTCCACACCGCCCGCACCAGACCCTGCGCGCCAAGGTTCTGCACGCTGCCCCCGGGCTGCGGAATGACCAGCGAGACCCGGGCCGCCAGCATCTCCTGGCCGATGCCGGCGGGCGGGACCTCGACGCAGACGTGGTAGTCACGGGACTCGTCTCCCCAGGAACCCAGCGGGTAGTCGCCCGCTCGCGGGCCCACCTCGGTGCGGCGGCCGGTGAGTTCCTCGACCGTGGGCGCGACCTGCTTGACGAACTTCACGGTCGTACCGACCGGCGTCCACAGCCGCAGCGAGACGTCCGCGACCTCCTTGCCCATCGCCGTCTCCATCATCCGCGTGAAGTCGGCGGCGAGGCCGGCCGGGTCGGCGACGATGTCGGCGGTGCCGAGGAGTGCGGAGGCGATGGCTGTGACTTCTTTCACTTCCCAGTCGGTGCCCACCCCGCGGGCGTCACAGGTGAACCGTCCGGCGCAGGCGTCCAGGGCCGCCTTCAGATCCTCGGGCGACTCGTGCTCGTTGCGGCCGTCGGTGAGCAGGATGCCGTGCCGGATCGCCACGTCCGCCGACGCCAGCATCCGGTCGGCCAGCCGCAGCCAGGTGCCGATCGCCGTGCCGCCGCCCGCGCCGAGCTTCCGCAGCGCCTGCTTGGCCTGCTCACGGGTGGTGGCGTCGGCGACCGCGAGCCCGCCGCCACCCGGGTAGACCTCCCTGGCCACATGGGTGCCGCCGACCACCGCGAAGTGCACGCCGTCGCGCAGGGCGTCGATCGCGGCGGCCGTCGCGTCGCGGGCGTTGCGCATCTTGGTCGGCGGGTAGTCCATCGAACCCGAGGAGTCGACCATGAGCACCACGGCCGCCGACGGACCCTCGCCCGGCGCGTACAGGTGGGGCGCCGCCAGCGCGCTGCCGATGGTGCCGCCGCCGGTCGCCGTCACCGTGACGATGGCGTTGACCTCGCGGCCGCCCTCCGGCAGGAACTCGTTCTGGTACACGTCCACCGAGAACTGCGGCACGTTCGATTTCGAGAAGTTGGCCATGCCTGTTCGATCCCCCTCGGATGCCCCGGCTGCGCGGGGCGACGACGGCTGCCGGACCGGTCCCCTCCGGTCCGTTGAGGCCTCCCGGTACAACGTGTCCCGCACGCGGCCTCAGGCCGATCCTGCCCCCTGCGGGACGGCCGGGAACGGCACGAGGGCCACTGTTACGTTGTCGTGGCCCCCGCCGTCGAGGGCGTGACCGACCAGCACCCGCGCACCGTGCAGGGGGCGCACGGCGGCGTCGGCGGGGACGATCTCGGCCATGTCGTCGGCGGACTCCGCGTAGTTCCACAGGCCGTCCGTGCAGACCACGACCACCCCGGGCCGGTCCGGCTTGAACGACGCGGTGTGCGGCTCGAGTTCATAGGCGTCCGCGCCGAGCCAGCCGGTGATCGCGTGGGCCCGGTGGTCGGCGTAGGCCTCGGCCTCGCCCATCAGGCCCGCGGCGACCATCTGCGCGGCCCAGGAGTCGTCCTCGGTGAGCCGGGCGGCCGGGGCGGAGCGGTCCACCGGGACCCAGTAGGCCCGGCTGTCGCCGACCCAGCCCACGACCAGCAGGCCCTGCGTCACCACCGTGCCGACGATCGTGCACGCCGGGGCGTTCTGGTGCGGGCCGTGCTCACGGGCGGCCGGGTCCGGCTCGTCGGCCAGCGCGTTGACCGCGTCGGAGGCGGCGATGATCGCGTCGTGCATCGCCTGCTGCGGGTGCGTGCCGCGCGGCAGGGCCGCGAGCAGCGACTCGCCGGCCGCACGGGACGCGGCCAGTGACGCCTCGTCGGGACGGGTCGCCGAGGAGACGCCGTCACAGACGATCGCCACCGAGGCGGGCGAACCGTCGGGCAGCGTGGTGGTGCCGACGCCGAACGCGTCCTCGTTGCGATGGTGGCGCAGTCCGCGGTCGCTGACCGCGGCCAACGGTCCGCATTCCTGTTCCATGTGGTCCCGTTCGCGCGGCTGGGCGTGGCCGCAGTTCTCGCAGTAGCCGTCGTCGTCCACCCTGCCCGCACGGCAGGCCACGCACACCGTGGCGCCGGCGGCCTGCCGGACCGGCTCGGCGGTGACCCGAGGGTCGGGCGCCTGGAGCGGGTACTCGTCGGGCTGAGCGGGCTGGTGAACGCCGCCGGGGCGAGGGTCCGGGGCGGCGGTGGGGGCGGGGGCCTCGGCCGGTTCCGCGCGGTGGTCGAAGCGCACACCGGCCGACGGGGCGGGCGCCGGTGCGGGCGGGGGCGCCGCGGACGGGGGCGGTGCGACCGGGGCGCCCTGGGGCGGCGGCGATACGGCGGTGCCCTCGGCCGGGGTTCCGGCGGCGGGGGTTCCGGCGGCCGGGGCCGGCCGGCCCGCCTCGCCGGACAGTGGGGAGCCGTTCGAGTCCGTGCCGGGGACGTCCGCCGGCCGGTGGGCCGGAGGGCCGTCCACGGAGCCGTCGTGGCCTGGGGCCGGCCAGGCCGGCGCCTGGGGCGGCACCGAGCCGTTCAGGGCGATCGTCGGCTCGTCCCTGGGCCGGGCGGGAACCGCGGACAGGTCATATCCGCACGCACCGCAGAAACGATCACCCGACTCGAGGGGCTCCTCGCAGCTCGGGCATTTCGACAGAGCGGCTGCCTGCTGAGGCATCTGCGACATCAACTACACCCACGTCCGGGGGCGGTAACGATTGGCACGTTCCACCAGGTCGATCCTCTCCTCGCCGCTCCGCGCCAGCCGGGCCAGTGTGCGGTACGAACGCTCCAGGCCGAAGCGCAGACCACGCTCGTCCAGGCCGCTGCCGAGCAGCGTCCGTCCCCCGGCGGCGGGAGGGGCGGAACCCCGGCCCCCGGAGAGTACCCAGTCCAGCCCGCAGCCCAGGACCTCGGCCGACAACAGCTCGCGCCGTGCCGGATCCAGTCCGTACGCCTCCAGGGCCTCGACCTGTCCGGCGGCGGCGGTCAGGTCGTCCAGGAACGGTACGTCACCGGCGGCGGCCGTGCGTCCGCGCAGCCGCGCCCGGACGGCCGCCACCCGCGCGGCCGTGTAGTGGATGGAGGACTCCGGAACCGACTCCAGCGTCCGCACCGCGGCACCGCGGTGCCCGGCCGCCAACTGGACCCGGGCCAGCCCGAACGCGGCACTCACATAGCTCGGATCGGTCGACCACACCAGGCGGTAGTACTCGGCGGCGTTGTCCAACTGGCCCAGCACCTCGGCGCACAGACCCAGCGCCAGCTTCGGCGCGACCTCCCCCGGGAAGGCGTCGTAGATCGCGTCGAAGGCATGCGCGGCGCCCTCGTGGTCGCCGGTGACGAGCGCGGCGACACCCCGGTACCAGACCACCCGCCAGTCGTCGGCATCCTGCTCCTCCATGGCACGCAGCGCCTCCAGCGCGGTGGCCCACTCGCCGGTCTCCAGCCGGGCGCGGATCTCGCGCAGCCGGGTCTCGGTCGACGGGGCGGGCGCCGCGGCCAGCGCGTTGATCAGCTCACCGGGCGCGGACGTCAGCAGGCCCGCGAGGAATCCGGCGTTGGGGTCGGAGGGGTGGACGTGCGGCACGGGGAGCGCCAGCGCCGCGGGGGCGCAGTCGACCGGTTTGACGAGGGCGGTGGGTGGTGCGGGGGCTGCGGGGGTCGCCGGGGTCGCGGGTGCCCTGGTGCCCAGGCGGGAGACGTCCCCGTTCAGGGCGGGGAACAACTCCGTGTCCGTCACCCGGAGTTCCGGGCCGAACAGCGGCGACAGCGCCGGACGGGCCCGCCCCGACTGGAGCGAGACGACCTCGCGCAGCACACCCGTCAGCTGCTCGGTCATCTCCTGCGCCGAGGCGAACCTGCGGGCCGGGTCCGGGTCGGTGGCACGGACCAGGAGGCGGTAGAAGGACTCGTACTGCCGGAACACCTCGATGTTGTCCGGGTCGGGCAGCGAGTCCACGAAGACGCTGGTGTAACCCTGGAAGTCGAACGTGAGGACGGCGAGCGTACGGGCCACCGTGTACAGGTCCGACGCCACCGACGGCCCGGCGTCGGCGACCTCCGGTGCCTGGTAGCCGACGGTGCCGTAGATGGCCGACTCCTCGTCGTCCATCCTGCGCACCGCGCCCATGTCGATGAGCTTCAGCTCGTCCTCGGTCTGGATCGCGTTGTCGACCTTGAAGTCGCAGTACAGCAGGTTCCGACTGTGCAGATGGCCGAGCGCCTCCAGCGCCTCGATGCCGTACGCGCACGCCTGCTCCACCGGCAGCGGGTCCCGCCTGCCCTCCGGGGTGCGGCGGGCGTTGGCGATCTCCTTCAGTGACTTGCCGCCGACGTACTCCATGACGATGTAGCCGTCGAGGGAGCCGGTGCGCTGGTCGAGGTGCTCCACGAAGTTGTAGATCCGCACGATGTTGGCGTGCTCGATCTCCGCGAGGAACCGCCGCTCGGAGATCGCCGCCGCCATCGCGTCCTGGTCGCCCGTGTCCAGCAGGCCCTTGAGGACCACCCAGCGGTCCGAGACCGCCCGGTCCACGGCGAGGTAGATCCAGCCCAGACCGCCGTGCGCCAGACAGCCGACCACCTCGTACTGGCCGTGCACCACGTCCCCGGACCGCAGCTTGGGCACGAACGAGTACGGGTGGCCGCACTTGGTGCAGAAACCCTCCGTACGCCCCGGCCGGCCGCTGCGGGCCCGGCCTACCGGCGCCCCGCAGTCCGAACGCGAGCAGAACCGCTTGCGTTCGGGCACCTCGGGGTTGTCCGGCACCATCGTGCGCGGATCGGGGCGCGGGATCGGCGGCACCTGCACCAATCCGGCGCCGAGCCGGCCCCGGCTGGAGGAGCCGGCAGCGGCGCCGGAGCTGCGCACCGACACCGAGCGGCCCGACGTCCGGCCCGAGAGCGAGCGGGAGAGGCGTCCGGAGACCGAACGGCGGGATTTCGACGACTGCGACGACTGTGACGACGTGCGGGAACTGTGGCCGCTGGAACGAGAGCTTCCGGAGCCCCCGGAGCCCCCGGAGCCCCCGGATCCCCTGGATCCCCGGGAGCTTCCGGGGGTCGAGCCGCCCGAGCCGTGGCCGCCTGCCGTTAGGCCGGTCGGGGGTGAGGCGACCAGGCCGGTCGGCGACACGGCCGGGGCCAGACCGCAGGTGTCGCAGTACAGTTCGCCGCCGCCGACGTCCTCGTACGTACCACCGCACTCGGGGCGCTGACAGGCACCCGGCGCCTCACCGGCGTCGGGCTGCTGGTTCTCCGGCTCGCTCATGACGCTGCCTCCCCCTTCTCCCCCTTGTCGCTCATGCGTCCGGCCCCCTCCGGTCGTCCGGCCCGCCCTGGCCCGGCACCCGCGGCGCCCCGCCCAGCTGCTCCGAGGCCGCCTGCTGGTAGCGCAGCACAGCCTGCTCGGCGGCGCGCAGATCGCAGGGCGCGCTCCACAGCATGCGGCGCGCCTTCTCGTACCGCTCCACCAGCAGGGGATCCTCCGCCAGCCCGTGCCGGGCCACCTTCGCCTTGTACGCGTCCAGTCGGCCGCGCAGCTCGGCACGGACCGCCAGCGGCGCCGTGACCGCGGTCAACGACTCGCGGGCGCGCAGCAGTTCGTCCTCCGCCTTCTGCTCCAGGGATTCCAGGAGGGGTGACAGGCGGTGCCACTGAGCGTGCCGGCGGTACTCGGCGGCCGTCGACAGCTGCTCCTGCAGCGCCGTCGGCGGGCCGCTGACCACCGGCACCTCCGTCGCCGCGATCTTCGCCAGCACCTCGCCGCGCGCGGTGCGGGCCTCGGCGAGCGTGCGGTCGGCGCGGGACAGCACGTCGCGCAGCCTGACGATCCTCTTCTCGGCATCCTGACGTACCGTCAGCACCGCGTCGATCTCCCGGCGTACGTCCTCGAGTGCCCGTGCCTCACGGTCGTAGACCGTGGTGTCGGGTTTGCCGCCGCCCGGCGCCGAGCTGCCTTCGGCGGGTTTCCAGAAGGCGAGCGGGTCGGACACCACCTGCTCGCGCAGCTTCGTCAGGGTGCGGGTGATCCGCTCCAGGTCGTCGCCCGCCGGGTGCTCGCCCGGGCGGACACCCACCGAGTGCGCGAGCCGGCTCGTGCGCTGGAGCTCGGCGGCCAGTAAATCGATCCTCGCGGGCAGCGCCGACCACACCGCGTCCGCGGCCACGACCATGTCCAGCGAGGCCGCGTACAGCTCGTTCATACGGTCCACCAGGGCGGCGAGCGAGTAGCGCTCGCTGAGCCTGCCGGGGTGGCCGCCGTGCAGGGTGGGCGCGTTGGCGGTCGCCGCCGCGCTGCCCGCCACCGTCACCGACTCGCCGCGCAGCAGCTCCGTGAGCTCCACCAGGTCCTCCCGGCTGGACCAGCGGCGCCGGGAGCGGATGTCCCGCGCGGTGCGCAACGCGTCCGTGTACGCGTCGAAGTAGATCCACAGCAGCGTGATCGACGCCTCCGTGGACTTCCAGCGCTCCTCGGTGCGGCCGGTGAGCTGCGCACCCTCCAGGAGTCTTCGGCCCGCGTGGTCCTGCAGGGCGAGGAGCGAGGTCTCGATCGCCTCGTGCTCCGCGCCGAGCCGCGCCAGCGCACGGTCCACCTCGTCCCGGTCCAGTACCGGCCCGGTGGGGTCCGTGTCGGCCATCGATCACCTCTCGCTGGGGAGTTGCTGGTGGGTGGGGCGGGTGGGCGGTTGGGTTTTGTGGGGGTGGTCAGCTCTTTCGTAGGTATTCGGGGGCCGGGGGCTTTGACGCGGTGGGGTCCTGGCCCAGTGTGGCCGACAGCCAGTCCGTGTACGAGGAGTCCCATCCGTCCGAGGAGTCCTCGCGGAAGTCCACCAGGACCTGGTTGACCCGGCGGACCAGGTCGTCCGCGTCCTTCTTCATCGCCACGCCGTAGTACTCGGCCGTGAACGCCTCACCCTTGAGCTCGACCGTCGGATCCTGCGCGGCCTGGCTGGCCGCGAGCGCGCCGTCGGTGACCACCGCGTCGACCTCGCCCAGCTGCAGCCGCACCAGACAGTCCAGCTGGTTGGGTACGGTCGTACGGATGTCCGTGGACTCCGGGAGCCGGCCCGCCTGCTTGTCGGCCTCCAGCTTCGCGTACGCGGTCGAGCCCGTCGCCGTGCATATCTCCTGGTTCGCGAGGGTCTCGTCGTACCCCTCGATCGGCGAGGACTTCGGGGCCAGGACCTGCTGGCCCGTCTTGAAGTACGGGGCGGAGAACGCGACATCCTGGAGGCGGTCGCAGTTGATCGTCATCGTGCGGACGACCATGTCGACCCGGCCGGCCTTGATCGCGGGGATGCGCTGGTCGGTCGGGATCGCCTTGAACTGGACCGCGTCCCGGTCGCCGAGTATCTCTTCGGCGATGCGGTGCACCAAGTCGATGTCGAAGCCCTCGAGTTTCCCGCTCTCACCACTGTTGGGGTCGCGGTAGCCCCAGCGGTAGCTGTTCTGGTCGACTCCGACGATCAGCTTGCGCTTCTCGCCCTCACGGTTCTTGATCGCCTCGATCGTGGGGCCGTCGGCGTCGGAGGGGGACAGGGTCTGCTTCTCCGGGGCCGTGCAGTCCTCGGCGGCCTGTGCTTGCGCCTGTGCCTGTGCGGCGGCTGCGTGCGAGACCGGTTGGGCGGTGGGCTTCCCCGCGTCGCGGTTCACGGATCCGGTGCAGGTCAGCATGAGCGCGAAGACCAGGGCCAGGGCGCAGGCCGTCGCCATCGCGCCCACTCCGCCCCAGCCCTTCACGCCGGCCCGCAGGCGTCGTGCGGTCATCCTCGGCGTCCCCTTCGGCTCGGTCGCCCCCTGCGCGTTCTGTGCGTGCTCAGTCATCGGTACTCCGACAGCCTGCGGCCGATGCCCAGCACCGCGCCTGCCGCGCCCAGTACGGCGAGGACCGCAGCGCCGGTCGGCAGGCCCGTCAGCGCGTCCCTGCCGTCGCCGGCCGCCTGCTGGAACTCCGCTTCCTCGTGCTTCAGCGCGGTGGCCAGATTCTTGTCGACGCTGTCGAAGCACTCGCCCGTCGCGCCCTTGGCGCCGATCACCATGTCCAGTGCCTGTTGGTAGTTGCCGTTCTCGTCCTGCTCCCGGGCGGCCCTGTGGCGTTTCTGCCACTCCGTCATGTTGCCCACCGCCGCGGTGACCGGCTTGGCGCCGGTGTCGTCGTCCGCGAGGCGCTCGGCGCGGGCCAGGCCCTTGGCGAGGGTGTTCATGTCGCGCCCGAAGTCGTGGTCGTAGGCGTCGACCGTCTCGTCGCCCACCTTCGTCGTCTCCGCGCCGCGCGCCACCAGGGTCAGGTTCTCGTTGCCCCGGGCCTTGAGGGACGCGATGCGCGCGTCGTGCAGCACGTTGAGCGAGCCGACTCCGTGGTCGACGGAGTCGTTGAGGTGGGAGCGGGCGAGGGTGTGGCCTGCGGTCAGCCACAGCAGGACGATGGTGGCGGTCGCCGTCGCGGCAACGAGTCCGTGGTTGAGCACGCGGTTGGTGCGCAGGTAGTTGCGGCGCTGGGCCCACGCGAGCGCGGCGAGCGCGACGACGCCGAGGGCTATCGCGGGCCAGGGGTACGGGGTCGCGTCCGCGTAGTCGTCGCGGAGGCGTTGGTTCTCGCTGGTGTAGAGGTCCTCCGCCGCCGGGAGCATCTCCTGCTGCATCTTCTCGTTCGCGTAGCGCAGGTAGGCGCCGCCGACGGGGTACCCCTGACGGTTGTACGTGCGGGCGCGCTCCACCAAACCCTTGTACTCCGGGAGCAGGCGGTTGAGCTTGGCGATCGTCTCCGTGGAGGGGGAGCCGGGGTCCGAGTTGGCGGCGGCGTTGACGAGTTTCGCGGCCGCGGTGTGGATGTCCTTCTCGTAGCGCTCGCGGGAGGCTTCCGTCTCCTGACCGCCGGCCAGGAAGCCGCTGGACGCGGTGGTGTTGGCGTCGGCGAGGGAGCGGTAGATGTCGGCGGCGTCGGAGGTGAGGGGCTGGCTGCTGGTGAGGACGTCGTCCGCGGCGGCGGCCCTGTCGGTCATCTGCCAGGCCGTGACGGCGCCGAAGGCGACGACGAGGGCGGCCAGGACCGCGCCGATGATGCGGAGGCGGCCGGGTTCCGTGGTGGCGGCCTTGCGCAGACGGTCCACGCCCTCGGCAAAGGCGGTGCGGCGGGCGTCCGGGGTTGTGGGGGACGTGGCGTTGCCCGGTGGTGGCGCCGTGCTGTTTGGCGTGTGTGTCACTTGACCTCCCCCGTGGTCCTCCTCCGCGGCAAGTATCGCCGCCGGGGCTGACATATGCACCGGCCTTGCACGATCTTGATCGCATTTGCAGTGCCACCCTGCCCAGGAACACGCCCCGCAAATCGGTCCGGTTCCCGTCTGCGAGCCGTGGTCGCACGCCTGCGGCGCAACTGTCGGTGGGGTGGGGGCTTGGGTAGCGCCCACGGTGGGTGGGTGGTGCGGGGCCGGGTCGGGGGTGTCCGTCCTCGGACTGGCGCGACTGCGCCTGTTGGTAGAGCTGACCGCGGCGGACGCGCCAGCCACTGCGGGCGAACACCCCCGCCCCGACCCCTCCCCGCCGCACGCGGCATCCCGCCGTCGCGACCCGCAACCCGCGACCCGCGGGCAGCCGCCGCCGCTCCCGCCGCCGCGATCCGCTGCGATCCGCGTCCCGCCGTCGCGATCCGCGGCCGACTGCCGCGATCCGCGTCCCGCCGTCGCGATCCGCGGCCGACTGCCGCGATCCGCGTCCCGCCGCCGCGATCCGCGGCCGACTGCCGCGATCCGCGTCCCGCCGCCGCGATCCGCGGCCGACTGCCGCGATCCGCGCCGCCCGCCGCTCCCGCGTCCCGCAGCCGCGATCCGCGTCCCGCCGCCCGCCGCTCCCGCGTCCCGCCGCCGCGATCCGCGGCCGACTGCCGCTATCCGCGGGCAGTCGTGCCTCCCCCAGTGCCTTAAGGGCCTGGGAGGTGCCCCCAGGGCGATGGGGGTCCCCCCGCTCGAGCGAAGTCGAGAGTGGGGGAGGGTGGGCGCGACGGCACCCCGCTGGCGCCGGGCTGCGCAACCCACCCCCCGGCCCACACCCCGGCGGGGCGGTTCCCAGGCGCCGGGCTGCGCAACCCACCCCGGCTCACATCCACGCCGGGCACCCCGCATGCGCCGGGCGACGCAACCCACCCCCGGCTTACATCCCCGCCAGGCACCCCGCGGAGCGGCGGCGCGCCAAGTAGCCCCCGGCCCGCGCCGACATCCGGCGTCTGGACGACCTCGGGTTAGGTAAACGGCCCCCGCCGCGCTTACCCGTCGTACTGCTCGCGCAGTCGATCCTGCGCGGCCGCCGGCGCCCGCACACGGTCCAGCCCCAGCAACCCCGCCCCCAGCACCGGCCGCACCGACACCACCCGCGCCACCGCCTTCGGCGCCCGCGCGCCCAGCAGGTCATCGATCCGATCCAGCAGCAGCGCGTGTCGCGCCGCCAGCACACCCCCGCCCAGCAGCACAGGCGTCTCCTCATCCAGCAGCTCCAGCCGCCGCAGCGCGACCACCGCCATCGTCACGATCTCCTCCGCCTGACGGTGCACGATCCCCCGTGCGACCCCGTCCCCCTCCGCCGCGGTAGCGAAAAGCACCGGCGTCAGCTCGTGACGCCGTACCTCAGCCACCTTCCCCAAATGCAACGCCTCGATCAGCGCAGGCATGTCGGGAAGACCGAAGTGCGCCGGCAGCACGGAGGCGAGCGCCGTCGGCGCCCCGCGCCCGTCCTCCGCGCGCGCCGCGTGCCAGAGCGCCTCCTCCGCCAGCGCCCAACCCCCGCCCCAGTCACCAGAGATCCGTCCGATCGCCGGGAAGCGGGCGGTACGCCCGTCGGGACGCATGCCCACGCAGTTGATGCCCGCGCCGCAGACGACGGCCACGCCCCGGGGCTCCGTCACCCCGGCGCGCAGGATCGCGAACGTGTCGTTGCGCACCTCCACGGTGCTGCCCCAGCCGCAGTCGGTGAGCGCCGCCGTCAGCTGTTCCTCCTCGACGGGCAGATCGGCGTTGGCCAGGCAGGCCGAGACATGGGAGACGGTGGGTGTTCCCGCGGTGGCCAGGGCGCGAGTGACGGTCGCCGTGAGGGTGCTCATCGCCCGGTCCAGGCCCACCGCCGGGGGGCGGAACCCCCCGCCGCGAGCCGTCCCCAGCACCGTTCCGTCGTGTGCGATCACCGCCACGTCCGTCTTGCTGTTGCCGCCGTCGATGGCGAGGACGCCTGCGGTCAGGCCCACGTGAGGTACTCCCGGTTGTGTGCGATGAGGTCGTCGGCGAGGCGGTCGGCGTACTCGTGCTGGGCGATCAACGGGTGGGCGAGGAGGGCGCGGAAGACGCGGTCCCGGGTGCCGTGCAACGCCGCTTCCAGGGCCAGGTTCTCGTAGGCCGTGACGTTGGCCATCAGGCCCGCGAAGAGGGGGTCGACGGGGGCCACGGGGAGAGGAGTCGCGCCCTTCGGGCCCACGGTCGCCTGGACTTCGATGACCGCGTCGTCGGGGAGGAAGGGGAGGGTGCCGTTGTTCAGGGTGTTGACCACCTGATGGGCGGATCCGGCGCCGCGCAGCAGGGCCGCCGCCAGGTCGACCGCCGCCTCGGAGTAGTAGGCGCCGCCGCGTTGGGACAGCAGGGCCGGCTTCTCGGCGAGGGCCGGGTCGGCGTACAGGGCCAGGAGGCGGCGTTCCATGTCGGCCACCTCGGCCGCCCGTGAGGGCTTGGTGCGCTGTTCCCGTACGACCTCGTCGTGCGTATAGAAGTACCGCAGGTAGTAGGACGGGATCACGCCCAGGCGGTCCAGGAGGGGGCGGGGGAGGCGGAGGTCGGCGGCGATCGTGTCGCCGTGGGCGGAGAGGAGGTGGGGGAGGATGTTCTCGCCGGTGGGGCCTCCCCTGCGTACAGCCGTTTCCCAGGTGAGGTGGTTGAGGCCCACGTGGTCCAGGTGGAGGGCGGCCGGGTCGGTGTCCAGCAGCGCCGCGAACTTGCGCTGCAGGCCGATCGCCACGTTGCACAGGCCCAGTGCCTTGTGACCTGCGCGGAGCAGGGCCCGGGTGACGATGCCGACGGGGTTGGTGAAGTCGATGATCCAGGCGTCCGGGTTGGCCCGGCGTACGCGGTCGGCGATGTCCAGGACGACCGGGACCGTGCGCAGCGCCTTGGCCAGGCCGCCGGCGCCGGTGGTCTCCTGGCCGACGCAGCCGCAGTCCAGGGGCCACGTCTCGTCCTGCATGCGGGCCGCCTGACCGCCTACCCGGAGCTGGAGGAGGACCGCGTCGGCGCCGTCGACGGCCGCGTCCAGGTCCGTGGTGGTGGTGATCGTGCCGGGGTGGCCCTGGCGGGCGAAGATACGGCGGGACAGGGCGCCGATCAGTTCAAGGCGGTCCGTCGCCGGGTCGGTGAGGACCAGCTCGGTGAGGGGGAGGGTGTCCCTCAGCCGGGCGAAGCCGTCGACGAGTTCGGGGGTGTAGGTCGAGCCTCCGCCGACCACGGTGAGTTTCATGGTTAACCCTTTACTCCGGTTTTTGGATATTCCGGGCGGGACGGTGCTCGCTGGGGCAGGGGGTGGTACGGGGCTAGCGGGAGGTGTCGAAGACCTCGTCGCGGGTCGTCGCCAGCGCGCTTTCCAGCGCGCCGCGCAGGACGGGGTGTTCGCGGACGTCGCCCAGGATGAGATGGGGGCGGGGCGCGGCCAGTTCGTCCAGTTCGGACTGGACGAGGGTGCGCAGCAGCTCGCCGCCGGAGGTGAGGCCGGTGCCGCTCAGGACGACGAGTTCCGGGTCGAGGACGGAGACCAGGGAAGCGAGGCCGGTGGCCAGGCGGGTGGCGTAGGTCTGGAGGAGGCGGCGGTGGGGCCCGTCGTCGTCGGGGGTGGCCGCGGCGCGTTCCAGGAGGGCGGCCGCCACTTCGGCGTAGGGGCCCTGCGGGATGTTCTGGATGCCGAGCTCGCGGGCGAGCCGGGGGACTGCCTGGGAGCCGGCCAGCTCCTGGAAGCCGCCGCTGTTGGCCTTGGTGACCTGGCGGACCAGAGGGGTGCCCGGCACCGGCAGGAAACCGACCTCGCCCGCGCCACCGGTCCAGCCGCGGTGCAGCCGGCCGCCGAGCACCAGGGCGGCACCCAGGCCCTCCTGGTTCCACAGGAGCACGAAGTCGCTGTGGTCGCGGGCCGCGCCGAGGCGCTGTTCGGCGAGGGCGACCAGGTTGACGTCGTTCTCGTACTCGAACGGCATCGGCAGTGCGGCGGCCAGCTCGTCGAGCACGGTGGGGGAGTGCCAGCCGGGGAGATGGGAGGCGTAGCGGAGGCGGCCGGTGTTCGGGTCGAAGGCGCCCGGGGTTCCTATGACGAGGCGGTGGACGTCCGAGCGGCACAGGCCCGCCGCCTTCACCGCGCCGTCCAGGGCATCGATGACCTGCTGGACGACGGGAACCGCGGCACGGCGGCCCGGGGTGGGCAGCTCGTGGTGGCCTACCGTGCGGCCGGTGACGTCGGCGACGGCGGCGCGGATCCGCCGGCGGGTGACATCGAGCCCGGCGATGTGGGCGGCGGACGGGTTGACCTCGTACAGCTGGGCGTTGGGGCCCGGGCGGCCCTCGGTGGTGCCGGTGGCGAGGACCAGTCCGGCTGCTTGCAGCCGGGCCAGGAGCTGGGAGGCGGTCGGCTTGGACAGGCCGGTGAGCTTGCCGATCCGGGTGCGGGACAGCGGTCCGTGCTCCAGGAGGAGGTCCAGGGCGGTGCGGTCGTTCATGGCGCGCAGCACACGCGGGGTGCCCGGTATACCCGCGGTTCCTGCCATGGGTGCGGTACCTGCCCCTCTTCGCCGCCCAGCTTGTCGGCGGCTGGTGCGGGAGACGATCACTGTTAGGAAAGTTTCCTGTTGGGCGGAACGTAAGCCCGGCGCGGAGGGGCGTCAAGGGGGGAAACGGGAAAGGGCGGCACCCGGGAGTTCCGGGTGCCGCCCTGTGCCGGCCGGCGGTTACTTCGTGGTGCTCGTCGGGCTCGTCGAAGGCAGCGGGGACGCGGCCATCGACTGCGGGGAGACGGAGCTGGCGTAGGCGGACGGGGCCGCCATGCCGGCCGTCGGGTCGGCGGCCTGCATGTCCTCCGTGGCCGTGGCGCCGCCGACGATACGGATGCCGGTCGCGTCGAAGGCGCGCTTGATGCGCCAGCGCAGCTCCCGCTCCACGGTCAGGGACTTGCCGGGCATGGTCTTCGCCGAGACCCGGACCACCATCGAGTCCAGCAGCACCGAGTCCAGGCCGAGCACCTCGATCGGGCTCCACAGGAGCTCGTTCCAGGGCTCCTCCTTGCCCATCTTCTCGGCGACCTCGCTCAGCGTGGCCTTCACCCGGTCCAGGTCCTCGTCGGAACGGACGGTGACGTCGACGCCCGCGGTCGCCCAGCCCTGGGAGAGGTTGCCAATGCGCTTGACCTCGCCGTTGCGGACGTACCAGATCTCGCCGTTGTCACCGCGCAGCTTGGTCACCCGCAGCCCGACCTCGATCACCTCGCCGGAGGCCACCCCGGCGTCGATCGAGTCGCCGACGCCGTACTGGTCCTCAAGGATCATGAAGACGCCGGAGAGGAAGTCCGTCACCAGGTTCCGTGCGCCGAAGCCGATCGCCACGCCCGCGACACCGGCCGAGGCCAGCAGCGGCGCCAGATTGATCTGGAAGGTGCCGAGGATCATCAGCGCGGCCGTGCCCAGGATCAGGAACGACGCCACCGAACGCAGCACCGAGCCGATCGCCTGGGAGCGCTGCCGACGCCGCTCGGCGTTGACCAGCAGACCGCCGAGCGAGCTGCCGTCCACCGCCTGGCCGGTCCGCGACATCCGGTCGACCATCTTGGTGATCGCCCGCCGCACCACGATTCTCAGCGCCACCGCGATCACCAGGATCAGCAGGACCCTGAGCCCGATCGCGAGCCATGTCGACCAGTTCTCCTCGACCCAGCCGGCGGCGTTGGTGGCGCTCTCCTGGGCGTCCTCGAGCGAGGGCACCCGCGGGGTCCCCGACTCCGAGGGTGTCGGCGACGGATCGGCGGCCGACAGAACGGCGGACAAGGACACGGCAGGTACCTCCAGGTGCACGATCTGCCCCCGGCGTGGCGGTCAAGTCCGGCAAGGTCACGATCGGGTCACCGGACGGGCAGAACCACCACACTAACGGGGCATTGTGGAGGGAACGGCCGGGTGTGGGAAGAAGAGACCGTGCTCACCTGCGCTTGAACAGGCCATGATCCTGGGGATGAACCGGGGTGTGGTTGAAAACACTCCCAGCCCGTTACCGGGAGATGGTGGCGCTTCCACCAGGCATGAGGGGAAACTGACAACGGATCGTCCCGGCGCGAGCCACGCGCCGCCGGCGTACAAGGAGGCCATCCGTGCCGCATGTCCTGGTCCTCAACGCGTCGTACGAGCCGCTCGGCGTCGTACCGCTCCGCCGCGCGCTCGTGCTCGTCCTCGAGAACAAGGCAGTCTGCCTCGAGGAGACCGGCGCCTATCTGCACAGCGCAACCGTCACCGTCCCCGCACCCAGCGTGGTCCGGCTCAAGCGTTTCGTGCGGGTCCCCTACCGGGGGCCCGTTCCCCTCACCCGCCGGGCGCTGTTCGCCCGTGACGGGGGCCGGTGCATGTACTGCGGTGGCGTCGCAACCAGCGTCGACCACGTCATCCCGCGCAGTCGCGGGGGCAAGCACGTCTGGGACAACGTGGTGGCGTCCTGCCGCCGCTGCAACCACGTGAAGGCCGACCGCCATCTGATCGAGCTGGGCTGGCGCCTGCGCCACAAACCCGCTCCGCCCACGGGTCTGGCCTGGCGCATCATCGGCACCGGGCATCGCGACCCGCGCTGGCTGCCGTACCTGCAACCGTACGGCGCGGACGACGCCATGGCCCGGATCGACGGCATCTCTGCCTGACCACCGATCCGGGCTTTCGCATCGGCGCGGCGGGCTGGAGGGGTTCAGGTGTGGCTGAGCTGGGCGCGGGGTGCGGCCCAGGGAGGGGGAGGACGGTCGCAGGATGCGGCGCAGGGGAGGGGGAGGGGGAGGGCGGTGGCCGCGGCCAGGAGGCAGCCGACATAGACCGTCAGGCCGCCGACGCCCGCCACCGGCAGGGACCGGCGCGAGCGGCAGCACGGTCTCCAGCAGCAGCGCCCGGTTCAGCACCGCCCGCGGCACCCCGGTCGCGACCTGAGCGGCCAGGCCCACCGCCGGGTGGCGATCGACTCGGCGGCGCCCACGGCCAGGGCATTGCGGCGGCGGTCAGGTTCAGCCCGGTCGTGTAGTACGACAGCACCTCGGCGTGCGCACAGGCCGCCGCCCACGGATCGTCGCGCAGCCGTTCCGCCGCGATGTGGGTGGCCGCCGAGCGGGCCTGGATCGCCAGTCTCCGCCCACGACGCGGCAGGTGGCCCCGGACAGCCACACCGAGCCCGCGCCGACCGCGAGCAGCGCGCCACATACCGCCATCGGCGTCTGCCCCTCGCCCGCGGCCGGCCCCGGGTGGGGTCCGATGTGGTGGTGGCCGCGAGCAGCGCCGCCCCCGCCACCAGCAGCAGCGACAGCAGGAACAGTTCGTCCGGGCGTCCGTGCCTCGCTCAGTCCGCGACCGCGTACGCCTCCACCGACCACAGCGAATACCCGTACCGCGTCGCGCGCTTCTCGCCCTGTACGCGGACGTGGCGCACATCCCGCTCGTCCATGCGGACCGTCTCCCGGCCGCCCCCGCCGTCCCGGACCTCCGCAGCCGTGCGCCAGTCCCGGCCGTCCGCCGAGACCTCCACGCGGTACGCCGACGGATGCGCGTCCTGCCAGTGCAGCGCCACCTTTCCCAGCCGCACCGGGCGCTCCAGCTCCACCTGCCACCAGGCGTCGTCCTCCACGGGGGAGGACCAACGTGTCTCCGGGTCGCCGTCGTTCGCCGCCGAGGCCGGGAAGTCGGGCGTCTCGTCGGCCGAGGAGCTCGCCCGGCCCGCGCGGGCCAGATCGGGACCCGCGGTGGGCGGCACGGCGTGGACCGTCAGCGTGCGGGTCGCGCCGCCGAAGCCGAACCGGACGTCGTAGGACCCGGCGGGCGTGTCCCGGTCCACGGTCACCTCGACCGGAACCTCCACCGGCGTACCGCGCGGAACGGTCAGCGCCTTCTCGGGCACCCGCAGGTCCAGGCTCTTCGGCGCCTTCACGGTCAGTCTGCCGCGCACTTCGTCGGGGCGCAGCGAGCCGAGGGTGACCGTCAGCCGCCGGGTGGCGCCGATGTCGGCGTCCGCGCGGTCGTCGGGCAGCTGCAGGGAGGCGGCGGACTCGTCCGCGAACCACGGGACCAGATGCCGGACCCGGGAGGGCTCGGCGCCGGTGACCCGGACGGCGTCGACCGGCTCGCCGCCGGTGCGCAGCTCGGTGGCGCCCTGCGCGGAGAGTGCGCCGAGGCGGCGCCACCCCTTGCCCGGCACGCGCACCTCCACGGCCCCCTCCGTCCCCGGCTCGGTGAGCACCGTGACGGCGTCCAGCGCGCGGGCGTCGGGGAGGTCGAGCGCCCGGTCGCCGCCGGACCGCGCGGGCGGCTCGTGGTCGATGCCCGCCCAGGTTTTGTACGCCTTCTGCGCCCGGCTCAGGAACGGCTCCAGCACGCCCTCGCCGACCGTCACCCGCGCGGATCCGGCCCCGTCCCGCAGCTCGCCCAGCTTCCGGTACGCGGCCCAGGCGGCGCCCGCGTCCCCGGCCCGCTGCGCGCGCAGCATGTCCAGCGCCGTCGTACCGGCGTCGCCGTAGCGGGCCAGCCGCTCGGTCCAGGGGGCGACCTCGGTGCCGAGCGTGGTGCCGGAGAGCCGCTCCGGCAGGTTCCGCAGGGTGGTGAAGGCCGTGCGCAGCCGGGCGGCCTCCTCGGTCTCGTCCGCGCCGCGCGCGGTCGGCCGGGCCCGCCAGTACTCCTCCATCAGCGGACGCAGATACGCCGACTCCTTGCCGCCCAGCACCGAGGACGCGGTGTTCCCGGCGAGCGCGGTCAGAGCCGCTTCGCGGCGGGCGTCACCGCCGGCCAGGTCGGTGATCGCGGCCCGCCAGGACTCCTGGGGGCGGTAGTCGCGCGGGTTCCAGGCGAAGTCGGCGGCCGTGAACAGCGGGATGCGCGACGCCTCGGGATGCTCCATCGCGTTGGCGAGCAGTGCGGCCGAACCGGCGGCCACGGCCGGTTCACGGCCTTGGTAGGGGCCGAGGAAGATCCGGCCGGGGGCGTAGTCGTTCACCGGGTAGTTGTCCATGGTCACCAGCGGGTGCCCGAACACCTCCCGGGCCTCGGCCAGTTGGCCGCCGGTGATGGTGCTCGGCACCACCCCGACCCCCGTCCACGCCACCTCGACACCCGCGTCCAGGGCGCGGGCGAGGGCCCGCCGGTACGCCGTCGACCCCTCCTCGTAGTACTCGGTCGGCATCAGCGACAGGGCGGCGGAGTCCGGATGGCGGGCCGCCAGGTGCCGGGCGACGGCGTTCGCCACGTGCGTCTGCGCGCGGGCGGCGGCCTCCGGACCCGACCCGAACCGGTCCGAGTCCGCCCCGCAGTGCCACTCGCTGTAGCTGACGTCCTGGAACTGGAGCTGGAAGGCGCGGAACCCCAGCGCCCACATCGCGTCCAGCTTGCGGGTCAGCGCGCGCAGATGCTCGTCCGAGGCGAAGCACATCGCCTGCCCCGGTGCCACCGCCCAGCCGAGGGTGACGTGGTTGCTCCGGGCCCGCTCGGCCAGCTCGCGGAACTCCGCGCGCCGCTGTGCCGGGTAGGGCTCCCGCCAGCGGGCCTGCCGCAGGAGGTCCTCGCCGGGCGCGTAGAGGTACCGGTTCTGCTTCGTGCGGCCCATGAAGTCCAGCTGGGCCATTCGCTGCGGGTGCGTCCAAGGGGTGCCGTAGAAGCCCTCGGTGATGCCGCGCACGGCGGTGCCCGGCCAGTCGCGGACGACGGCCGCGGTGATCGTGCCGTCCGGGCGCAGCAGCTGCCGCAGGGTCTGCGCGGCGTGGAACTGTCCGGCGCCATCGGCGCCCGAGAGGGAGACGGAGCCCTTGCCGACGCTCAGCGCGTAGCCGCCGGCCGGAAGGGCGTGCCGGGGGTCGCTCGGGGCGCGTTCCCTGCCCACGCGCACCACCAGCGCCCCCTCGGGCACCGGTGCGCCGGGGGCGGTGAACCGGCGTGCCCCGGCCTCCCGCAGCAGCTCCCGGACCGCCCGGACGGCGTACAGGTCGGCCGCGTCGTCCGTGATCAGGGCGACCTCGTCGGTCACCTCGACCGCGGCGCCGTTCGCGCGCAGGGAGTGGGGTCGCGGCCACACCGAGAGGTTCCCGGCCGTGGCCGTGTCGGGGGCGGGGGACGTGGTCGTCCCGGGTGCGGGCGGTGCCGCCACGGCGGCCGGCGTGCTGCCCAGGGTTCCGGCGAGAACGGCGAACGCGAGGGCGGCCCTCCTGGCGTTCGCCGTCCTGCCACGCCGCAGCTGCACGGGGCCCTCCCTGTCGCTCGGGGCGGCCGCCCGCCCGATGAACCGGCGGCCGTGTCCATTCCGTTATCGAGAAACCCAGAGCCCACCATTCCTGCGGTGAACGTGTCAATGAGAGTGGTCGTTGTGGCGCGTTTGTCCCACTGTGGAGGGAGGGGGCGGGGAGAGAATGTGACCAGGAGCACGTCGGGAGGCTTTGTGCGTCTGGCATCGCGCCCGCTGGGTAGGGCTGCGGGATAACCCGCACGACCCGCATCCGCACGCCCGCGTGATCCGCGCACCGTGCTCGACGAGGAGGCCATCTGTGGCTGCACCGGCGTACGTTCCTTCCCCGGCCCTGTCCAAACGCGTGGCGGAGCCGACCGCCGACGACCCCCACTTCTGCGTGTTCAGCGCGGAGGGCCCCTGCACCGAACTCCCGCTGACCAGCGAACCCCCGCTGCCCGACGCGGAGCCCCTCACCAGCGAACCGCCGCTCGCCGAAGCCATCCCCCTGACCAGCGAGTCCGACGCCTTCATGGACTCCTCGGACGCCTCCGGACTCGACTCCTTCCCGGCCCAGTACCGCCCGGAGCCCTAAGTGACCGCGCCACGGCCGGCCGAGCCCCCTTCCGAGGACCTGTCGCGGCTCGCCGCCCTGCACGGCGTCGCCACCTCCTACAGCCCCTCCCCGGACCGCACGGTCGCCGCCACGGCCAGCGCCGTCACCCACGCGCTGACCGCACTCGGCGTGGACGCGGCGAGCCCGGAGGCCGTCCGCGCCGCCCTCACCGCCCGCGCACGCGAACTCGGCGAACGGCTGCTGCCCCCCACCGTGGTCGGCTGGGGCACCACCGCCCCGGCGGCCCTCGCCGCGCTCCCCGAGGACACCCGGCTGCTCATCCGCACCGAACAGGGCGAGACCCGCGTCTCCGCCGAGCACCTCCCGCCCGGCGTGCATGAATTAACCGCCACCACGCCGGACGGCCGCACCGCCCGCGCCCACCTGATCGTCGCCCCACCCCGGCTCCCCCGGCCGCCCGGACGCTCCCACGGCCTCCTGGTCCAGCTCTACTCCCTGCTGTCCCGCCGCTCCTGGGGCATGGGCGACCTCGCCGACCTGGGCGAACTCGCCGGCTGGGCCGGACGCACCCTCGGCGTCGGATTCATCCAGGTCAACCCCCTGCACGCGGCGGTCCCCGGCCCACCGACCGACCCCTCCCCCTACCGCCCCTCCTCACGCCGCTTCCCCGACCCGGTCCACCTCCGCGTCGAGGACGTCCCCGAGTTCGCGTACACCGACGCCCCGGACCGCTTACACGCCCTGCTCGAGCGGGCCGGGCGGCTGCGCGAGGCAGTGCTGGAGAAGGGCGCGCTGATCGACCGGGACGCGGTCTGGGAGGCCAAGCGGGAGGCCCTGGAACTCGTGCACGAGGTCCCGCTCGCTCCCGGCCGCCACGCCGCCTACGCCGACTTCCTCGCCGCACAGGGCCGGGCCCTGGAGGACCACGCCACCTACAACGCCCTCGCCGAGGTCCACGGCCCCGACTGGCACCGCTGGCCCGCCCCCCTGCGCGACCCCCGCTCGGCCACGACCGCCCGCGCCCGGCGCGAACTCGCCGACCGTGTCGACTTCCACTCCCGCCTCGTCTGGCTCACCGACGCCCAGCTCACCGCCGCCCAGCGCGCGGCACGCGAGGCGGGCATGCCGGTCGGGATCGTCCATGACCTCGCCGTCGGCGTCCACCCCGGCGGAGCCGACGCCTGGGCGCAGCAGGAGTACTTCGCGGCCGGCATGTCCGTCGGCGCGCCCCCGGACGCCTTCAACGCGCGCGGCCAGGACTGGGGCCTGCCGCCCTGGCGCCCCGACCGCCTCGCCGACTCCGGCTACGCGCCGTTCCGCGCCCTGCTCCGGGCCCTGTTCCGGTATGCGGGCGCCCTGCGCATCGACCACGTCATGGGCCTGTTCCGGCTCTGGTGGGTCCCCGAGGGCCACCCGCCCACGGAGGGCACCTACGTCCGCTACGACGCCGAGGCGATGCTCGCCGTGCTCGTCCTGGAGGCCTCCCGGGCCGGGGCGGTCGTGATCGGCGAAGACCTCGGGACGGTCGAACCGGGGGTGCGCGAGGCGCTGCGCGAACGCGGTGTGTACGGCACCTCGGTGCTGTGGTTCGAGCGGGACTGGGAGGGCGACGGCCGCCCGCTGGCGCCGGACGGCTGGCGCGCCGACTGCCTGGCCACGGCGACCACGCACGACCTGCCGTCCACGGCCGCCCGGCTCAGCGGCGAGCACGTGGAGCTGCGGGACCGCCTGGGACTGCTGACCCGGCCGCTGGAGGAGGAGCGGGCGGAGGCGGCGGCGGACGTGGGGGAGTGGCGGGAGCTGCTGCGGCGGCTGGGGCTGCTGCGGGAGGGCGCCTCGGGAGATGTAGCGGGGGATGTCTCGGGCGAGGCCTCGGTGGAGGCGGAGATTCAGGCGGTGCACCGGTACCTGCTGCGGACACCGGCGCGGATGATCGGCGTATGGCTGCCGGACGGCGTCGGGGACCGGCGGCCGCAGAACCTGCCCGGCACCTGGGACCAGTATCCGAACTGGCGCCTTCCGATCGCGGACGCGCAGGGGCGGCCGGTGACGCTGGAGGAGCTGGCGGAGTCGGCGCGGCTGCGGGCGCTGATCGACGTGTTCGGACAGTGCGGACAGTTCGGACAGGGGGCGGCGCGGCACGCGTGCGGCGACGACAGCGCCTCTTACGACACCCCGGCCGCGCGGCCCTGAACCCGGTTCGATAGTTTGGGCAGTGTGGACAAGAAGAACGCCCTGCGCGCCGGCGCCCTGGCAGCCGGTACGACGCTGATGATGCTGCTCATGTCGTCCCCCGCGCTCGCGCTCACCCGCGACGACGGCGACGACCCCGGCCCGGGCCTGAGCGTCATCGAGACGCTGGGCCTCTACGTCTTCCTTCCGGTCGGCCTGTTCCTGGGCATCGCCGCGCTGGTGGTGATCGGCGAAAAGTCGCACAGGAAGAAGGACGTCACCAGCCCCAACATCCGCACCAAGGCCGAGGTCTGATCCAGGGCCGCTTCACCGGCCCCGCGCACTTCTCCGAGGGCGCCGCCCCGTTCGTGCGTACGCGCATCCGCCGTACGTGACGAGGGCGGCGCCCTCGGTGTTTCTCACCGTGCGCCGGCGCGGCGGGCGCCGGAGCCGCCCCGCATGCGGCCCCGCGGTCACCGCTCGGTCGCGATGAGCAACTCCCGTAGCAGGTCGGCCAGTTGGTCGGCCCGTTGCTCGTCGAGGGCGGACAGCGCCTCCGTCTGCTCGGCGAGACCCGCGCCGACGGCTTCGTCGATCAGCCGCAGCCCCTCCTCGGTGAGCGTGACCTGGAGTCCGCGCCGGTCGTGCGGATCGGGGGAGCGGCGCAGCAGTCCGGCGCGCTCCAGCTTGTCGAGGCGGCCCGTCATCCCGCCGGTGGTCAGCATCAGTGTGCCCGAGAGCTGCCGGGGGGAGAGGGTGTAGGGCTCCCCGGAGCGGCGCAGCGTGGCCAGGACGTCGAACTCCCCGCGCGAGATCCCGTACCGGGCGTACGCCTTCTCCATCCGGTCGCCCATGGCGCGCGCGAGCCGGGAGATGCGTCCGAAGACCTCCATGCCGGCCGTGTCGAGGTCGGGCCGCACCTGCGCCCACTGCTCGATGATCGCGTCGACGGGATCCGTGGGGCGCTGCTCGGGGGATGTGCTCATGGGCAGGAGTATCCGCCGCGCGCGGCTCGCCCGCAAGAAAGTGGGTCGGAAGAAAGCTGCTTGACGGCAAGTTGCTTAGCGCTAAGCTACTTGTGCCCTACTGGGGTCGCCCATTGCAGCGACCGACCGAAAGAGGTGCGCCCGTCATGGCCCCTAACCGCGCCACCCTCATCGCGCTCACCGCCCTCGCCCCCGTCTCGTGGGGCACCACCTACGCCGTGACCACGGAGTTCCTCCCGCCGGACCGCCCGCTCTTCACCGGCCTGATGCGTGCCCTGCCCGCCGGACTGGTCCTGCTCGCGCTGGCCCGGGTGCTGCCGCGCGGCGCCTGGTGGTGGAAGGCGACGGTGCTCGGCGCGCTCAACATCGGCGCCTTCTTTCCTCTGCTGTTCCTCTCCGCGTACCGGCTGCCCGGCGGCATGGCGGCGGTCGTCGGCTCGGTCGGCCCGCTGCTCGTGGTCGCCCTCTCGGCCCTGTTGCTGGGGCAGCGGCCGACGGCCCGGAACGTCCTCACCGGCGTCGTGGCCGCGTTCGGCGTCAGCCTGGTCGTCCTGAAGGCGGCCGGTGCGCTTGACCTCCTGGGCGTCCTCGCGGCCCTCACCGCCACCGCGTCGATGTCCGCCGGCACGGTGCTCACCAAGCGGTGGGGCCGCCCGGAGGGCGTGGGCCCCCTCGCCCTCACCGGCTGGCAGCTCACGGCGGGCGGCCTGCTCATCGCACCCGTCGCCTTCCTGGCCGAGGGCGCCCCGCCCACCCTGGACGCACCGGCGGCAGGCGGCTACGCCTACCTGGCCCTGGCGAACACGGCGATCGCGTACTGGCTCTGGTTCCGTGGCATCGGCCGTCTCACCGCCACGCAGGTCACGTTCCTCGGCCCGCTCTCCCCGCTCACGGCGGCGGTGATCGGCTGGGCGGCCCTCGGCGAGTCGCTGACGCCTATGCAAATCCTGGGCATCGCCCTGGCGTTCGTTGCGACGGTGGCGGGCCAGCTCACCACGCGCCCCGGCGCGGTCGCCGGAGGGCCCGCAGCCTCCCGTCCCCTGCCCGCGGCCGTGGAACCGCTGAAGGTCCGGCGCTGAGGCGGGCGCGACGTGTGAGCCACGCGGCCGGCGACGCGTCGCCGCCGGCGCGGTTCATGCTCAATGGCGACGCCTGCGCGGCCCCCGGGCATGTCAGCCCCGTGTGAGGGACCGTTCGATGAGGGCGACGGTGGCACGGGGGTCGTCGACCTCGATGACGAGGCGGTCGTAGGTCTCGGCGCCGGCGAGTTCGACGACGACCGCCTTGTCCGGGTTCTTCACGTCCCAGAAGTGGCGCTCTCCGTCGCGCCGGAAGCGGCCGGCGGTGATGACGCCCGGCACGTGGGTGCCACCGACCCGTATGCCCTTCGGCTCGCGGGCCATCCCGGGGTCATGGGTGGCGCCGCGCACATGGGCGAGGGGGATCTCGAGTCTGCTTTTGAACGTCCAGAGCTTGTCGAGACCCTGGAACTCGACGTTCAGCAGGCCGCGTTCGTGGTCGACGGAGATCAGGGCCATGGTCAGTGCTCCTTGGAGGTGGTCGGCCGGGAGGCGCGCAGCCGCAGGCGGGCGCCGAGGACGGTGGAGGCGAACCGGGGGGCGGCGTCGCCGTGGGAGGGGCGCAGGGCGTTCTCGAGCGCGTCGATGCCCTCCGCGACCAGCGCGGCGACATCCGGGTCGAGCGGGGCCCGTTCGGCGGCGGCGAGCAGCAGCAGTCCGGCGGCCGGCCCGTTGTCGTACGAGGCGATGGCTGTGGTCAGTGCCTGCTCGGGGTCGGTGAGGGTGGCGATGACGTCGGTGGTCGGGCGGATCTCATGGTCGAGGTGACTGCGCAGCGCGGTCAGGTGCAGGCTCCTCTTGGACCCGAACACCTTGTACAGGCTGCCGCGGTGCACACCCGTGGCGGTGACCAGATCGTCGACCGAGGTGCCTTCGTATCCATGGGTGGCGAAGAGCACGGCGGCGTTCTCGACGGCCCGGTCGGTGTCGAAGGTACGTGGTCGTCCCATGCCGATGATCGTAAGAGGTTAGAGAACGTTCAGTCAAGAACGACCGTTCTCATACTCCCGTCGACTCCCGTCGACTCCCGTCGCATATGCCGTGGCGGATCACCGCTCCGCCTGCGAGCATCCGGCTCATGCCGACTTTCGACGCACCCGACCAGACCCGCCTCGCCTACCACCGCAACGGTTCCGGGGGTGCGCAACCGCTCGTCTGCGTGCCCGGCGGTCCGATGATGCGCTCCGCCTACCTCGGCGACCTCGGCGGGCTGGGCGCCCGGCAGGAACTGGTGCTGCTGGATCTGCGCGGCACGGGGGACTCGGAGAGGCCTGCCGACCTCGCCGGCTTCCGGGTGGACCGGCAGGCGCAGGACATCGAGGCGCTCCGGGTCGCCCTCGGCCTGGAGCGGGTGGACCTCCTTGGTCATTCGGCCGCCGGTGACCTGGTGCTCGCCTACGCGGCCCGGTACCCGGAGCGGGTGCGCTCGCTCGTGCTGGTCTGCGCGCGTGCGCGCACCGCCGGGATCGACTTCCTCGTCGAACGGCGCCGTGAGGCACTGGAGTTGCGCCGGGACGAGCCCTGGTACGAGGACATCCGGCCGGCCTTCGAGCGGGCCGTGTCCGGGAAGGCGGACGACGCGGACTTCGATCTGCTCGACCGCCTCAACTACGGCCGCTGGGACGAGGCCGCGCAGCAACACGCCGCCGCGTGCGCGCAGTGGTGGGACGAGGAAGCGGCGGCCGCCTACCTGGCCCCGGGCGCCTTCGACGGCGCCGACGCCGCCCGCGCCGTACTGGCCGGACTGGACGCGCCCGTCCTCGTCCTCTCCGGTGCCCTGGACGGCTCCCCGCGCCCGGACTCCGCCGCCGAGGTGGCGGACCTCTTCCCGCGCGGCGAGCACGTCGTCCAGGCAGGCGCCGCCCACAACCCATGGGTGGACGGCCCCAAGGAGTTCGTCCGGACGGTCACCGGGTTCCTGGCACGGGTCGAGCGGTAGCGGCTGAGGCACGCAGAGGGCGCCCGGCATAGCACCGGGCGCCCCCTCCGCGTACCGGCTAGGACGCCGCCGCGTCCGCCGCCTGCGCGCGCAGGGCGCGTTCCACGCCCGCGCGGGATTCCAGGACCAGGCGGCGCAGGGCCGCGCTGGGCTTGGCGGAGGCCAGCCAGGCGTCCGTCTTGTCGAGGGTTTCGCGCGAGACCTGGATGCTCGGGTAGAGGCCGACCGCGATCTGCTGGGCCATCTCGTGGGAGCGGGACGCCCACACGTCCGCCAGCGCCTCGAAGTACTTGTCGGTGTACGGCGCCAGCAGCTCCCGCTGGTCGGGCTGGACGAAGCCGGCGATGACCGCCTCCTGCACGGCGTTCGGCAGCTTGTCGGACTCCACGACCGACGCCCACGCCTCCGCCTTGGCCTCCTCGGTGGGGCGGGCCGCGCGGGCGGTGGCCGCGTGGCGTTCGCCCGCCGCCGTCTTGTCCCGCTCGTACTCGGCGGCGATCTCCGCCTCGTCGAACCGGCCCACGGCCGCCAGCCGCTGTACGAACGTCCAGCGCAGCTCGGTGTCCACGGCCAGACCCTCGATGGTCTGCGTACCGGCGAGCAGGGCCTCCAGCAGGTCCAGCTGCTCGGGGGTGCGGGCGGTCGCCGCGAACGCGCGCGCCCACGCCAGCTGGTGGTCGCTGCCCGGCTCGGCGGACCGCAGGTGGGCCAGCGTGGCGTCGGTCCAGCGGGCCAGCAGGGCCTCGCGGGCGGCCGGGTCGGCGTACAGGTCGAGCGCCAGCTTCACCTGCCGGTGCAGCGACTGCACGACACCGATGTCGGACTCCTTGCCGATGCCCGACAGCACCAGCGACAGGTACTCGCGCGCGGGGAGTTCCCCGTCCCGGGCCATGTCCCAGGCGGAGGCCCAGCACAGCGCCCGGGGGAGCGACGACTCGAAGTCGCCCAGGTGCTCGGTGACGAAGGCCAGGGACTGCTCGTCCAGGCGGACCTTGGCGTAGGACAGGTCGTCGTCGTTGAGGAGGATGACCGCGGGACGGCGCTTGCCGGCCAGCTGCGGTACGGCGGTCAGCTCGCCGTCGACGTCCAGTTCGACGCGGTCGCCGCGCACCAGCTTGCCGCTCGCCTCGTCGAGGTCGTACAGGCCGATCGCGATGCGGTGCGGGCGCAGGGTCGGCTCGCCCTTGGCGCCGGGCGGAAGCGCGGGGGCCTCCTGGCGGATGGCGAAGGAGGTGATGACACCGTCGGCGTCGGTCTCGATCTCCGGGCGCAGGATGTTGATGCCGGCCGTCTCCAGCCACTTCTTCGACCACGTCTTCAGGTCGCGGCCGGAGGTCTCCTCCAGGGCGCCCAGCAGATCGGACAGGCGCGTGTTGCCGTACGCGTGGCGCCTGAAGTACGCCTGTACGCCCCGGAAGAACGCGTCCTCACCGACGTACGCGACGAGCTGCTTCAGCACCGACGCGCCCTTGGCGTAGGTGATGCCGTCGAAGTTGACGAGCACGTCGTCCAGGTCGCGGATCTCGGCCATGATCGGGTGCGTCGACGGCAGCTGATCCTGGCGGTAGGCCCAGGTCTTCATCTGGTTCGCGAACGTCGTCCAGGAGTGCGGCCACTTCGAACCGGGCGCGTCGGCCTGACAGGCGGCCTCCGCGTAGGTGGCGAACGACTCGTTCAGCCACAGGTCGTTCCACCACTCCATGGTGACCAGGTCGCCGAACCACATGTGGGCCAGCTCGTGCAGGATCGTGGCGGCCCGCATCTCGTACGCGGCGTCCGTCACCTTCGAGCGGAACACGTACTGGTCGCGGATCGTCACCGCGCCCGCGTTCTCCATCGCGCCCGCGTTGAACTCCGGCACGAACAACTGGTCGTACTTCTTGAACGGGTAGGCGTAGTCGAACTTCTCCTGGAACCAGTCGAAGCCCTGCCGCGTGACGTCGAAGATCGCGTCGGCGTCCAGGAACTCGGCGAGCGAGGGCCGGCAGTAGATGCCGAGCGGCACGGACTGGCCGTCCTTCTCGTACACGCTGTGGACGGAGTGGTACGGCCCGACGATCAGCGCCGTGACGTACGACGAGAGGCGCGGCGTCGGCTCGAACGCCCAGACGTTGTCCCGCGGCTCGGGCGTGGGCGAGTTGGAGATGACCGTCCAGCCCTCCGGCGCCTTCACGGTGAACTGGAAGGTCGCCTTCAGGTCGGGCTGCTCGAAGCTCGCGAAGACGCGGCGGGCGTCCGGCACCTCGAACTGGGTGTACAGGTACGCCTGGTCGTCGACCGGGTCGACGAAGCGGTGCAGACCCTCACCCGTGTTGGTGTAGGCGCACTCGGCTTCCACGCGGAGGACGTTGCGGCCCCTCAGCAGGCCCGGCAGGGTGATACGGGAGTCCGCGAAGACCTCGGCGGGGTCGAGGGAATCACCGTTGAGGGTCACCTGGTGCACGGCCGGAGCGACCAGGTCGATGAAGGACTCCGCGCCGTCGCCGTCCTCGGCGACGTCGAAGCGCACCGTGGTCACGGACCGGAAGGTGCCGCCCTCCTGAGCGCCGGAGAGATCGAGATCGATCTCGTAGGAGTCAACGGTCAGCAGCTTCGCCCGCTGCTGCGCCTCTTCGCGAGTCAGGTTTGTGCCAGGCACGCGGTCATCTCCTCGTTATGTGTGGGTTGCGTCATCCTTCCACGCGAGATCGGGATCGGGCGATGACGAAGCCGGACCATGGGGATACCCCTGTGTCCGAGCCGACGGAAGCCGCTGTGCTATGGCGTCCGAATACCGCCAGCGGCGTGTGTTGGCGGGGACGAGTCTGGGAGGCATGACGAACCGGACAACGATCCAGACACCCACCGTGCATGCCGTTCCCGCGCCGGTCGTGAAGGAACTGCTGATCACGGACGACGCGGGCCGCCCGGCCGTCCCGTTCACCGACGACGAGGGCGGCGCCCCGCTCCGCTGCTGCCTGCGGCGCAGCCGCCCCGGCGAGCGGCTCGCCCTCGCGTCGTACGCGCCCCTGCGCCGCTGGGCGGCGGCCACGGGCGTGGACCCGGGCCCGTACGACGAGCAGGGGCCCGTCTTCGTCCACGCGGGGGAGTGCGCGGGGCCCACCGTCGGCGACCTCCCCTTCACCCACGCCCACCGCACCCTGCGCCGCTACTCCGTCGACGGCCGCATCCTGGGCGGGCGGCTGGTGGAGGCGTCGCAGGACTTCGCACCGGCCCTCGGGGAGGCGTTCGCCGACCCCGAGGTGGCGCTGGTGCACGTACGGGCCGTCGAGTACGGCTGCTTCCTGTACGAGGTCCGGCGGGGCTGACCGTCGGCGCCCGGACGGTGGGCACGGAAGAGGCGGCTCCGCTCCCCGCACGGACTCCGGTTCCGACGCGGGGCCCCGACCCCGCACAGGCTCAGCACCGGACGTCGGCTGC
>NZ_JBFAWL010000035.1:0-12511 GCF_040680275.1 Streptomyces sp. NPDC052079
GGGCGCGAACTGATCGTGATCGACCGCTGGTTCCCCTCGAGCAAGCTGTGCGGGGCCTGCGGCACGGTCCGCGAGAAACTGCCGCTGAACGTCCGCGAGTGGACGTGCGACTGCGGCACCGTGCATGACCGCGACGTGAACGCGGCACGCAACATCCTGGCCACCGGGCTGGCGGCGTCTGCCTGTGGAGACGGTGTAAGACCTCAACGGGAGTCCTCCCGGACGGAGCGGTCGTCGGTGAAGCAGGAACCCCAGCGGGCGACCGCTGGAATCCCTCGCCTTTAGGCGGGGGAGGAAGTCAAGGGCCGACCCTAGCCCCTTAACCACCACCTAACCCGGCCTCGGCAAGGACCTCGCCGGCCGCCGTCCGCACGTACAACACCGACCGGCCCGCCCTGCCGCACCGCTCCACCAGCCCCGTGTCGCGCAGCACCCGCAGATGACGGCCGACCGAGCCCAGCCCTTGCCCGGTGACCGCGACGAGATGGCTGGTGCTCATCGGGGAGCCGAGCAGCATCAGCACCCGCGCCCGCGCGGTCCCGAGCAGTGCGCCCAGGCCTGCCGGCACGGGCCCCCGGTCACGGTCGCCGGCCAGCGCGCCCGCGCACGGGTACACGAGCGCGTACCGTCGCGTCCCCTCGGACGACACCCAGCCCACCCGCTGCGCGGTCACCGGCACGAACAGCAGCTCGGCCCCGGAGATCTCACGCGGCGGCAGCTCGTGCGCGTTGACCTGGAGCCGGTTGTCGCCGAGCCAGCGTGTCCCCGGCCGCAGCGCGTCCAGCACCGTCGCCCAGCCGCCCCGGCCGACCTGCGCCACCCGGGCCACCACATCGGCCTCCAGGACTCGCCGGCGCCGCGCCCAGTAGGGGCGTACGGCGTCCTCCCAGACGTGGGTGAGCAGGTCCGCGGCGCGTTCCGCCAGGTCGTCGCGGTCCAGCGGGGCGGGGAGCGGGCCGCCGCCCAGGGAGACGCGTAGCTGCGCGCGGGCGTCGGCGGGCGAGACCGTACGCACCCGTTCGATCTCCTGCTCGAAGGTCTCGCCACCCCGCGGGGTGCCGGTGACGAAGTCCGCGATCCACACCGTCCCGAGCGCGGACGGCACCAGCAGGGCGGTCACCGGATCGGCGGCCAACCGTGCCCGGTAGGCGGGCAGATGGGCGTCGAGCCACGCCCGCTCACCGGGGTGCGCGGCCCGTGCCGTGTGCAGCAGCCGCAGGCTCGCGAAGGTCTCGGCGAGCGGCGAGAGCACGAACCGGCTCCCGGCGAGGGTGTCCGCACTGATCTGCCACCAGCCCACAACCGCGCCCGCCTCCCCGACCTTTCGCTCCTGCGCGAAACATTAACGACCGCCCCCGTGCCCTCCCCAGACTCCGCGCATGCGCAGCTATCAGGACCTCTTCCGCACGCCCGAGTTCACCCCGCTCTTCCTCGCCTCCTCCGCCCAGACCCTGGCCCGTACGACCAGCGGGCTGGCCCTGGCCACCCTCGTCCACCGGGAGACCGCCTCACCGCTGCTGTCCGCGCTGAGCATGTTCGGCCCGTCCCTCGCGCATGTCCTCGGCGCCACGCTGTTCCTGTCGGCCGCCGACCGCCTTCCGCCCCGGGCCACCATGACCGGCACGGCGCTCGCCTTCGCCGCGGCCACCGCCGCACTCGCCCTGCCCGGTCTGCCCGTCACCGCGGTGTTCGCGATCCTCCTCCTCACGGGGCTGGTGGCATCGGTGGGCGGGGGAGCCGGCTGGGGCCTGCTGAACGAGATCCTCCCCGGGGGCGGCTATGTCCTGGGCCGCTCGGCCTTCAACATGATGAACGGCATCATGCAGATCACCGGCTTCGCGACGGGCGGCGTCCTGGTCGCCGTCCTCTCGCCGCGCCCGTCGCTGCTGGCGGCGGCGGCCCTGTACCTCACGGCCGCGCTCATCGCCCGCCTCGGCCTCACCCGCCGCCCGCCGCGCGCCACGGGCCGCCCCTCCGTACGGGCCACCTGGAGGGCCAACGCCCGGCTCTGGTCGTCCCCGCCCCGCCGTCATGTCTACCTCGGCCTGTGGATCCCCAACGGCCTGGTCGTCGGCTGCGAAGCCCTCTACGTCTCCTACGCCCCCGACGCCGCCGGCACCCTCTTCGCGTGCGCGGCCGTGGGCATGCTCGCCGGTGATGTGGCCGTCGGCCGGCTGATTCCGCCCGGCCGCCGCCGACGGCTGGCAACCCCGCTGCTGCTGCTCCTCGCCACGCCGTACCTGCTCTTCGTCCTCCACCCGCCCCTGCCCGTGGCCGCCGCCCTGGCCGCCGTGGCCTCCGCGGGCTTCGGGGCGAGCCTCGTGCAGCAGGAGCGGCTGATGCGCCTCACCCCGCCGGAACTCTCCGGCCACGCCTTCGGCCTGCACTCCTCCGGCATGCTCACGATGCAGGGCACCAGCGCGGCCCTGGCCGGCGGCCTCGCCGAGCTCACCTCGCCGCCGACCGCGATGACCGCCCTGGCCCTGACATCGGCCACGGTCACCCTGCTCCTCGCGGCTACCGCCCCGAAGCACCGGGCGGCCACCCCGGCTTAAGGGCCTGTCCGGCGAATCATGCCGGGGACGCGGGGCCTGGTACGCCCATCGTCGGCGTTGTCGTCGGTCGCCGACTCCCCCGTTCTCGACTTCGCTCGAGCGGGGGACCCCCATCGCGTCGACTCCCTCCAGACCCCGCTCACCTGGATTGCAGGGCGCCGCCCCTTCGCCGGACAGGCCCTAACCCCCACCACTCCTGCCGCTCCTACCGGTCCTCCTCCGGCACTTCCCCCTCCAGCAGCCGCTCCGCGATGTCGTCCGCCCAGGCCTGGGCCCAGCGGCGAAGGCCCTCGATCGCCGGGGCGTCGAGGCCGTGGGCGCGGAACTCGCCGTCGTCGAGCCACTCCGTGCCGGTCAGGCGGGACTGGAGCTCCGTCAGATCGAAGGTGTCGGGAGCGTGCCGCCGGCCGAGTTCCTCGAGCTCCGGGCGGCTCCACCGGTCCGCCACCGCGTGGACGTCGACGAGGTCGCGGGGCAGGCCCCGGTCCGCCAGCGCCCGTACCGTCGTACCGGTCAGATCCTCGAGGGAGAGCGCCGGGCCGGCCTCCGTCTCCACCGACGGCCGCCAGAGCGCCTCCTTGCGGAGATCCACCTGCCACTGAGCCCCCGACGCGGGGTCCCCGACGACCAGCCGCGCCGCCAGCGGATCGACGAGCGGCTCCTCGACCGCCCACCCGCGCCGCTCCAGCCCCGCCCGCACACCGTCGGCGATCTCCGTCATGTCCGCGGAATGTTCGGTGGCCAGGTCCATCCCCCGGCTGACCCGGTCCGCCACCAGCCCATGCGCCCGTACGGCGTCCCCACCGGCCAGCACCAGGGCGTACGGCACCCCGACGGCCAGCACATCACCCGCCAGCCGCCCACGCACGGCGCCCACATCCACGCCGGCCGGGGGTGAGGTCATACGCCGATTATCGCCGCCGGTAGCGTCCGCGCATGAGTGATGACTGGCGAGCGGACCGGATCGGGGCCGCGTTGGCGGGGGAGAACCCCACGGTGATGCGGCGGCTGGCGGCGGGGTTCGCGGTGATCGGGGACGTCCAGTTCCTGCCCGGGTACTCGGTACTCCTCGCGGACGATCCGGGGGTGGGGCGGCTGTCGGACCTGCCGAGGGGGAAGCGGCTGTCGTTCCTGTCCGACTTGGACCTGCTCGGGGAGGCGGTCGAGCGGGCCTGCCGGCGGCTGGACCCCGCCTTCCGGCGGGTGAACCTCGAGATCCTGGGCAACACGGACCCGTTTCTGCACGCGCACGTCTGGCCGCGCTTCGACTGGGAGCCTGCCGACCGGGTGGTCCTCCCGGTCTGGCTGTACCCGCATGACCGGTGGAGCGACGAGCGCCACCGCCTCGGCCCGCGGCACGACGCGCTGCGGGCGGCGATCGGCGACGAACTGGACCGGCTGCGCGAGACGGCGGCCTGACGCGCGCGTCCGGTCCGTCGCTCAGTTCTCGCGGATTTCGAAGACCTGGTCGCGTGTGTTCGCGCAGGGTTCCATGACGGCTTCGGAGCCCTGGAACATGTCCTTGCCCTTGGTGCCGACGCAGCGGCCGTCCGGTGTCGCGCGGAACCGGAAGCCCTCCGGGCCGCCATAGCCGTCCGGGACGGACTCCAGGACGAACAGGGTCGCCCCACTGCAGTCGTCGCGCGGCTCGATCATGCCCTTGACAGGGCCGCCGTTCATCACCGCCAGGCAGCCCTTGCCCATCTCCGGGTGGTGCCACTGGACGCGGTACCGCCCCTCACCAGCCGGTTCCAGGTAGGTGCGCGGTATCGGAGCATCGACGCAGGGGAGGTGCGCGGCCACCGCGCTGTCGTAGGCGCCGGCCTGGTCCCGTCCTTCCGTGAGGCACAGGTCGGTGTCGCCGGCCGGGTGGATGGTGACCCACCCGTCGGCCGGGGCCGGCCCGTCGGACCCGTCCCCGTCGGGCAGCAGGCTCCACGCGCCGACGGCGAGCAGCGGAAGCGCCAGCGCGACCCCGATCAGCGTCAGGCGCCGGCGGTTCCGCGGCTGCCGCGGGGGCTCCTCCTGCTCCATGGGCTCCTCCGTCGGGGGCGGGGCCTCGAGCGCGGTGGACGGCGGCGCCGACGGCTCCGGGTCCGCTTTGCCCGCTGCCGAGGCGATCCGCTCCCTGGCCGCCAGCCAGGCGTCGACCCGCTCCCCGTCCCCGCAGGCGCGTACGAACGCCGCCAGGACCTCGGGCCGCGGCAGCCCGGTGCGCCGCAGGACATCGGCCAAGGTGCTGCGCGCGAGCACCTCACCGTTGCGGGCGGCCCTCTCCTCCAGTTCGCGGTATGTCAGCCCTGACAGCGCTTTGAGCTGTTTCATCGACTCGACGAAACCAGCGGCATTCCGTGCCGCGTCAGGAGACAACTCACGAAGGTTCCCCATGAGGCCATCCTGCTGCGGCCGTTGCATCTTCTACAACGTGGAAATCCGCCATGCCGCAGGCACACCTGTCACACCGGACGCGGGCTCGGGACCATGAACTCCCCCCACATCACAGCCCCGTGCCCGGCCGGCTGACTCCCACCCTGCCGACACCCCCGCGCGGGATCAACGCCCAGCGGCTGTCCCGGACAGGAGCCGGATTGTCCGGGCAGGTCAGAGCCGTATCCCAGCCGTGTCCCGGACAGCGGACGCCGCCCCGACGACCCACGGGTGGACCCCGCCGGGCCGCGCCGCACACTGGAGGCCGTCCCCGCCAAGCGGGGGACGGGCCCCAGAAGAGCGGAACGAGACCATGGCACGCGGCACACTCCGGATCCACCTCGGCGCGGCACCGGGCGTCGGCAAGACCTACGCCATGCTGTCCGAGGCGCACCGGCGGGTGGAACGCGGCACCGACTGCGTGATCGGCGTCGTGGAGCACCACGACCGGCCCCGCACCCGGGCACTGCTGGAGGGCCTGGAAGAGGTGCCGCGCGGAAGGCTGGAGCACCGGGGAACCGTCCGCACGGAGATGGACCTGGACGCGGTGCTGGCCCGGCGCCCCGAGGTCGTCCTCGTCGACGAACTCGCCCATACCAACGTTCCGGGCGCCCGCCACACCAAGCGCTGGCAGGACGTGGAGGAGTTGCTCGCGGCCGGGATCGACGTGATCTCCACGGTCGACATCCAGCACCTGGAGTCGCTCGGCGACGTCGTCGAGTCCATCACGGGCGTGCGCCAGCAGGAGACCGTGCCGGACGAGGTGGTGCGCCGGGCCGAACAGGTCGAGCTGGCCGACATGACCCCCGAGGCGCTGCGCCGCCGGATGGCGCACGGCAACGTCTACCCGCCCGACAAGGTCGACGCGGCCCTGTCCAACTACTTCCGGCCCGGCAATCTCACCGCCCTGCGCGAGCTGGCCCTGCTCTGGGTGGCGGACCGGGTCGACGAGTATCTGCAGCAGTACCGCAGCGAGCACGGGGTCCGCGCGATCTGGGGCTCGCGCGAGCGGATCGTGGTCGGCCTGACCGGAGGACCCGAGGGCCGGACGCTGATACGGCGGGCGGTGCGCCTCGCGGAGAAGGGCGCCGGAGGCGAGGTCCTCGCGCTCTATGTGGCCCGCAGTGACGGACTGACCTCCGCCTCGCCCGGGGAACTGGCCGTCCAGCGCACGCTGGCCGAGGACCTGGGCGGCAGCTTCCACCATGTGGTCGGCGACGACATCCCGACCGCGCTGCTGGAGTTCGCCCGCGGGGTGAACGCCACCCAGATAGTGCTCGGCGCCTCCCGGCGCAAGGGCTGGCAGTACGTGCTCGGCCCCGGCGTGGGCGCCACCGTGGCCCGTGACTCCGGGCCCGACCTGGACGTCCACCTGATCACGCACGACGAGGTGGGCAAGGGCCGCGGTCTGCCCGCCGCCCGGGGTGCGGGGCTGGGCCGGTCCCGCGTCGTGGCCGGATGGCTGGCCGGCGTGCTCGGCCCCGTCCTGCTGACCCTGCTGCTGCACACCGCCCTGCCCGATGTGGGCCTGGCCAACGACATGCTGCTGTTCCTCGCCCTGACGGTGGCGGCGGCGCTGCTGGGCGGCATGCTCCCGTCCCTCGCCTCCGCCGTGGTGGGGACGCTGCTGATCAACTGGTATTTCGCGCCGCCGGTGCGGACGTTCACCATCGCCGCACCCCAGAACATGGTCGCCCTCGTGGTCTTCGTGGGGGTCGCCGCGTCCGTGGCCTCCGTGGTGGGCCTCGCGGCCCGCCGTACCGACCAGGCGGCCCGGCTGCGCGCCGAGGCGGAGACGCTGTCGTTCCTCGCGGGGAACGTCCTGCGGGGCGAGACCAGTCTGGAGGCGCTGCTGGAACGCGTCCGCGAGACCTTCGCCATGGACGCCGCGGCCCTGCTGGAGCGGGAGAACGACACGGCGCCGTGGACCTGCGCCGGCGGCGTCGGCGCGGTGTCCGCCGTGGCGCGGCCCGAGGACGCCGACGTGGTCGTGCCGGTGGGCGACGACATGGTGCTCGCGATCTCCGGCCGGGTCCTGCCCGCCTCCGACCGCCGTGTCCTGGCCGCGTTCGCCGCGCAGGCCGCCGTCGTCCTGGACCGCAGGCGGCTGAAGTCCCAGGCCGACCGGGCCAGGGAGCTGGCCGAGGGCAACCGCATCCGCACCGCCCTGCTCGCCGCGGTCAGCCACGACCTGCGCACCCCGCTCGCCGGGATCAAGGCGTCCGTGTCGTCGCTGCGCTCGGACGACGTGGAGTGGTCGCAGGAGGACCGGGCCGAGCTGCTGGAAGCGATCGAGGAAGGCGCCGACCGCCTCGACCACCTGGTCGGCAACCTGCTCGACATGTCCCGCCTGCAGACCGGGACCGTCACGCCGCTGATTCGGGAGGTGGACCTGGACGAGGTGGTTCCGCTGGCGCTGGGAGGCGTCCCGGAACCGGGTTCGGCCGTGGTCCTGGACATCCCCGAGAGCCTGCCGATGGTGGCGACGGACAAGGGGCTGCTGGAGCGGGTGGTCGCCAACGTCGTCGAGAACGCCGTGAAGTACAGCCCCGAGAAGGAGCCGGTCCTGGTCGCGGCCAGCACGCTCGCCGAACGGGTGGAACTGCGCGTGGTGGACCGGGGGCCCGGCGTTCCCGACGAGGTCAAGCAGCGCATCTTCTCCCCCTTCCAGCGGCACGGCGACGCCCCCCGGGGCGACGGGGTCGGCCTCGGACTGGCGGTCGCCCGCGGATTCGCCGAGGCCATGGGAAGCACGCTGCGGGCCGAGGACACCCCCGGCGGCGGCCTCACCATGGTCCTCAGCCTCCCCGCCGCCGCGAGCGGTCCGTCCGGCGGCCCGGCTACGCCCGCCAGTAGCCGCGGTGAAGCACTACGGCCAGGGGAACGATCTCGATACGGCCGAGGAGCATGAGAGCGGAGAGGATCACCTTCGACGGCTCACCGAGCGGCGCGTACGACCCGAACGGGCCGAGCTCGCCGAACGCCGGGCCGACGTTGCCCAGGCACGCCGCCGCGGCACCGAGCGCGGTGAACACACCGGTGTCGACGGTCCGCGCCTCCGCGTCGAGGGCGAGGCCGAACGTCCCGAGCGCGAGGGCGAGCACGTAGAGGAGAGCGAACAGCAGCGTCGAGCGGAGCATGGTGCCGTCGACCGCCCGACCGCTCACCCGCACCGTGAGGACGGCGTCGGGGTGCACGGCCTGCTCCAGCTCGTGGCGGGCGAAGCGGTACAGGACGAGGTGGCGTACGACCTTGACCGAGCCGCTCGCCGACCCGGCGCAGGCCCCGACGAACATCAGCGCCAGCAGGGTGAGCGTCGCGAGCATGCCCCACGCCGACCAGTCCAGCGTCGCGAAGCCGGTGGTGGTCATCACCGAGACCGCCTGGAAGGCCGCGTGCCGGACGTCGCCGGGCCCGCCCATCATGCCGTCGGCGAGCAGCTCGACCGCCAGGACGGACGCGCTCACGGCGAGCAGGGCGAGATACAGGCGCAGTTCCTCGTCGCGGGCCACGGCCCGGATCTGACGCAGCACGGCGAGACGGTACAACCGCAGCAGATTCACCCCGGCCACCACCATCAGGGCGCACAGCACCCACTGCGTCACGGGTGCGAGTCCCCTGGCCGAGTCGGCGTGCGGGGCGAACCCGCCCAGGGCGACGGCGGACGTCGCGTAGGAGAACGCGTTGAACAGACCCATCCGCCGGTCCAGCCCGGCCCACCCCAGGGCGGCCAGGACCAGGACGCCGGTGGCGGTCACCGCGAGGTAGACCTTCCACAGCCGGCGGGCGGTCTCGCGGATGGTCGCGCCGAGCGACTCCATCTCGACCGGCCCCGGCAGCTCCGAGCGCAGGAGCGCACGGCCCCCGATGCGCAGCCGCGGCAGCACCGCCAGCGCGAGCACGATGATGCCCGCACCGCCCAGCCAGTGGGTGAGCTGGCGCCAGAACATCATGCCCCGCCCCAGCGCCTCCACGTCGGTCAGGACGGTCGCGCCGGTGGCGGTGAACCCCGACATCGCCTCGAAGTAGGCGTCGGCCGGGCGGTCGAGCTGGGGCACGTCGCCGAGCAGGAAGGGCAGCGCGCCGAACGCGGGAACCAGCAGCCAGACGGCGACCACGACGAGAAATCCCTCCCGGGTGCCCAGCGGGTGCCGCGGGCCCGTCAGACGCCTGAGCGTCAGGCCCGTCACCGCCACGGCGAGACCGGCGACGAGAAAGGGCCACGGGGGCTCACCGGTCACCAGTGCGACGACCGCCGGCGCCGCGAACGCGAGCGCCAGCCAGGCGAACAGCGTGCCGACGACACCCAGCGCGGTCCGCACGTCGACATCGAGCCGTCCGCGGTGACGCCGCCGGCGCGCCCGTCTCGAGGGCGATGACGACGGCGACGGCGAGTGCGAGGGTGTCACAGGGCGCGCTCGATCGCCGCGACCTGTCCGGGCTCGGTGAGCACGATCGCCCGGTCCCCGGGCAGCAGGACGTCCGTCCCTCGGGGGAACACCACCCTGCCGTCCCGGACGATCGCCCCCACGCAGCCCCCCGGAAGCGCGTCGACCGGGCGGTGCGCCAGCCGGCTGCGGGGCCGCACGGTGATGTCGAGCACCTCGAAGCGGTCCTCTCCCAGCATCGCCATCTGGTGCGTGCGTTCGCCGAAGGTGAAGCGGGCCATCTTCTCGGCCGTCTCGTCACCCGGGTCGATCGTCACGTCGACACCGGCGGCCTCGAAGACCTCGGCCGCGCCCGGGTCGTCGAGGACCGTCAGGGTGAGTCCCACCCCGTGGATCTTCGTGAGCACCGCCGCGTGCAGATTGCGGGAGTCGTCTTCGCCGGCGAACACCGCGGCCCCCGCCGTGCCGATGCGCTCGCGGTGCAGGAACTCCGGGTCCAGGCCCGTCGCCCGGAAGACCCGGGCCCCGTCGAGCAGGTCCGCGGCCGTGCGCGCCCGCGCCGTGTCCGGCTCGATCACCCGCACGTCGATGCCCCGGTCGAGCAGCACTCGGGCGATGGCCGTTCCCACCCGGCCGGCGCCGAAGAGCACGACGTCGTCGACGGGTTCGGCCCCGGTGACCAGCCGGCTCCAGGCGCGCGCCGCCGGGAGCGACGCCATCACGATGATCCAGTCGCCGGGCCGCACCACCTCGCGCTCGGTCGCCCGGATCCAGTTCCCGTCCCGTACGAGGGCGACCACCCGGGACGCCGCGGGCAGGCCGGCGTCGTGCAGGGGCCGGCCGGCGAACCAGGGCGGCCGCGCCTCGGGGACGTCGACGCCGAGCACCACCACCTCGCCGCCGGCGAAGAAGTCCACATGCCGGGCGCCCGGCACATGCAGGGCGCGCGCCACGGCGTTCGCGGTCTCGAACGCCTTCGAGACGAGCAGGTCCACATCGAGATCGCCCGCACGCCAGGCCGCCAGATAGTCCGTTCCGGTGGCGCGCACGACCGTCCGGGCCGACGACAGACGCCGGGCGAGCATGGCGGTCACCAGGTTGACCTCGTCCCGCGATGTGCACGCCAGCACCAGATCCGCATCGGCGACCCCCGCCTCGAGGAGTGTCTCGCGCCGTGTGCCGCTGCCGTGGGTGACCCGCACGTCGTAGGCGTGCGACACGGCCTCCAGACGCGCCTGGTCGATGTCGATCACCGTGCACTCATGCGTATCAGCGAGCGACTTGAGCACCGTGTGCCCGACCTGGCCCACACCCACCACGACGACCCGCATACCGGCATCGTGGCACGCCCGCACCGGGTTTCCGTCCGTACGCGTGAGGGGGGAGAACCGTTCACCCGCACAGACCAAAACCTACCGTGGCCGCTGTAGACATGCGTGCATGACGGGGTTAGTCTCTCTGTTGTCGAAGGAACGTCCGTGAGGCGTGGCAGACACGAACTGCCCGCGTGAAGAACTCATGTGGGCACGGCGGTGGAGTGGCGGGGCCGGAGCAGGTTCGGGCCCCCTCGCCGGCCGCCGTGCGGGCGGTCCCGTCGGGACCGTCGGCACGACGCAGGATCCGCAGTATCAAGAGATGCGAAACAGAAAGAAGAAGGAGGCGAACGCCATCAGGATCGCCCGGGCGGCAATGGTCCCCCCGGGTACCGCAGGCCCCGGAACGGAAGGTGGTCACACGGTCACGCATCCGCGATCCCCGCACTCTCCGCCCCTCTCACGGGGCGGAGGCGGACACAGAAGGCCGGCTGTGCAGTAAGCCGGTGGATGGTGTTACAAATCCCTCGGGGCCTTGGTGCCGTACGGCACCAAGGCCCCTCGACGCATGACCCACGCATTCCCCTCAGAGGTGCAGATGACCGCAGACACACCGCTCGACCGCATCGACGACGACGACTACCCCGCGTACACCATGGGACGAGCGGCGGAGATGCTGGGCACGACGCCCGCCTTCCTGCGGGCTCTCGGTGAAGCCCGGCTGATCACGCCCCTGAGGTCCGAGGGCGGCCACCGCCGCTACTCCCGCTACCAGCTGCGTATCGCGGCCCGCGCCCGTGAACTGGTCGATCAGGGAACCTCCATCGAGGCGGCCTGCCGGATCATCATCCTGGAAGACCAGCTCGAAGAGGCCCGGCGCATCAACGAGGAACTGCGGGCGCGATGATCCGGGGGCCGGCCTTCCGGCAGCTGACCCGCCGCAGGGACGACGTCCACCGCGAGTGCGGCCCACCAACCCGGCCCCCCGGCCGACCCGTTGGCGGCGCATTGCCAGCCGCGTTCCCGGCGACTGGAGCCGCCCGTACGGATACGGTGAGTTCCAGTGATCCCCGCCGATCGGCCGAGGCAGAGCGGCTGAAGCCGGAGGCACGGCACAGCGCCGACCGGCTGCGTGCGGAGGCGGGCGCCGCCGAGGGCCTGGAGTCCGAGTTGCGGACCGCCATGGAGGAGCGCCCAGCAGCAACGCCAGGTCGAGCGGCATATCGCCGAGGACATCGCGGCGTCCGCGCAGGAGGCGAGCCCGAGACAGTGACGGCCGCTCGATACGTGTGGCTGGGGGCGTGTGACTGGAACCCGTCCCGCCGCCCCAGCCACCACCCCGACGGCCCGGTGCATAGAATCCGATCCCATGCCGAAGCCTGACGAGCTGATCGTTGACATCGCCGCCCGTGTGGAATCCGGGCAGAGCACTCAGATGTCCCTGACCGTGGTCATCGGTGGTGCCGTCATCACCGGCCGCCTGGCCCCCGAAGCCGTATGGAGGCAGCGGGTGTCGGAGGTACTGACGGACTCCACCCAGCTGAGCGAGTTCTCCGCCGTCTTCGACAACACCGCGAAGACGAACGGGCCGCCCACACACCTCCACTTCCACGTCGCCCGCATCCTCCAGGGCACGGTAGGCGTCCCGGCAACGGGCGGGATGTACCGCGTCGCAATCGAGGACGTCAGCGCCTGGACGGTGGGCGACTTCAGCTACTCCGACAACTGACAGAACGCCCCCGCCGTGGGCCCCGAACCACGCTGGCGCACGTCCAGCGCGATCGCCGCCCGCGCGTCCGGGAATCGTCCGGCGTCGATGCGCCGGTCC
>NZ_JBFAWL010000035.1:12521-43941 GCF_040680275.1 Streptomyces sp. NPDC052079
TCCTCCCCACCCCCCCCCCCCCACCCCCCCCCCCCCCCCCCGGCGGCGCCCCCCCCCCCCCGGGCGCGCCCCCCCCCACGGCCGGTGGCGCGCCCCGAGGACGACGGCAGCCTGACCGCATGACGCCGACATCCCGAACCGAACCCGAACCCGTCCGTGCCGCCGTAACACTGAAGGCACCGCAGAGCCGCCGCCTCTCCTACCTCGACTTCGGAGGCCCCGGGCGACCGCTGCTCGCGCTGCACGGCCACTTCAGCGAGGGCCGCACGTTCGCCCCTCTGGCGCGGGCGCTGTACCCGGACTGGCGTGTCGTGGCGCCCGACCAGCGTGGACACGGCTTCTCCGACAGGACACCCGACTTCTCCCGAGAGGGCTACATCCAGGACGCGGCCACGCTCATCGCTCACCTCGGCCTGGAGCGAACGGTGGTCCTCGGCCACTCTTTGGGCGGTGTCAACGCCTACCAACTCGCCGCCCGCCACCCGGACCTGGTGAGCGCGCTCATCATCGAGGACATCGGCGCCAGGGCCGACGACGACCTGACCTTCTGCCTGTCATGGCCGCACCGGACACCCACCCGCACGGAGCTGCTGGACCAACTCGGAGACTCGGCCCGCTACGTCACCGGCGCCATCCGCGAGTACGCCGACGGCTGGGGCCTTGCCTTCCGTCCGGAGGACATGGTCGCCTCCGTGAGCCAGGAGAACGGCGACCACTGGGACGACTGGCTCGCCAGCGACTGCCCCGCCCTGCTCATCCACGGCACCAGAAGCCGCACGCTCACCGAGGCCCACGCCAAGGAAATGGCAGCCCGCCGCCCCCACACCCGCCTCGCGAAACTCGCGACCGGCCACACGGTCCACGAAACCGACCCCACGGCGTTCGCCACAACGGTCCGAACCTTCCTCGACACCCTCCCCCCGTACGACCGTTGCAAGGACAGCCGATGAATTGGACTTATTCATGTGGCCGCGCCCGGCCCTCAGCGGGCCGGGCGCGGGGCGTGTTACTACGCGGGGATACGTACCTCCTCGGTGGGGAGGGAGGCACCGTGCTGCTCGACGCCTCGGGCGATGTAGTAGTAGAGCACCCCGGAGACGAGGAGTCCGACGACGAACGCGAGGTCGGCGCCGCCGAGGGCCTTTGTCACCGGGCCCGTGTAGAAGCTGAGGGTGACGAAGGGGATCATGGACACGAAGCCGCCGAAGTAGGCGGTCAACCCGCGCCAGGCCCAGTGGCCGTAGCGGCCGTGCGGATCGATGATGTCGGCGATGGCGTAGCGGCCGCGCCGGACCACGTAGAAGTCCACGAGATTGACGGCGGTCCACGGCACCAGCAGGTAGCACATGACGGCGATGAAGGTGTGGAAGCTGTGCATGTAGGCGGCGGGCATGCTCAGGGTGATGCCCAGTCCCACCGCGCCCACCGCGCATACGCCGACGACGCGGAGCCGCAGGGTGGGGTTCACGCGCTTGATGCCGTCCAGGACCGTGGTGGCGCTGAGCATCGCTCCGTACGCGTTGACGCCGGAGGTGCCGATCAGTGCGGGCAGGGTGGCGAGGACCGCCACCGCGCCGAACCCGGGGAAGACGGTGTCGCCGACCAGGTGCAGCTGGCGCAGCGCGTCCGGCGCCGGGACATAGGAGGCGAAGATCGCACCGAGGCTGCCGAGCCAGGCGGCACCGGTGAATCCGCCGAGGAACGTCCAGCCGATCAGCTTGCCGTCCGGGATGTTCTCGGGGAGGTAGCGGGAGTAGTCCGAGACGTAGATGCCGTAGCTGATCTGGTAGCCGCCCGCCGCGGCGAACTGGGCGAGGAAGGCGGCACCGGAGAATCCGGTGGCGACGGGAGTGGCGTCGCCCATCGGGTAATACACGACGGCCGCGACGGTGACGACCGCGAAGATCGTTATGGTGAGGTAGCTGAAGTAGCGCTGCACGGTGTGCAGGAGGTCGTGCCCGACGACGGCGATCACGACCGCCACCACCGCCAGGACGACGTACCAGATCTTCTCGCCCGGCAGGAACATCGACAGCGCGTCGCCGGCCAGCACCATCTGGAAGACGTTGTAGCCGATGTAGATGAAGACGGCCATGGCCAGCGGGAAGATCGCCCCGCGCGAACCGAACTGGGCGCGCGACTGGATCATCTGGGGGAGGCCGAGGCGGGGGCCCTGGTTGGCGTGCAGTGCCATGAACAGTGTGCCGAACGCCATACCGGAGATGACGGCGATCAGCGACCAGCCCATGCCCAGCCCCATGGACGGGCCGAGGAAACCGATCAGCATGGACGGCAGCATGAAGCCGCCGGTCAGCCAGAACGGGCCCTGGTGCCACGCCTTGCCGTGGCGCTCAGTGGAGGGGACGTGGTCGATGGACCGCCTCTCCACACCGTCCATCAAGGCACCCGAGGGGTTGTGTGCCATAACGGTTTTTCCTCCTGCTTTGCGCATGATGCTAAAGGGGTCCTTGGTTCAGCGGGGTGTGTGATGCTTCACGGGAGGGGCGCCGCGAGCGGTGCGGTGCCCTGTCCGCTCAAGTGGGTCAGCCGGCCCGGCGGAGGCTCGGGCGGACCGACTCGGCGCCCTGGTGTGCGGCGACGTTGACCCGCTCCTGCCAGCGCTTGGACCGTCCGGCCGCCCAGACCAGGGCGGAACGGACGTCGGCGACGGGGCGCGGCCAGCGGGTGCCGACGCGGCCGTACAGCCGGGAGTAGCGCTGGGTCGCGTCCGTGACCGGACGCTGGCGCGCCTCCCAGGCGAGCAGCCCGCTGGGCACGTCGGTCTTGCCCTCCAGCATCAGGGCCAGGCCGTAGCCGTTGGTCATCGCCAGGCAGGCGGCCTGTCCGAGGTTGGGCGACATGGCGCTGGCGGCGTCGCCGACGAGGGCGACGTGCCCGTTGACCCAGCGGTGGCAGCGGACATCGGAGAACGAGGCCCAGCGGGAGACGTCCGGGATGCGGTCGAAGATGCTCCGCAGGTGCGGGAACGACTCGGTCCAGGACTCCTTGTTGAACGGCCGCTCGCGTCCGACGAGGTCGCTGGAGGGGCAGCAGGTGTAGATGTAGACCTGCTCGGGGGTGACGGGGACGACGCCCACGCGCCGGCCGCCGTTCCAGTACTCCAGGGCGTTGTCGACCGGGTCGTGCGGCAGCCTGGGGATGAGGCTGCGCATGCAGCCGTCCTCCAGGTCACGGACGACGAGGTTCAGACCGACCGAGTTGCGCACGGGCGAGCCGACGCCGTCCGCGCCGACGACGAGGTCGGCCTTGAGGACCTTGCCGTTCTCCAGGATCAGCTCGCCGTCGGGGTTGGCGCCAGCGACCAGCGAGTCGGTGACGATCTCGACCCCGGCCTTGGTGGCCGCGTTGGCGAGCGCCCGGTGCAGGTCGGGCCGCAGCACGGTGAACAGGCGGGTGTCGCCGCCCTTCATCCAGTCGTCCTGGAGACGGCGTTGGCGCTCGTCGTAGAGCCGCCAGCTGTCGATGCGCTCGGCGCGGTGGACGGCTTCGTCGAAGGCGCCGATCTCCTCGAGGACGCGCAGGGCGTTCTCCCACATGAAGATGCCGGCGCCGATCTCGCGCAGCTCACGGCCGCGCTCGTGCAGGCGCACGCTCCAGCCGCGCTGGGCCAGGGCGGTCGCCGTGGTCAGGCCGGCGAGGCCGCCTCCGGCGATTTCGGCGTGACGGGTGGGCGATGACATGGGGCCTCCATGCAGAAGTGACGAGTGCTGGTGTCCAGGCGCGGTGTCCGGTACGGCGATGCCGTGGGAGATCACCGGCGCGAGCGGTGGCGGAAAGGCCGCACATTTCGCGATGCCCGAACGGAATCAGTCATTCGAGGCGCTGTCAAGGGTCGAATTCGTTATACGTAGTGGATCTACGGGTTGAATCAGTCATTGACGTGCGGCGGGGTGCGCGATTACGTTCTCGCTCCAACGACAGCCCCCGTCGGGCGGACCATCGAGGAGGCGTACATGAGCGAGGGCACCGCGGAGCTCGTCCTGATCTCGGACAAGGTGATCCGGATGACCGAGGGCGAGCAGATGGGCCCCGGCTTCGTCGCCGTACGGGACGGGGTCATCGTCGCCACCGGCCCCAAGGAGGACGCCGGCGCCCACATCGGCCCCGGCACCCGGGTGCACGATGTCGGCGACCGTCCCGTCATGCCGGGCTTCGTCGACGTGCACGCCCATATGGAGGTCGCCGCCCGTACGCACTACCAGACCGTCGACTGCCGGGCACCGCGCTGCGGCTCCGTCGCCGACGTCCTCGCCACCCTCCGCGCACACCTCGACGAGGCGGTCGACGGCTGGCTGGTCGGCCAGGCCAACCTCTTCTTCGACCAGAAGCTCGCCGACAAGCGCCTGCCGACCCGCGCCGAGCTCGACTCGGTCAGCACGGAGGTGGCCATCGCCGTACGCGCCGGGGGCCACATCACCGTCCTCAACAGCCGCGGCCTGGAGCTGGCCGGCATCGACCGCGACTACCGCGAGGCCGACTACAGCATCACCGGACTGCCCACGGTCCTGCGGGACGAGACCGGGGAACCCACCGGCGTCGTCAAGGAGATGGACAACCTCCTGCCGCTCCCCCGGCTCTCCGGCGACGCGCTGCACCACGCCATCGAGCGCGGCGTGCGCGAGCTGTTCACGGCCCACGGAGTGACCACCATCGGCGAGATCTCCGAATCGGTGGACGGACTGCGGGCCATGGACCGCCTGCACCAGGACGGCGAGCTGGGCACCCGGCTGCGCATCTATCTCTGGGCCCCCGGCACGGTCTCCCTGGACGAGGCGTGCACCCACCGCGAGTGGCTGGACCTCAACTCTCCCGAGGAGCTGCTGCGCATCCACGGCGTCAAGATGTTCGCCGACGGCGGCTACTCCGCCGCCAGCGCCGCCGTCAAGCAGCCCTACGTCAACGACGACCACGCCGGCCACCACCACTGCGGCGAAGTGGCCCTGAGCCTCGATCAGATCGGTGAGGCGCTGCGTCGTACCGCGGAGGCCGGCCTCCAGCTCGCCGTCCACGCCAACGGCGACCGCGCCCAGGAAGAGGTCTGCGAGGCCGTCGCCGCCGCGGGCGGTGCCCCCGCCGGAGTCCCCGCTCCCCGCGTCGAGCACGCCGGCAACTTCCTTCCGGACCCGGCGGCGACCGCACTGTGGCGCAAGGCGGGCATCATCCCCGTCCCGCAGCCGGTCTTCCTCTACACCTTCGGCGACTTCTTCCCCGCCTACCTCGGCGACTACGGCCGGCTCGGCCGCTTCCCGTTCCGGCGCCTGCTGGACGAGGGCTGGCCGATCACCGGCAGCTCGGACGTCTGGATCGGCTCCGAGGAGCGCGCGACGAACCCGTTCTTCAGCATCTGGTGCACCCTGCGCCGCCAGTCGTTCCTGGGCGAGATCCTCGACGCCGACCAGGAGATCACCCTCACCGAGGCCCTGCGCATGCACACTGTCAACGCCGCCCGGACCCTCGGCGAGGGCGACAGCTACGGCTCTCTGGAGGCGGGCAAGCACGCCGACGTCATCGTCCTGGACCGCGACCCCTTCGCCTGCTCGACGGACGAACTGCTCGACGTCCGCGTCGACGAGGTGTATCTCGCCGGGCGCCTCGTCCACGAAGCCGCGCCGATACGATGACTGCCATGCGCGGCCCCTCGCACCTCGTCTCCCGCTTTCTCGACGGCTCGCTGCCGCTGCCCGACCAGGACGAGGTGGACTCGCGGCTCACCGAACTCGACCGCCAACTCATCCGCCTCCTGCAGGCGGACGGACGCCGGTCCTTCGCCGGCATGGCCCGCGACCTCGGCGTACCGGAGAAGACGGTCCGCCGCAAGGTCAACCAGCTCCTCGACGACAACGTCATCCAGATCACGGCGGTCGCCGACCCCGGCCTCCTCGGCTTTCCGGTGATGGCCCTCGTCGGCCTCGGCTTCGACGGCGGCCAGGCCGTCAAACCGCTCATGAACTCCCTCGCGGAGCTGCCCGCCGTCGACTACGCCGTCATCACCACGGGCCGTTACGACGCGCTCGTGGAGGTGCTGTGCCGTGACACGGCGGAACTGCTGACCGTCGTCCACGACACCCTGACCCGGACACCGGGCGTCGGATCGGCCGAGGTCTTCCCCTACCTCCAGCTCCACTACCAGGAACCGGCCTGGGACGTGGCCCAGGAGAAGGCGGCGCCGGAGCGGACGGAGGAAGGCGACAGCACGCAGGCCGCCTCACTCGACGCCACCGACCGGCAGATCATCGGGGAACTCAGCCTGGACGGCCGGCTCCCCTTCCAGGGCATCGCGGAGACGGTGGGCATCTCCGAGTCCCAGGTCCGCAAGCGCGTCACCCGCATGCTCGGCGACCGCGTCCTGCGCATCACCGCCATCGCCAACCCGCGCAGCCTCGGCTTCGAGATGCAGGTCTGGGTGGCCATCCGCTGCCGCCCGGGCCAAGGCATCCAAGCCCTCGCCCAGCTCCTCACCAAGATCCCGTCCATCACCTACGTCGTGGCCTGCGCCGGCCGCTTCGACATCTTCGCCGAGGCCGTCTGCCGCGACGCCCAGGACGTCATGCGACTGATCGACTCCGAGATCAGAACCCTGCCGGGCGTGGAACAGACCGAACTGCTCATGTGCCTGGACCTGTACTACCGCGCCGTGCGCCCCGCGGAACGGCGGCCGTGAGGCGGGGTCGCGGCGCGCCCTGTCTCCTTCGCGCCTGAGCCGTTCCCGCTCGAACCGCTGTTGCCGAAGGGCAAGAAGCCCGGACGGCCGCCGACGTGGGCCAGGCGGCAGCTGATCGACGGCATACGGTTTCGGGTCCGCACCGGCATCCCGTGGCAGGACCTCCGTGCTGTGACGGCGCATCGGCTTCTTCCAAGGGAAGCGTTCTGCTGTCGGCCAAGACTGTCGCGCCTGCGACGGCATGGGCGACAGGATCGTCACATGCAGCCGATCTTCGTTCTCGTGCACAGTCCGTCCGTAGGCCCCTCGACCTGGCAGCCGGTGGCCGACCACCTGACGGCGGCGGGATACCAGGTGCGGGTGCCGTCCCTGCTGCACATAGGCGCCGGCGCTCCGCCCTTCTGGCCCCGCATCGTCGACACCGTCCGCGACGACCTCCGGCAGGTCCCGGCCGACAGCCCCGTCACGTTGGTAGCACACAGCAACGCAGGCTTGTTTCTCCCGGTGATTCGCTCGGGCCTCGACCAGCCGGTGGCCGGCTCGGTCTTCGTCGATGCCGCGCTGCCGGCCCCGATCGGACCGACCCCTGTCGCCTCACCCGAGTTGCTGGAGTTCCTCCGCCCGATGGCGGTGAACGGCAGGCTGCCGCGCTGGACCGACTGGTGGGACGAGGCAGACGTCGCACCCATGTTCTCTGATCCGATGGCGCGGCAGACCGTCATCGAGGAGCAGCCCACCCTGCCGCTCTCCTACTACGAGCAGCACATCCCGGTCCCCGACGGCTGGGACGACCATCCCTGCTCCTACTTGCTGTTCGGCCCTCCGTATGACGGCCTCGCCGACCAGGCGGGCGAACGCGGCTGGCGTGTTGCACACCTGCCCGGAGCACACCTCCATCAGATCATCGATCCTGCCGGCACCGCCCGCCACCTCATCGAGCTCACCGCTAGAACTTGATCCACTTCGGATACACGCCCTAGGAGTCGTCGCAACACCCCAGTTCAAGGGGTGCGATGGAGTTCGAGATCCGCAAGGTGCGGACGGTGGCCCAAGGCCGTAAGAAGCTGGGCGTGAACGGGAGGAATACTTCCGGCTCATGGACCAGGGCCTGAGCAGTGCCGAGGCGTGCAGACGCGTCGGGATCAACATCCGGACGGGCAATAGGTGGCGCAACCACCGCTGCGTCGGTATGCCGTCCAGGGTTCGCGGTGCGACATGGACATGGGCCCGGTCTGTGGACGACAGGCAGGAGGGTGCGGCGGCCGGCCCCCCGCCGCAGGAACAGAACCGTGCTGCGGTCGGTGGATGGTGGGTGCCCGGGAGGAGCCCCGGGCACCCGGCCTTGCTTGCGGCCGAATCGCCCAGGAGTTCGGCCGGGACGGATGGACAGATGCGAAGGGCTGGTCCACCCTTCCCTTCCATGAACGCCCCTCATCGTGAGGCTGCCACGCGATCGCGGCTGCCTGAAGCCATTTGTGTCGTAGCCGAAGAGATAGCCGGATTGCTCCGGCCGTGTACAGATGCCACGGTGCCCATTCCTGGTGCTGAGTGGACGGTTGGAGAGTCTGCGGCGCATCTGGTCCTGGCCAACAAGTTGATGGCTGCCCTTGCCGCAGGGCGTGAGCAGGTGTACGGCGACGGCACACCAGGGGGACTTGCGGCGGCCAACGCCGCCTCGCTGGTTTCGTTCCCCGAACGCGACACCTCCGTCCTGGCGAGCGGCATCGTCCGGCATGCGCGGGCATTCACCGAGGCGGCCGGCCTGCGGTCGGCGGACACCCCGACGGTGACACCGCTGGGGCCCATGGACTTGGGAACCCTTGGCTCCTACCTGCTGACCCACATGCTGGGGCACGGCTATGACATCGCAGCGGCACTTGGCCAACCACACATGATCGACCGTGACAGGGTTGATTTGGCGATGCCGTTTCTGATCACTGCGATGCCCCGTGTCGTCGATGTGCGAGCGGCTGACGGGCACAGTGCCTGTTACGAGCTAAGGTTGCGCGGCCTCTCTCGGCTCACAGTGATGTTCACCAACGGCACGGTGGTCGTGCACGCCGAGCCCCCGCGCCGGCCGGACTGCACGATCATGATCGAACCGATCACATTCTTCCTGCTCGCACTGGGCAGGCGCAGTTCCACCGGTGCCATCGCCCGCGGCAAGGTCCTCGCCTGGGGGCGCAAGCCCTGGCTCGCGCCGGGTTTCCCCGCATTGTTCACCGCACCATGACGGACGCTTGCCCGGTCCCGCCCAGGAAGCACATTGAGCTTCCTCGAGATGCGAGGAGCGATGCTGGCGCCGCGCGTTTACACGCTGGACCCGATGGCGCCGAGCAGCGTCGCAAGCTGGTCGAGGCGATCTACAGCGGAGCTGTGCCGCTGGATCTCATCGCCGGCGAGCAGGACCGCATCACCAGCCAGCTTGCCACCACTGATCAGCGGCTGAGCGCAGCCACAGCCGAGTTCGACAAGATCGAAGCCAACCTCACCCGCGCACTGGACCTTGCCCGTGACTGCCACGCGGCATACCTGGCTGCCGATCACTTCGTGCGCAGGCTTCTCAACCAGGCGTTCTTCACTCACCTCAGGATCCATGAGGACGGCGTCCACAGCGAGTATGCCGAGCCGCTCGACACGTTGCTCGACGGTGACGTCCTGGACGCGGGGCGCACGGCCTTGGGTGATCGTGCAGAGGGGCAGGCTCGGCTGAGGGAGATCCTGGAGTGTCCAGCCTCGTCGACCAGCAAGAAGACCCCCAGCGTGTCCGCTGGGGGTCTCTCTGCTGGCCTCTCTACCTCCGTTCGGGGTGTCGAAGGTTTGAATATGACTACTTTGGTGCCCCCGGCAGGATTCGAACCTGCGACACCCGCTTCAGGAGTTTTCTCTCGGCGGGTGTCGCGACCTGCGCAAACTACCGATGAAGAGTGGTTGGCTTGCGGAAACACGCCTCGCCAGTTCTCGCGTGTTCGCAGCGCTTCTCGGCCTCATGTGTGCTGTATGTATTCCGGAAGGCATCGTGGGTCCGCACCCCGAACCACACTGGCAAGAGCCGCCGTTGTCGGCTTGCGCTTGCCCAACCGATCCGGTCAGTGCCGCGCGTAAGGCGCTTACGCTGTGGCTTCCGGTTTCGCCGGCGCGATCCGGGTGATCAGGTCCACGACCACCGTCTTGATCTGGTCGCGGATGGGACGTACGGCCTCGACGCCCTGGTCGGCGGGGTCGTCCAGCTTCCAGTCAGGTAACGCTTGCCGGGGAAGACCGGACAGGTGTCGCCGCAGCCCATCGTGACGCACACGTCGGATTCCTTCACCGCGTCGACGGTGAGGATCATGATTGGTGGACTCTGCGTGACCGCCCGCTCCATTTCCGGCGGTGGCCGCCTCCGCCCGACGCGTCGCGCGTGGTTTTGCTTCTGACTCCCCCTCAGGGCCGAGGGCGCACACCGTCGTCACACCCCGGACAGTCCTCGGTGTCGAGGGCATGGACCGTCCGGCAGTGGTTGCAACTCCGGTGCGTCGGGGCGGGCGTGGCCTGATGCGCGTCCTTCGGACGGATCGACAGGTCGGCGTCTCGGCGCGGCGCCCCCACGATCGAACCGTTGGGGTCGAGACGCGGTACGGCAGAGATCAGCATTCTCGCCGCCAATCGGTGGTCCGCCGACTCCGATGAAGCGGCCCGTGCCAGGAGCGAAAGGCGCCGATCGCCGGAGGTCATGAGGGCGACGGCGCGGAGGCGGTCCGGCCGCGGGGATCCTTTGGTTCCGCGCGACGGACCTGCCCTCCGGCCGCGTAGAGCAGGCAACGGATTCACCCACGGAGGGGGTTGCACAGTGACAGCGCGTGCACTCAAGGGGGCACTGAGGGGTGCCAGGGGTACGGCGATCGCGGCGGCGGCGATGGCCGTGCTGACCGCGTCGCAGGCGCCGGGGGCGGTCTCGGCCGAGACCGCGGAGCCCCCGCGGAGGGCGGCACCCGCCGAGCACGGCCTCAGCGTGTCCGGCGACACTCCGTACCGCACCGTTCTTCCCCCGCTGCGGACGCGGAAGAAGGGCTCGGCACAGGAAGTGGCGGGCGGCGGTGCCCTGCCCGCGAGCGTGTTCGCCGCGTACCGGCGTGCCGAGGATGAACTGGCGCGCAGCGCACCACGCTGCCGGCTGCGCTGGCAGCTGCTGGCCGCGATCGGCCAGGTGGAGTCCGGGCATGGACGGGGCGGCCGGGTGGCCCGGGACGGTACGGCCGTGACGCCCATTCTCGGCCCGCGGCTGACCGGCGGCGCCTTCGCCGTAGTGGCGGACACCGACGGCGGCGCGTACGACGGGGACGCGGTGTACGACCGCGCGGTCGGCCCGATGCAGTTCATCCCGTCCACCTGGGTCCGCTGGGGAGCGGACGGCAACGGCGACGGACGGACGGACCCGAACAACGTCTACGACGCGGCGCTCGCCGCCGGCCGCTACCTGTGCGCGGGCGGCCGGGACCTGTCGAACCCCGCCGACCTGGACCGGGCGGTCCTGGGCTACAACCACTCGCACGCCTATCTGCGCACCGTCAAGGCGTGGTACGCGTACTACCTGACCGGACACCGCGTGGTGCCGGACGCGTCCGACGGATCCCGGTCGGACCGGCCGAAGCCGTCCCGTCCGGAGAAGCCGAAGGCGTCGGACGACCGGAAGCCGGACCCCGGTCCTTCGCGCACGCCGTCGACGTCGCCCACCTCGCCCTCCCCCAGCCCGTCCCCCAAGGCCGGCATCCCGAAGGAGTCCGGGACACCGCTGGTTCCTGTCCCCGAACCGACCCTCACGCTGCCCGGCGGCGGTGTGCTGCCCGACGCGGGGCCGCTGACCACTGGCAACGGCCGGAACACGATGGGTGTCTCCCCCTCCACAACCGCCACTACTCGGAGGTAATGTCGCCACCGTCGGAAGCACAGGACCGGGGGGTGAGTGCGAAGGAGCCCTCATGGCAACGGACATGCCTGCGGACAGAGCGGCCACCGACGAGCGTTGGCAGCGCATGTGGAGCCATCGCGAGCAGCTGCTCAAGGTGGCCCGGCGGCGATCCATGAGCCAGGAGGACGCCGAGGACGCCGTTCACGAGGCGATGCTGCGGGCCGCGGAGCGCCCGGGCCTCGACGACGAGCGGCTCGGCGCCTGGCTGACGACGGTGACGATGCGGCTGTGCGTCGACCGGTACCGGCAGGTCAACCGCGAGGCCGAGGTGGGCAGTCGTCCCACACTCGTCGTGCCGGGCCCGGTACCCGTCGAGGAGGCGGTGTGCGACCGAGCCGAGGCGAAGTGGCTCGCCGTGCGCAGCGGTGAGCTGCCCGCCCGGCAGGCGGAGGCGCTCCGGCTGAGGTCCGAGGACCTGGACGTGAGCCAGGTCGCGGTGCGGATGGGGCTCAGCTACCGGACCGTCGAGTCGCTGCTCGCCCGGGCCCGGCGGACGCTGCGCGCCACGCTGACCGGGACGCTCGGGTTGGTGCTGTTCCTGGTCGGGCGCGGGCGGCCGCGCGGGGGCGGCCATGCCCAGGCGGTCGCGGTCACCTCGACGGCGGCGACCCTGACGGTCGCGGGGTTCGTGCTGCCGTACGCGCTCGACGCGGGCGGAAACGGGAAAGGTCCGGCGCCGCGGCCGGCCGTGTCCAGCGACACGCCGGTCCTGGGCAGCGAGGCCACGGGCCGGGGGCGCGCCTCCAGGACGCCCACCCCCTTGTCCCCGGCGTCCGGGGCCTGGGGCCGGACGCCCTCACGCACCGGCGGAACGTTCCTGTCGGTGTCGGTGCCGTCCCTGCCAGAGGTGTCCGCGTCCCCGCTCGCTGAGCTGTCGGCGCCGCAGGTCCCGCAGGTGCCCGAGGTGCCGAAGGCGCCGAGCCTGCCGACCGCCGCGCCGGGCTTGCCGACGGAGTCGGCCGCCTCGTCGGTCCCGTCGCTTCCCCGGGCTTCGGCCGTACAGGCCGCTCCGCTCTCCGTTCCCGCCCCGAAGACGCCTCCGCGCACGCTGTCACCGAAGCTGCCGTAGCTCCCCGTACATGCGTCCGTAAAAAAATCTTCGTTCGCCACGACGGACGCCCCTCCCCTCCCCGTAGAGCAGATGTCGGAGCTGCTCCAGGGGCGAAGGGTGAAACCGGATGGGTGTCGAGATCTGTGTGGAAGGGCTGACCAAGTCCTTCGGCCACCAGGTCATCTGGCAGGACGTCTCGCTGACGCTGCCCGCCGGGGAGGTCTCGGTGCTGCTCGGCCCTTCGGGGACGGGCAAGTCGGTGTTCCTCAAGACGCTCGTGGGGCTGCTCAAGCCGGACCGGGGCTCGGTGAAGGTCGCCGGGCGCGACATCACCGAGCTGCGCGAGCACGAGCTCTACGAGGTGCGGAAGCTGTTCGGGGTGCTGTTCCAGGACGGCGCGCTGTTCGGCTCGATGAATCTGTACGACAACATCGCCTTCCCGCTGCGCGAGCACACCCGCAGGTCCGAGAGCGACATCCGGCGCGTCGTGCTGGAGAAGATGGACATGGTCGGGCTGCTCGGCGCCGAGGAGAAGCTGCCCGGCGAGATCAGCGGCGGCATGCGCAAGCGGGCAGGGCTGGCCCGCGCCCTGGTGCTCGACCCGGAGATCATCCTCTTCGACGAACCGGACTCGGGCCTGGACCCGGTGCGCGTCGCCTACCTCAACCAGCTGATCGTCGACCTCAACGCCCAGATCGACGCGACGTTCCTGATCGTCACGCACGACATCGCCTCGGCCCGCCAGGTCCCGGACAACATCGGGCTGCTGTTCCGGCGCGAACTGGTGCTGTTCGGGCCCCGCGAGACGCTGCTGACCAGTGACGAGCCCGTCGTACGGCAGTTCCTGCACGGCAGGATGCAGGGCCCGATCGGCATGGCGGAGGAGAAGGACGCCGCGCAGGTCGAGCAGGAGCTCGCGCAGCTCGACGACGGCGGACGCGTCCCGGAGCTCTCGCCCCGCCTGCTGCCGGGACCGGACATCGGCCGCCCGCCCCGCTGGGAGGCGATCGCGCGGCGCGAGGCGGAGCTGCACCGGAAGGAGGCGGCCGACGCATGAGCCTGTCACCCACCGGAGCGCTCCGGCACACCGGCAGTCTGTTCGCGCTGGCCCTGGACGTGCTGCGGACGCTGCCGCGACGCCCTTTCCAGGCGCGGGAGTTCATCCAGCAGACGTGGTTCGTGGCGAGCGTCACCATCTTGCCGACGGCCCTCGTCTCCATCCCCTTCGGGGCGGTCATCGCCCTGCAGATCGGCAGCCTGACCCGGCAGTTGGGTGCGCAGTCCTTCGCTGGCGCGGCCTCGGTCCTCGCGGTGCTGCGGGAGGCCTCCCCGATCGTCACCGCGCTGCTGATCGCGGGCGCGGGCGGCACGGCGATCTGCGCGGACCTCGGGGCGCGGAAGATCCGTGAGGAGATCGACGCCATGCAGGTGCTCGGCATCGACCCGATCCACCGGCTCGTCGTGCCGCGCGTGCTCGCCTCGATGCTGGTGGCCGTGCTGCTGAACGGCCTGGTGTCGGTGGTCGGCGTGGCGGGCGGCTACTTCTTCAACGTGGTGCTGCAGAACGGCACTCCGGGCGCCTACCTGGCTTCCTTCACCACTCTCGCCCAGCTGTCCGACCTGTGGGCGGCCGAGTTGAAGGCGCTGGTGTTCGGGGCGATCGCCGGGATCGTCGCCTCGTACAAGGGGCTCACCGCCGCTGGCGGACCCAAGGGTGTGGGCGACGCCGTGAACCAGTCCGTGGTGATCACCTTCATGTTGCTGTTCGTGACCAACTTCGTGATGACCGCGGTGTACTTCCAGGTCGTCCCGCAGAGGGGTTAGCCGATGCGACGACGACTCCTCGAACGCCCGCTGCGCTCCCTGGAGGAGCTGGGCGCCCAACTGTCCTTCTACGGCCGGTCACTCGCGTGGACGGGCCGCACTCTGCGCCGCTACAAGAAGGAGGTGCTGCGGCTGCTGGCCGAGGTGAGCTTCGGCCGCGGTGCGCTGGCCGTGGTGGGCGGCACGGTCGGCGTGATCGCCTTCCTGTCGTTCTTCACCGGCACCGAGGTCGGCCTCCAGGGCTACGCGGCCCTCAACCAGCTCGGCACCTCCAACTTCGTGGCCTTCCTGTCGGCGTACTTCAATACCCGGGAGATCGCCCCGCTGGTGGCCGGGCTCGCCCTGTCGGCGACGGTCGGGGCCGGGTTCACAGCGCAGCTCGGCGCGATGCGGATCAGTGAGGAGACCGACGCGCTCGAGGTGATGGGCGTCCCCTCACTGCCGTTCCTGGTGACGACCCGGATGATCGCCGGGTTCGTCGCCGTGATCCCCCTGTACGTGGTCGGGCTGCTGTCCTCGTACCTGGCCGCGCGGACCATCACCACCGCCTACCACGGGCAGTCGACGGGTACCTACGACCACTATTTCCACCAGTACCTGCCTCCGGTCGACGTGTTCTGGTCATTCGGCAAGGTGATCGTCTTCGCGGTCCTGATCATCCTGGTGCACTGCTACTACGGCTACCACGCGAGCGGCGGCCCGGCGGGAGTCGGCGTCGCGGTGGGCCGTGGGGTGCGCACCTCGATCGTGGCGATCAACGTCCTCGACTTCTTCCTGTCCCTGGCGATCTGGGGCGCCAGCACGACCGTACGGATCGCGGGGTGAGCGCGGTGGGAGCGACGAGACTGAGGCTGTACGGCGTCGTGTTCATCGCCGTGCTCGCGCTGCTGCTGTCCCTCGCGGTGGCCGTCTACCAGCAGGCGTTCACGCCCGTCGTCCGGGTCACGCTGGAAGTCGGCCGGCTCGGCAACCAGCTCGATCCGCGCGCCGACGTCAAGCTGCGGGGGCTGCTGGTCGGCGAGGTGCGCGCGGTGCACGCGGACGGCACGAAGGCGACCCTCGACCTCGCCCTGAAGCCCGAGCACGTCGCGCACATCCCGTCGGACGTACGGGCGCGGCTGCTGCCCAAGACGCTGTTCGGCGAGAAGTACGTCGACCTGGTGGCGCCCGCCCGCTCCACCGCCCGGCCGATCCGCGCCGGGGACGTCATCACCCAGGACCGTACGACGGTCGGCATGGAGGTCCAGCAGCTGATGAACGACCTGCTGCCGCTGCTGCGCACGGTCGAGCCCGGTGAACTCAACGCCACGCTCTCCGCGTTCGCGGGCGCGCTGGAGGGCCGCGGTGACCGGATCGGTGACAACCTCACCCGGCTGGAGGCCTATCTGCGCGAACTCAATCCCCATCTGCCGTCGCTGAAGGAGGACATCTCGCGGTTCGCGGACGTGGCGGAGGTGTACGGCGACGCGGCACCGGACCTGCTGCGCGTCCTGCGCAACACCGTCACCACCAGTCGCACCCTGGTCGAGAAGAAGGACCGCCTGGCCTCGGCGCTGCACACCACGGCGACCGTCGCCGGGGCCGGGCGGAAGTTCCTCGACGCCAACGGCGACCGGCTGATCACCCTGGGCCGGGTCTCCCGCCCCACGCTGGACCTGTTCGCCCGCTACTCCCCCCAGTACCCGTGCCTGCTGGCCGGGCTGGTGCGGCAGAGCAAGGCGGCGGAGGAGGCCTTCCGGGGCGGCAGGATGCGGATCACCCTGGAGGTGGTCCGTGCCCGGCCGGCGTACGAGCTCGGCGAGGAACCCGTCTACGGCGAGCGGTCCGGCCCGAACTGCCACGGCATGCCCCGTCCGCAGGTGCCCGCACCGCACACCGACCTCGACGACGGCGCGAGATCGGCCGCTCCGGGTGGATCGGGCGGTCCGTCGCCGGTGTCCGCCACCGCGGCCGAGCAGCGGGCGGTCGGCTCGCTCGTCGCGCCCGTGCTGGGCGTGCCGGCGGACGAGGTCCCGCCCGTGACGACGCTGCTCTTCGGCCCGCTCGCCCGGGGAACGGCGGTGAGCGTCGCATGAGCACGTCCAAGGCCCGGCAGACCGTGGCTCCGCTGGTCAAGTTCAGCCTGTTCGCCCTGGTGACGATCCTGGCGACGGCCCTGCTCGCCGCCACCATCGTCAACATCTCCTTCGAGCCGAAGCACTCCTACCGGGCGGTGTTCAGCGATGTCACCGGCCTGGAGGAGGGCGACGACATCCGGGTCGCCGGGGTGCGGGTCGGTGAGGTCGAGGACATCCGGATCAAGGACCGGACCCGCGCCGAGATCACCTTCGGCGTCCGCGCCGACCGGCCGCTGCTGACCACGACCGGCGCGGTAGTGCGCTACCGGAACCTGGTCGGCCGGCGGTACGTCGCGCTCACCGAGGGCTCGGGCGACGGCACCCGGCTGCGGCCGGGCGGCACCATCCCGCTGTCCCGGACACAGCCCGCACTGGACCTCAACGTGCTGCTGAACGGCTTCAAGCCGCTGTTCGCCGCGCTCAGCCCGGAGGACGTCAACCAGCTCGCCACCGAGATCATCAAGACCCTGCAGGGCGAGGGCGGCACGGTGAACAGCCTGCTCGCGCACACCGCGTCGCTCACCACGACGCTCGCCGGCCGCGACGAGCTGATCGGCTCGGTCATCACCAACCTCAACTCGGTGCTCACCACACTCGACCGGCGCAGCGGCCGGTTCTCCGGCCTGCTCAAACAGTTGCGGCGGGTGATATCCGGGCTGTCCGCCGACCGCAAGCCGCTCGGCAAGTCGCTGGTGAGCATCGGTGACCTCGCGGATGCCACCTCGGGGCTGCTGAAGGACGCCCGGCCGCCGCTGAAGGACGACATCGCCGAGCTGAACGAGCTCACCGGAAACCTGAACGAGAACGAGAAGACCGTGGAGGGCGTGCTGAAGCGGCTGCCGAACAAGCTCAACGAGCTGACCGGGACGGCGTCCTACGGCTCGTGGTTCAACTTCTACCTGTGCGACTTCGACGGCCGGGTCGTGCTGCCGGGCAGCGACGAGGTGCTCACTCCGCGGCTGCACGTGGCACGGGCGAGGTGCGGGGAATGAGCATACGTTTTCTCCCTCGCCGGAAGGGCGGGCCGGAGCCGTCGGCGAAGACGCGGATCGGGCCGCCGCGACTGCCGAGGCCGCGGCGCCGCAAGGGGCGCGGGCCCCGGATGAAGCCGTTCCGGGAGCGCAGTCCGCTGGTCGTCGGCGCCGTCGGACTGACCGTCCTCGCGCTGCTGACCGTCGCCGCCTTCAACGCCGACGACCTGCCGCTGATCGGTGGCGGCACGCGCTACAGCGCGGCCTTCTCGGAGGCGGGCGGGCTGAAGCCCGGGGACGAAGTGCGGATCGCCGGGGTGAAGGTCGGCAAGGTGGAGACCGTCGACCTGGACGGCGACCACGTCAAGGTGATGTTCAAGCTGCGCGGCGAACCGGAGTTCGGCCGGGAGACCGGCGCGTCGATCCGGGTGGAGACCATCCTCGGCGCCAAGTACCTCGCCCTGCACCCCGAGGGCCCCGGGCAGCTCCCGGCGGGCAGCGAGATCCCGCTGCGGCGGACGGTCCCGGCCTACGACGTGGTGGAGGCGTTCAGTGATCTGACGACCACGACGGAGGAGGTCGACACCCAGCGGCTGGCGAAGGCGCTGGACACTCTCTCGGACACCTTCCAGGACTCGCCCGAAGAGGTGCGTGCCTCCGTCAAGGGCCTGTCGAAGATCTCCCGGACGGTCGCCTCGCGGGACAAGGAACTCGGTGAACTCCTCGGCCGGGCGAACGGCGTCAGCGGCGTGCTGGCCGAACGCTCCGGCGACTTCAGCGCCATGGTCGAGGACGGCAACGAGCTGTTCAAGGAGATCAGCAAGCGCCGCAAGGCGATCCACAAGCTGCTGACGTCCTCCGCCGAGCTCGGTGTCGAACTGTCCGGGCTGGTCGAGGACAACCGCAAGGAGATCGGCCCCGCGCTGAGGAACCTGAACACGTTCGTGAAGATGCTGGAACGCAACCAGAAGAGCCTCGACCGCAGCGTGGAACTGCTCGCCCCCTACGTCCGGGTCTTCTCCAACACCCTCGGCAACGGCCGCTGGTTCGACAGCTACATCCAGAACCTGGTAGCGGCACCCGTGGTGCCCAGGACGGGAGGCACCCCGTGAGGAAACGCATCGCGCTGGTCACCGCCCTGGCCCTGGTCGCCGCGCTCACCTACGTGCTGTGGCCGCGCCCCGGGACGGTGCGCGTCACGGCGTACTTCCCGCGCACCGTCGGCATCTACCCCGGTTCCGACGTCCGGGTCCTGGGCGTCCGGATCGGCGAGGTCAAGGAGATCGTGCCCGAGGGCGGCCGGGTCCGGGTGGAGCTGGAGTACGAGGAGGACCGCCGGGTTCCGGCGGACGCCCGGGCCGCGATCATCAACTCCTCGGTGGTCAGCGACCGTTACGTGCAACTGCTGCCGGTGTACCGGAAGGGACCGGCGCTGCGGAACGGCGATGTCATCCCCGAGTCGCGCACGGCCGTCCCCGTCGAGCTCGACCGGGTCTTCGACAGCCTGCACACCACGGCCGAGGCGCTCGGACCGGAGGGGGCCAACAAGGACGGCTCGCTGTCCCGTCTGCTCGGGGTGAGCGCCGACAACCTCGAGGGTCAGGGCGGGAATCTGCACGGCATGGTGAAGGACCTCTCGGCGGCGGCCGGCACGCTGTCCGACCACCGGGGCGATCTGTTCGGCACCGTGCGCAACCTCCAGGTGTTCACCGCCGCGCTGGCCGCCGACGACAAGGAGGTGCGGGCGTTCAACACCAGCCTCGCCGAGGTCGCGGAGCAGCTCGCCGGGGAGCGCGAGGATCTGGCGGCGGCGCTCAAGAACCTCGGTTGGGCCCTCGGCGACGTGTCCGACTTCGTCAAGAAGAACAAGAATTCCCTGACGTCGAACGTGAAAGGGCTGAGCAAGGTGACCAAAGTGCTGGTCACCCAGCGGGCCGCCCTGGAGGAACTGCTGGAGGTCGCCCCGACCGGCCTGTCCAATCTGCAGAACGCCTACAACGCGTCGTCCGGCACCCTCGACACCCGCAACAACCCCGACCACCCGCAGGACCCGGCCGCCCTGCTGTGCTCCCTGCTGCGCACGACTGGGGACGAGGGCGGCGAGAACCCCGACTGCCGGGAGCTGAAGCGGCTCTTCGACTCCCTGCCCGAACCGCCTCGGGCACCGGCCGTGCCCGGCTCGGTCGACCGCACCCTCGGCGGCATCCTGGAGGCCGGCGCATGAGCGCACGACGCACGAACGGGCGCCGCGGGACCGGCGCGTTCGCCTGGGCGGCGGCGGCCAGTTTGCTGTTGTCCGGCTGCGAGTTCAACGGCTTGTACGACGTGCCGCTGCCCGGCGGGGCCGCCGCCGACGGCGCCGCCTTCCATGTCACCGTCGAGTTCCGGGATGTGCTGGACCTGGTGCCGCAGTCCGCCGTGAAGGTCAATGACGTGACCGTGGGCGCGGTGGAGAAGGTCGAACTGGACGGCTGGCACGCCCGGGTGCGGCTGCGGGTCGCGGACTCGGTGGAGCTGCCCGCCAACGCGGTCGCCGAGCTGGGGCAGACCAGCATGCTCGGCGAGAAGTACGTGGCGCTGTCCGCGCCCGCCGGCGCCGCCCCCGTTGGACGTCTCGCCGACGGGGACCGCATCCCGCTGTCCCGCAGCGGCCGCAACCCGGAGATCGAGGAGGTGCTGTCCGCGCTGTCCGCGTTGCTGAACGGCGGCGGGGTGGCGCAGCTGAAGACGATCACCATCGAGCTGAACAAGGCGTTGGGGGGCCGCGAGAACCGGGTCAAGTCCCTGCTGAAGGAACTCGACACGTTCCTCGGGGGCCTGGACGGACAGCGCAAGGAGATCGTCCGCGCGCTCAAGGGCATCGATCGGCTGGCCAAACGGCTCGGCAAGGAGAAGAAGACCATCGCCGAGGCGGTCGACACCATGCCGCCGGCACTGAAGGTCCTCGCCGACCAGCGCCGCGACCTGACGAAGATGCTCACGGCCCTGTCGAAGCTCGGCACGACGGGCACACGGGTGGTCAACGCCTCCCACGACGACACCGTCGCCAATCTGAAGCGGCTCCGTCCGATCCTCCAGCAGTTGAACAAGGCGGGCGACGACCTGCCCAACTCCCTCGAACTGCTGACCACGTACCCGTTCCCGCGCAACGCCGCGGACGCCGTCAAGGGCGACTACGTCAACCTTCAGATCACCGCCGACCTCGACCTGTCGAGCATCTACGGCAACCTCACCGACGAGCCCGGTGAGGACGAGGGCGGGCCGCGGCCGCCCGGCACGCCGGACGCCCCCGAGCTGCCGGACCTGCCCGACATACCGGAGGTGCCGGACGTTCCGCTGCCCGAGCCGTCCGTCCCCGGTCTGCCCGACGCGCCCACCTCGCCGGCGCCGCCCCGGGAGGGCGGCCCGCTGTGCCCGCCGGTGTGCACCGCCGGCTTCGGCGGCGGGGACTCCCGCCGCCTCCCGCCGGGGACCGACCTGGCGCTGGCCGAGCTGATGCTGAAGGGGATGCTGCCGTGATCACCAGGACGGTCAGGGCCCAGCTGCTCGCGTTCGCCACCGTCACCGCGGTCGGAGTGTCGTACGTGGGCACCGAGTACACGGGGCTCGCGGACGCCCTCCTCGACCGGGGGTACACCGTCCGGGCCCAATTCGCGGGCTCCGGCGGGATCTTCCCGGGCGCCGAGGTCACCTACCGGGGTGTGCCGGTGGGCCGGGTGGGCCCGCTGCGGCTGACCGGCGACGGGGTGTCGGTGACGCTGGAGATCGACGACGGGGCGCCCCGCATCCCCGCCGGCACACTGGCCGTGGTGGCGAACCGCTCGGCGGTCGGCGAGCAGTACGTCGACCTCCAGCCCCGCCGCGACGGCGGGCCGTATCTGCTCGACGGCGCCACGATCCCGCGCGAGCGCACCCGGGTGACGCTGCCCACCACGGACCTGGTGGGCAGTCTCGACCGGCTGGTGAACTCGGTCGGCAAGGACGATCTGCGCACCACCGTCGACGAGTTGGGCCAGGCGTTCGCCGGCACCGGACCGCACCTGGGAAAGCTGGTCGACTCGGGCAACGCGCTCGTCGAGTCGGCGTCCGACGCCCTGCCGGAGACGGTCGCGCTGATCGAGGACTCGCGCACGGTGCTCAAGACGCAGGCCGACCAGGGCTCGGCCATCAAGGCGTTCTCCCGCGACCTGGCGGCGCTGACGGAGCAGCTCAAGTCGAGCGACGGGGATCTGCGCCGGCTGATCGGGAACGCGACCCCGGCCGCCGTCGAGATCAACTCGCTGCTGAAGTCGACCGAGTCGAGCGTGCCGGTGCTGCTCGCCAACCTCATCAGCGGTGGCCGGGTCACCGTGGCGCGGCTGCCCGGTGTGGAGCAGGCACTGGTGACGTTCCCCCTGGTGGTGACGGGCAGTTACACGGTCATTCCCGGGGACGGCACCACCCACTTCGGGATGGTTGTGGGCGCCGACGACCCGCCGCCGTGCACCCGGGGGTACGACACCCGGCGGCGCGACCCCGCCGACACGAGCACCCGTGAGGCGAACACCGGCGCCCGCTGTGCCGAGCCGCGCGGCAGTGAGACCTCGGTGCGCGGTGCACAGAACGCCCCCGGCCCGGCGTCCCGTCCGGGCGGCACGGAGCCGGCGGCGCACGTCGCCCCGTACGACCCGGCGACCGGCATCGCTACCGGATCGGACGGCAAGACGGTCGAGATCGGCTCGACCGGCGGTGAACAGAGCATGTACGGAAAGGAGTCGTGGCAATGGCTGCTCGTCGGACCGATGGCACGAGCATGAGCGGGCGGATACGCGCGGGGGCGCGACGCCTCGCGCGGGCGGGGCGTTCCAGGGCGGTGGCGGCGGGGCTGGTCGTGGCGACCGTACTTACCACCGGGTCGGCGCTCTGGCTCACCTTCGAGGTGCTGGGACAGCGGGAGGCCGAGCAGCGGCGCCAGGACGTGCTGGCCGCGGCCCGCCAGTCCGCGCTGAACTTCACCTCGCTCGACTACCGGCACTACGAACGGGACAGCACCAACGTGCTCAGGGGCGCCACGGGCGACTTCCGCGAGGAGTTCGCCGCGCAGACGGAGGAGCTGACGAAGCTGGTCGAGCAGAACAAGTCCGTGTCCGAGGGGCAGGTCCTCGAAGCGGGCATCGTGCGGTCCGACGCGCGCTCGGCCCGGGTGCTGGTGGTCGCCGACAGCGAGGTGACCAACACCGCCGTGCCCAAGGGCGAGGCGCGCACCTACCGGCTGCAACTCGACCTGGTGCGCCGGGACGGGCGCTGGCTGACCTCCGACGTCGAGTTCGTCGGCTGACCCGCGACACCGAGGAGCAGGACCATGAGCAACCCGCCCACCCGAGCGCGCGGCGCAGGCGCCCCGGCCCGCCGCACCCTTGCCGCCGCCGCCCGCGCGGCGGCCAGACGCACCGAGCGCACGGCACGTCCGCGGCGGACGGAACCGGCAGGGGCCGAGGCCCGCGCCGATGTCCCGCCGCCGGAGCGGATCTCCGGGCGCACCCTGGTGATCGAGCCTCCCGCCGGCTGGGACGACCCGCCCGAGCCGTCGTCGGATACCCCCGAGGACGACCTCGAGCCGGCCGGGGAAGCCGGGAAACGGCCGAAGAAGTGGGCGCGGTCGTGGCGGGGGCTGTACGGCGCGCTCCTGGCGCTGGTTCTCGTCGCCGGCCTGGTCGCGGTGGCCGTGCTCGGCCTGCAGTACCGCGATGCCCGGCGGGCCGACGCGGCGCGGGGCGAGGCGCTGGCCGCCGCGCGGAAGGCGGCGCCGGTGGTGCTGTCGTACGACCACCGTCATCTGGAGCGGGACTTCTCCCGTGCCCTCGCCCACCTGACCGGGGACTTCCGGGAGGAGTACCGCAGAACCACGAAGACCGTGGTCGCCCCGACCGCGGCGAAGTACCGGGGGGTGGTGAAGGCGACGGTCGTGGAGCCGCCCGGCGGCGGGGCTCCGGCGGCCTCTGTCGTGTCCGCCGCGCCGGACCGGGTCGTGGTGCTGCTCTTCGTCAACCAGGTCACGGTGAGTACCCAGGTCACCGGGCCACGCCTGGATCTGAACCGGGTCCGGATGACGCTCAGTCGCACCTCGCAGGGGTGGAAGGTGAGCGGCGTCGACGCCCTCTGACCAGGCCTCCGTAACCGCCCTCGGGCAGTCGCGCGGCGGCAGTTTTTCGTGGGGGCAGTGGTCACCGGCGCCCGTGATCGCCCCAGACGCGACGTACGTCGGACTGCTCTACCTGTACGGCGCCGACTACCAGTTCACCCTTACCGCGCAGCATGCCGGCTGAGTACCCCGTCCAGGCCGTCACCCAGGAGAGGAACACATGTATCGCAGCAGCAAGTTTGCCGTGGTCGCGTCACTCATCGGCGCCGCCGCCCTGTTGAGCACATCGGCAGGCCTCGCGCATGCCGGCACCAATGACCCGCTGAGCGGCGACCAGTGGGGCCTGAACCAGGTCCACGCCGAACAGGCCTGGGCCACCAGCACCGGTAGGGGTGCTGTCGTCGCCGTCGTCGACACCGGGGTGGACCTGGCCCACCCCGATCTCGAGAGCAACCTGGTGGCCGGCGCCACGTTCACCGGCTGCGCCACGACGGGCCAGCCGTGCGGCAACGGTGACTTCCGCGGTCCGGACGGACAGAACAATGGCGACGAGCACGGCACCCACGTCGCCGGCATCGTGGCCGCCGTCGCCAACAACGGCACCGGTGTCGCCGGAGTCGCGCCGAACGCCAAGATCATGCCGGTCAAGGTGCTCGAGGAAGGCAGCGGCACCTTCGAGGACATCGCCGCCGGCATACGGTGGTCGGTGGACCATGGCGCCGACGTGATCAACATGAGTCTCGGCGGGCTCGCGGGAACGCAGGTCATCACCCTCACCGGCCTGGAGTCGTCGGTGACCGAAGCGATCAAGTATGCCAACGCCCAGGGCGCCTCGGTCATCGCCGCCGCCGGGAACTCGGCCACCGGGGTCTGCAACAGCCCGGCGTGGGAGCCCGGCGCCATCTGTGTGGCTTCGACCGACCGCAACGAGCTGAAGAGCTGGTTCTCCGAACTGCCGAACAAGCTCGACCTGAAGGCCGTCGCCGCTCCAGGGGGCGCGGGACTGACCTCGTGCAGGGACGACATCGTGTCCACCGTGCCGGTCGGCACCGGATCCGCGTCCTGCGGCCAGAAGGACTACGACTACTACGCCGGCACGTCCATGGCCACGCCGCACGTAGCGGGTGTCGCCGCCCTGCTTTTCGCACAGGGCCGGACGCTGGCCAACGTCGAGGACGCACTGCTCGACACGGCGCGCCAGCCGGGCACCGGGATGACGGGCGTCTACTCGCCGGCCTACGGCTGGGGCATCGCGGACGCTGCTGCCGCCGTGAAGTACGCAGGCGCTGCCGCCGGCAAGGGCGGGAAGAGCGGTACGGAGAAGCGCTGAACCGGATCGCTCTCCATCGAGTGCGTGGGTCGGCCACCCGGGTATCCCGGGTGGCCACCTGGCCTTCCACGGGCTCCCAGCGCTCGGTACGGCCCGACAGCCCTCCGATCCTGCCCTGACCGGCGAGTGCGAGGCCCTGGTACGCCCGACACAGCATCGCCAGATCGGGCTCACCCGGCGAGCGGCCGGAGCGACCGCTTCCGCGCAGCGGCTCGGGGCGCTCTCCGCCGCGCTCCTGCGGACCATGGCGGACCACAAACTGAGGGACGGGGAGGCGAGCAGTTGCTCTTCACGGCCCCGCAGGGTGGACCGCTACGGGCACGCAACTTCCGTCAGCGGTTCTTCGCGCCGGCGGTCGTGAAGGCCGGGCTGGGGCACCTCAAGGTCACCCCGCACAAGCTGAGGCACACGGCAGCCTCGCTCGCCATCGCCGGCGGCGCGGACGTCAATGTCGTACAGACGATGCTGGGCCACAAGCCCGCGACGCTGACCCTGGACACGTACGGGCACCTCTTCCCGGACCGCCTGGACCAGGTCTCGAAGAGCGGTTAACCGGCGGCGCCAAGTCCTATGACAGCCGATGCTGTACTGCAGGCGGGGAGGGAGAACCAGTCCGGCAGAACCTCAGGGGGCTCATGCAATGGTCGACGCTTGTGGCGACAGCTGTGGGCGATCAGGATGACGACCCAGGTGCGCACGCGACCACGGCCCGGGACCGCCACGTGCCCGGACACCGCGCGGGTGAGCCCGCCTGGCCGGTGGTGTGTGCCACGAGCGGCCGGGGTACTCGGGGGTGCACGTGCGGGGCGCCCCGCAGGAACCCAGGTCGTCACGGCTCGACGGCTGCGGGGCACCCGGCCTTCCACATCCCTCCTGCGAGGCCTCCGATGAGCCGTCTCTTCTCGCCGCTCACCCTCCGTCGTACGACCTTCCCGAACCGGGCCTGGGTGGCCCCCATGTGCCAGTACAGCTCGGTCGACGGCTATCCGCAGGACTGGCATCTGGTCCATCTCGGCTCCTTGGCACGAGGCGGCTCCGGCCTGGTCATGCAGGAGGCCACGGCAGTGGAACCCGAGGGCCGGATCAGCCCTTCCGACGCCGGCATCTGGGATGACGGGCAGGCCGCCGCGTACAAGCGGATCACCGACTTCGTCCACGGGCAGGGAGCCATCGCCGGCATCCAGATCTCCCATGCCGGCCGCAAGGCGTCGACGGCACCGCCCTGGGAGGGTGACGTGTACGTCGAACCGGAGGCCGGAGGATGGCAGACGGTCGCACCGTCACCGCTGCCATTCGGCGACTGGCCGGCCCCGCGGGAGCTCGGCGCGGACGACATCCGCGCTCTGGTCCGGGCCTTCGGCGAGGCCGCCGCGCGGGCGCTGTCCGGTGGCTTCGAGGTCCTGGAGATCCACGCTGCGCACGGCTATCTGCTGCACCAGTTCCTGTCACCGCTGTCCAACCACCGCAGCGACGAGTACGGAGGCGATCTCGACGGGCGCAGCCGTTTCCTGGTCCAGGTCACCGACGCCGTACGGGCGCAGTGGCCGGAAGACCGCCCGCTGTTCGTACGCTTCTCGGCCACGGACTGGGCCGACGGCGGCTGGACCCCGGAGGAGACGGTCGAGCTGTCGCGGCATCTGGTGGCCCACGGCGTCGATCTGGTGGACATCACCAGCGGCGGGCTCGTCCACAACGCCCGTATCGAAGTGGAGCCCGGCTACCAGGTGCCCTTCGCCCGAACCGTCCGCGAGGGCGCGGCCCTGCCCGTCTCCGCGGTCGGCCTGATCACCGCACCGGAGCAGGCCGACCAGATCCTCGTGGATCGCTCGGCCGACGCGATCATGCTCGCGCGCGAACTGCTGCGCAACCCGACCTGGCCTCTCCGCGCGGCCCACGTGCTCGGTGACGACGTCCCGTGGCCGAAGCAGTACCAGCGTGGCCGCCCACGTCACCGCTGAAGCCGTCGTCGCCCGAGCACCCGGGAATTCGGCGCAAGACTATGAGGTTTCCTTCTGATATGAGCGATGAATTCACCAATGCCGCTTTCGCCGCGCCCCAGGGCGAGTCGATGCGGGCGCTGCTCGCGGCCGACCGTGTCGGGACGCTGCAGCAGATATCCGCCCTTAGCCGTGAGTACCAAGCGATCGTCGAGGCGAACGCACTGGTGGCCATTGACGACGAGCACGACCCGGAGGGCGCGAGTACGGCCTTCGAGCGGGCGCACGTCGCCGCCCTGCTGTCCCAGGCGCACGAGCATCTGAACGATCTCGATCGCGCCCTGGAACGGCTGGAGAGAGGCGACTACGGGCGCTGCGAGCAATGCGGTGAGCCGATCCCGACGGAGCGCCTCGAAGTTCGCCCGGCGGCGAAAACCTGCGTGCGCTGCGCGTCCGTAGCTCGTTGAAGGGTGCACAGTCGAGGACGCGACATATCGTCCTGCCCCAACTCGGCGTGCGGGTAGATGCCGAGTTCCTCCGCCGGCGGCCGTTCATCATCTGACCTTTCACCCGGCCTGACCAGGAGAAGACACGGCCTGGCTCATCGGATACCGCAGACCGCACCGCCGCTACGAGCGCAAGGCCGACCACCTCCTCGCTTACATGAGCACCGCCTGCACCCTCATCTGCAGACACGGATGGGCCACAGCAACTCGCGGGCCGCGCTGATCCACCAGCCCATGTCCAGCGACCGTGACCGGGCTGTCGCAGGCCGGCTCGGGGCCATGATCCGGGGCGGTGGAGGAGTGCTCCCGGGAGCGCCGGGGGAGACCTCGAACAGCGGTAGCGTCAGTACATGGCCACAACACCTGATCTGTGAAGGACCGGGGTGGGAGGTGCCCTCTCTCGCCCACCCGGCTGGTGAGGACCGCGAGTGTGCAGTCCTCTGCGTCGGCCGTCACGAGCAAGGAGGCGGAGACGGGGCGCAAGGTCGGCGTGTACGTCGACTACGAAGGTCATCGCACCCGTGGTACCCATGATCGGGACACGAAGCGGATCGACATCACGTGGGGGCCGCTCGCCGGACAAAGCTTCAGGACGCCAACTGGACCGGCTCGGGCAGCGGTGGCGCACTACAAGCCGGACGTCAACCAAACCGTAACGGCTGGTCGTTTTGGGTGCTCGATGACAGATCCGGCGAGTTCCTGCAGTCCATCCGGTACTCGACATGAGTTCGCCGCAGGCGATCTGCTGCGCGTCTTCCGTCCGTACATAGACGCCTGGGTGGTGCGGCGTAGTGGCACGCGTGTGGCACGGCGCCTGGAACGCCGAAGGGCCAGCTTGGGAGGGAATCCCTCCTGAGCCGACCCTTCTCTTTGTGCCCCCGGCAGGATTCGAACCTGCGACACCCGCTTTAGGAGTTCGATCCGAGCCTGCTACAGCTGCTGTCGGCGCCTGGCGCGACGGACGGACAGGGACGTTGGTGTACGTCCCCGTTCGGCGTCGTTGATGTCAGCCGTGGATGTCAGAAGCACTCAGAAAGGCGGGCTGCGAGGCCACGCTCTCTCGCCTCGGGATCAGCATCCGATCGCCTGCTCATAACGCAATTCCGCCAGGCAGCTGCGAATTCACTCCGGATGGATCTTAATTTCCGTCACATATGACCACACCTCTTCAAGGATCTCATTTTCCCATAGTCCTGTTATGCGCGAATGCAGGCGAATAGTTGCCAAGGTGAGCGCGTCTTGAACAAGGCAAACACCAATAAGCATGTCGACGTCGTCACCGATAGGCGGATATTCCCCTTTATAGTCTTCCTGGAAGATGAGGGAGGCGGGCACGCCCCATGCAGTTTTGAAATACTTTCGCCAGGCGAAGTCCGCGACTGGCGTCTCAAATTTGAGCCGTCGCAAGGGTGGGTCTTCGATGGCAAAGGAACCCACCATGCCAACTGAAGCCATGGCACCTACGAGGAACTGACAGTGCACCATCATCCAGCGCATTGGGTCCTGGCTGAGCTGATCTAACCATTCGTTCGTCAACTCGTCGTAATCGGCCTTTTGGCATGTGATTCGGGCTGATAGACGCCGGTAGGTGAGCGTGGCCTCCTCGCTCGGTAGGGCTGTGTCCTCCGGCACAAAGTTCAAAGGGGCTAATTCCTGTACCTTCTGCTCGACTGAGCCGAACTCAGGTAGCAGTAAATCGATTCGGGCGAATATCAGGAACTGTTGGGTGAGGTCGTATCGGCTCCAGACTGTGACCGCTAGTTCGGGGTGACGTTCTTCAAGTTCCTGAGCAAGCGCCAGCAAAGAAGGGTGCACTCCGGGATAGTTGAGAACGAAAGTCCACTGCTTCACCTGCTTCGGTATCTGCCAACATTCTTCGAAGCGGGCAAAGTCTGCCTTCATTTTGTTGCGGGCTTCGGTGAGCTTGAAATAGGGACTCGGCGAGTAGACGGCAAAGAAAAGACTCCGCGACCTAAGGAATCCGTCACATCCGAGGTCGCCTTCATTCCCGTAGGTAGCTGTGGCGATGTAGTCGTCACCGTGGATCGACCGCATCACTCGATCAAATAGGAGCTGGAATGAGGTTCCGTGAGTCCGACGGTATTCCACCTCCAGCTTGAGTCTGTAGGCATTCTTTATCCAGTCGGGTCGGTCTTCCAGCCACTCAAAGTCGCTTCTCTTCACCATGGCAGCTCCCGCTAGTCCGGCCTACAACGTGCTCTCACATTGCCCGGCCTGACAGGTGACCACACCGTCGGCGGAGTCTCAATGAGGGTGGCAAGCGCCGGCACTGGGGGGCAGCCTTGGCCCTCGCCCGAAGACGCGAGAGTGCGATGCCGGTGGCCGGATTGGACTGAGGTGCTGCACAGCCACAACTGATCACCGGCGGCCGTGACCTGCGGCCGCCTTATCGATCAACGTCCTGACCTGCTGCTGAGCTGTCGGTAGCTGTCGGCGTTGGTCATCGTTGAGCGCCTTTCCACGGCCCGAGGACGGCCCGGGAGGGCGCTCGTACGTTGGGCAAGACCAACCTTGTAGATGAGCTGATCTGGCGGTAGGTCGCGCCGATCGTTCCTGCCTCATGGGCGGTGTGCGGCATCCGCGTACACGGCTGCGGAGGGCCTCGGCTTTCGGGCAATGTTGCTGGTCAAAGGGCCTACAGCCACATAGTCGGCCGGGCCCCGTCCACGGATAGTCCACTGGGGCCTGACCACCGTCCTGGAATTTCGGCTACCCGTTGAGTTTTTCACCTTCGGCTAGCGGTCGCTGCTGTTACCAAAAGGCAACATTCCCAGCTCTGCGATCAGCCATTGCAGCCTCCGCTTTCGGCGGGCGTGCGGAATGATATTCAAAGGCAGTAGCTTAGAGACGCCCCCATCTTCTCCAAGGGTAAAAGCTGCTCCTGCTCGTTGGTATTGCGGTAGGCGGACTCCAACTTTTGCTGCCTCGATCGTGACTCTCAGCCATTCATGCTCATGATTCAAAATGTGCGTCCCAGGATTCGTTCGCCGAATGCATGGCTTTCCGAAGTATTGATTTTCTGCATACTCCATGCGTGGAGATTTTGCATAGTGCTCGGGCATGATGAGGATAGTTTTATGCAGCTTTCTGTGATGGCGAATCCGCTGCAGTTCCCAAAAGGTTCCCGGTTGGGCAGAGGGGACGATGACGATGAGTTCGGCTTCGCGAATCAGCAGGTCGACGAGCTTCTTCCAGTCCGCACTCTGCGCCCGTACCTGGGCTGATCCGCTCATCGCACCCCGATTTCCAACGCCCACGAGCTGGGATTGGGGATATAGCGCTCGCCGTAGCAGCTCTTCCAGATCAAGATGGTCATTGGGGGACGCTAAACTTACGCCACGCAGCAGAGGTTGCGCAGAAAATCGATCCTCTGTCATGAAAGCCCGAAGGTACAGAGTGATAGCTGCATGAGGCTCTCCCGCCTCAATTCGCTTCAGGGTTTTTGATGCTTCAACATTGCGCCGCTCTTGATCCCTCCAAACGTCTCTTTTGCTCGAGTGGTGAGCGGCGTAGTAGCCGCCGTACATCACGGGCAAGGAGAGAGCCAAGGCAGCGTCTGAGTGCCATACATTGAGGCCATGGGCGATCCATGCAGAGTAGGGGCTCAGCATGACTGCCCCGCATGTGTAAGTGGCGAGTGATGCTCGGATGACCTTCAGTCGACGCCAAAGGTCAATTTGTAAGGCACCCACGACCGGCGGCAGCGCAATGATTAGCCCGGCAAGAATGTTCATAACCTACCTCCCCAGACCCGAGACGTTACGAGAACTCCCCAGGAGGCGGTCGCCCAACCCTGGCAGCACCCGGCGCATTGACCTCGATCTTTCTTGATGGGCCGCCGACGGAGTCGGTGGCCCATCTTGTTGCTGGTGATGGAGGTTGGGCAGGCTGGCGGCCCGAGTGTCGTCT